>DAOTYY010000143.1:0-38157 GCA_034434695.1 Anaerolineaceae bacterium
ACTTCACCATCCAACAGGGAGGACAGCCCGGTCGCGGTGGTTTGCCCAAAGGCGCTTATCAGATAGTCGCTGTACAAGTCCAGGAGTTTGCCGTTTTTCATACACCAAGTTTACTCAAATCTGCGTAAGGTGAGTTAGTAAATTCAATCCAGACTTACCATATTCGGGTAAAATTTATCTGGTTCGTAATCGAAAGCTGGATTTTAGGAGCTTATTGGTGTTACCTGCAAACGAGATACAAACACGCCTCGAGCGTGTGTTATTAAAAGTCCAAAAACCCGGGCGATATGTTGGTGGTGAATACAATCAGATCATCAAACCCTGGGAAAGTGTTAGAACGCGGGTAGCTCTAGTTTTTCCCGATATTTATGATCTGGGGTTACCTAATCTGGGGCTAGCGATCCTTTATAATGAATTGAACCAGCGTCCAGACGTGCTTGCTGAGCGGGCGTATGCACCATGGCTGGATATGGAAACCATGATGAGACAACACGGCATCCCGCTTTATTCGCTGGAAAGCAAGCACGCTCTGGCTGATTTTGACATTGTCGGGTTTAGCCTGCCTTATGAGAATTTATATACAAACACATTAAATCTGCTCGATCTTGCCAATATTCCGCTTTTCTCCTCCGAACGGAATGAAACCCATCCTCTTATTATTGCAGGGGGACACGCCACCTATAACCCGGAACCAATGGCTGACTTTATTGATGTGTTTGTCATCGGCGAAGGTGAAGAGGTAATCCATGAGATTGTGGATACTTATCAATCATGGAAAAGCAATGGTGGGGCGCGCGCTGATTTGCTGATTGCCCTATCACAACTGGACGGCCTCTATGTGCCCACCTTGTATGAGCCGGAATACAAGGAAGATGGAACAATTGCCCGCATTAAAAAACTGAACGATACTGCCCCGTTGCCGGTACGCAAAAGGATTTTGGGCAGGCTACCCGAACCCACCTGGCGGTTTCTTGTACCGAATATTGACGTAGTTCACAACCGTGTTGCCATCGAAATCATGCGCGGGTGTACGCGTGGCTGCAGGTTTTGCCATGCTGGTATCATCACCCGACCCGTTCGAGAACGACCACCAGAACAAATCATTAATACCATCCGTAAAGCGCTGGAATATACCGGCTATGAGGAAGTTGCTTTGCTCTCCCTCTCATCTTCTGATTACAGCCACATTCTTGAGCTGGTCAATCGTATCAGCAAGGAACTGACCGATTACCCCAATTTGAGCATTTCTCTGCCTTCCTTGCGCATTGAAACAGTCTCGTTAGATATTCTCGAAAAACTGAGAGGATCAAAATCTGGTGGGTTCACTCTAGCACCTGAAGCGGCTACTGACCGGATGCGCAACATCATCAACAAACCCATTTCAACTGAGCAACTTCTGGAAACCACCGATGCAATTTATCGGCGAGGTTGGACGACAGTTAAGCTCTATTTTATGATCGGACATCCTTCCGAAACCCTTGAAGATGTCATGGCGATTGCTGACGTTTGCAAAACAGTGCTAGCACAGGGTCGCAAGATCATGGGACGCCGCGTAGCGCTTCATGTTGGTATTAGCACATTTGTGCCCAAAGCCCACACACCCTTTCAATGGACTGCCTGCGACAACCCGGAGGTCATTGAGAGCAAGCAGCGCCTGCTGAAACGGGAGCTTAAAGGACCAAACCTGAAGCTAAACTGGACAGACCCGCAGGAAACTCTAATGGAAGCATGGCTATCACGAGGCGATCGCAGAATGGGCAGAGTGGTTTTCGAAGCATGGAAAAGAGGTGCAAAATTCGACGCCTGGCACGACCAGTTTAACTTCGACGCCTGGCAGGAAGCTTTTCAGTCCTGTGGTCTCGATCAAAATTTTTATACCCACCGACTGCGCACTCTAGATGAAATTTTTCCGTGGGATCATATCAGCATCGGGGTGCGCAAATCATACCTGTTGCAAGAATACCAGCGCAGTCAACGGAGCTTGCTGCGCGAAGATTGCCGCAATCAGTGTTACGCTTGCGGCATCCTGCCGGAATTTAACCAGCTCCGTCGTCTGTATCCTGGTGACCACTGGAAATGTCCTGAAGTGACCAGTCCCATTTCAGGATAGTAAAGAGTAGAAGCAGTGATGAAACGCATCCGTATTCATTACTCAAAACTTGAACATCTGCGCTATACCAGCCATCTTGATGTGCAAAAAATCTGGGAACGGTCACTGCGGCGAGCACGTCTACCACTGGCATACAGCCAGGGTTTTCATCCACAGCCGCGTCTGAATCAAGCCTGCCCTTTACCGCTTGGTGTAACCAGCCGCGACGAAATCATAGATGTCTGGCTGGATTGTGATATATTGTCTGTTGCAAAAGTCCTAGACATGCTCCAAAAAGCTCTGCCTGATGGAATACAGATTCATCAGATCAATGAAATTCCCCTGAATGAGCCGTCGCCAGATAATCTAGTGGTTGCCGCTGAATATGAAATCACCCTGCTGGAAAACCTTCCATTGTCTGAACTGGAAAGACGTGTTACAGAACTGGTATCGGCGCAGTCAATCATCAGAACCCGCCGCGAGAAGCAATATGACTTGCGTCCCCTCATTGAAGAAATCTCACTTTCTAAAGAACCTAATCAGTCAGTCCAAAAGTTGAGATTGCGTTTATCCGCGCGTCCGGGTGCTACAGGGCGGGCGGATGAAGTACTTTCTGCACTGGGGCTAGATGCAACATCAGCCTGCATCGAACGAACACGATTGATCTTTCAAGAAAGTTTGAGCTTAGGTCAAAAAACTTTGCAGAGAAAAGATTGACCAGTTTTGTTCTATGCTGTCCACACATTTTACGCAACCCGCCACTGCCCTGATCTCAAAACGATTTTCCTGCCGCGTCTATCAGCGCCGAAACCTTGCCCCCCAAACACAACAACGCATCACGGAAATACTTTCTTTTCTACCTACTTCACCATTTAATAGCCACGTTCGTATGAAATTACTGGCGGTCGGCGAGCAAGACCGCCGCAACTTGCGCAGACTGGGCACATATGGGTTCATCAAGAATCCACCAGCTTTTATTGCCGGAACAGTGCACAAATCCATAAATGACATGGAAGATTTTGGGTACCTGATGGAACTTGTAGTACTCCACATGACAGATCTTGGATTGGGGACATGCTGGCTGGGTGGTAGTTTTACCCATAGCAGCTTTGCCAAGCATACAAGGTTAATGGATGGAGAAATCTTGCCGGCAGTCATTGCAGTTGGCTACATCGCAGAAGAGCGTTATCCCCCCGGCAGAGTGGGTGCGCCAGCTCGCAAACGCCAGAAGCAGATATAACTGGGAATATCTGTTTTTTGATGGCACTTTTACCAAGCCGCTTTCCAAAGAAACAGCCGGAAAGTATGCCTTACCTCTTGAAATGATATGTATTGCGCCATCTGCCTCGAATAAACAACCTTGGCGGGTGGTACGGTGCAACACTGGCTGGCACTTTTATTTACAACGCACACCCGGTTATAGCAAGGGACTGGCTTCACTGGTAGTTCACGGTGACCTGCAATGTATTGATCTGGGAATAGCCATGTGCCATTTTGCAGTGACTGCACAGGAGCTTGGGTTGACAGGACACTGGCAAATCAATCCTCCAGAGCTTCCAGTCCAGGCTGGACAAGCCGAATATATAGCAAGCTGGATAGAAAAATAGATCCACTGAAATCCGAAAACCATTGATTTTTTAGGAGGAAATTATGGAGTATCGTTCGCTTGGGCGCACAGGGATAAAAGTCAGTGAATTGTGCCTTGGAACCATGGAATTCGGGCGCGGGGCAGATGAAGCTACCAGCGTCGAAATGCTCGAACGGTTTACAGAAGCAGGAGGCAATTTTATTGACACTGCAGATGTCTATAACGAGGGTGTTTCGGAAGAAATTATCGGAGGCTAGATGAAACATCAACGCCGCGATGCACTGGTAATTGCCACAAAAGTCCGCTTTCCAATGGGACAAAGTCCCAACGACGTTGGATTGAGTCGAAAACATATTCTATCAGCTATAGAAAAAAGTTTGCGGCGTCTGCAAACAGACTATATTGATCTCTATCAGGTGCATTGCTGGGATCAGCTCACCCCGCTGGAAGAAACGCTGGATACACTGAACACACTGGTAAAAAGCGGAAAGGTTCGTTATATCGGCGCAAGCAATTACACCGCCTGGCAGCTACAAAAAGCCATTGATCTAAGCCGTCATAATGGTTGGGAACCATTTTGCTGCCTGCAGCCACTTTACAACCTTTTGGATCGCGACATTGAAATTGAAATTATCCCGGTCTGTCAGAACGAAGGGCTGGGAATTATTCCTTGGTCACCCCTGCGCGGTGGATGGTTGAGCGGGCGTTACAAACGCGGTATGACGCACCCGCCGCAGAACTCGCGAGTTGAGGAAGCCAGCAAACACAACTGGTCGGAGCGATGGGAAATTTACAACACTGAAAGAACCTGGAACATCATTGATACATTATTTGCAATCAGCGCAGAAACTGGTAAAAGCGTTGCGCAAGTAGCATTGAACTGGGTGAAAGACCGTCCAGGGGTGACAGCACCAATTATCGGGGTTCGCACCATGCAACATCTCGAGGATAATTTGGGCGCAACAGGCTGGTCTTTAAGCAGTGAACACCGTGAACTGTTGGACCGTGTGAGCGATACACCTCTTCCTTATCCACAGTGGTTTATCCACAACGCGAGACGCCAATAGGACAACTTAACGAAAAACATTCTACTTGCTTGCTAAACCACTAATGCTTGCTCTCTCGTATCGTTGGGACAGGCCATTCCAATCTGCTTACCAGATTAATGTGTGTAACGCGTGCTTTGTCACTGTTCAAATGTAAAACAGTGATCGAACCGGTGGAAATGGACAAACGCTGAAACTCACCAAGCGGCATACAGAGAAAATGCGCCACTGCTAAACGAATCACATCCGCATGGGAAAAGCAAGCAATCACATCTGCAGGCTCAAAAGTCGCTGCCAGTTCCCTTAATCCCCGGACGATGCGCTCCTGGACGCCAGCAAGTGTTTCCCCTCCCGGAAATACAGCCTCGGCAGGATTAGCATGAATGGCTTTCCAGAGTTTTGTCCGATGAAGCTGTTTGAAGGTCTTTCCCTGACATTCTCCATAATCCACCTCAATAAGGGCTGGATTAATCTTCACATCGAGATTTTTCAGATGGGCAAGGGGCTGGGCAGTTTGAACAGCTCTCTCCAGTGGACTACTGTAAATCGCTTTTAATGGGGCATCCGCCAACCACTCTGCCAGCGCTACGGCTTGTTGACGCCCCTTTTCATTCAAACCGACCCCTGGTTGGCGCCCAATCAGACGTTTCCCCGTATAATCATTTTCCCCGTGACGAATCAGCAGGATGATCGCCATGATTTTCCTCCATCTGTTGTGATTGTGAAGCCAGCCTACGCCAGCTTTCCCGAGCTGCACGCCAGCGCGCCAGACGTTCCATGATTTCAGCTTCGTATCCCTGATCGGAGGGGTCATAGAACCTGAGGTCTTCTAAGCCGGCAGGAAGGTAATCTTGAGGTACAAAGTGCCCCGGAAACAGATGCGGATATTGATAACCCTTGCCATGACCAAAACCGCGCGCGTCCCGATTGGAATCCATCAGGTGTAATGGGACTGGTCCAACGCCTTGCTCCTCTATATGCTGTTGAGCTTTGAAATAAGCTCCCACAGAGTTTGACTTTGGCGCAGTTGCCAGATATAGTGTCGCCTCGGCAATTGGATAGATACCTTCTGGAAGACCAATATAATCAAAAGCATATGCAGCAGCCGTGGCCACCAGCAACCCTTGGGGATCAGCCAATCCAATATCTTCACTTGCCAGAATGATCAACCGACGCAGGATAAACCTTGGGTCTTCGCCTGCAACGATCATCTTCGCCAGCCAGTATAGAGCCGCATCCGGGTCAGAACCTCGCACTGATTTAATAAATGCCGAAACCGTATCGTAATGTGCATCTCCTTGTTTGTCGTATTGTAAAGCCCGGCACTGGATTGCCTCTTCTGCAATAGGTAAGGTAAGCCAAATTTGGCCCTGCTCATTTGGCTGTGTACTTTCAACCGCCAGTTCCAGCGCATTCAAGAGGTTGCGCGCATCCCCACCGCTTCGTTCAATTAAGAATTGACGCACATCCTCATCCAAGTGAATGCTTTTTTGTCCATATCCGCGCTCCGGGTCAGCCAATGCGCGTTCCAGAATGATGTTGAGACAATTCTCATCTAAAGGCTTAAGCTCAAAAATGCGCGAACGAGAAACCAGTGCTCGAATGACCTCGAAATACGGGTTTTCTGTCGTTGCGCCAATAAGTGTGATAACCCCACTTTCAACATGCGGAAGCAAGGCATCTTGCTGCGATTTGTTCCAACGATGCACCTCATCAATAAATAGGATTGTCCGTTGATGCTGATACTTGCGCCGTTCTATAGCCTCGGTAATGATTTTTCTCAGATCAGATACACCCGCCAGAACGGCCGATATTGTTTCAAAATGCGCTTTGGTCAGGTTTGCGATGATCTGGGCCAGAGTCGTTTTGCCAGTTCCAGGAGGACCGTAAAAGATAATGGACGAAAACAGGCGGTCTGTTTCAATAGCCCGCCGCAGCAACTTACCTGGACCAACAATATGTTCTTGACCAACAAATTCGTCCAGTGTACGCGGGCGCATTCGCGCAGCCAGCGGAGCTTCTTGTTTCATACGCTCTTGCATGGAATGGGAAAACAAATCCATAGGTTCATTCTACCATGTGATTATCTGGTGATATAGATTGGCTCTTCCGGGTATATTAACCTATCTATCCTGCATTTAATGATACATAATATAATAAAATCAATTCTCGAATTGCTGGAGCTATATAATGGATCTTTCCCCAGACACCCTGTTAAATAACCGATATCGGATTAGCCACCTTTTAGGTCAGGGTGGCATGGGAGCAGTTTATCTTGCGCATGACCTCTCTCTAGAAACTCAAGTAGCTGTCAAGACCAATCGCAACCCCAGCAAGGAAAGTAGTACGCAATTTATCCGCGAGGCACGGCTGCTCGCCAGTTTGCGCCACCCAAATCTGCCGCGCGTGATTGACTATTTCCTGATGGGTGATATGCAATTTCTGGTCATGGATTACATTCCCGGCGACGACCTTGGGACCGTACTTAAGCAAGAAGGCATTCAACCAATTGACCGGGTGCTGAAATGGGCAGAACAACTGTCTTCCGCATTGACATATCTCCACAATCAGAAACCACCGGTAATCCATCGTGACATTAAGCCCGGCAATTTGAAATTAATGCCCACTGGTGAAATCATTTTGGTGGACTTTGGCATCGCCAAAGCAGCCGATACTTCACAAGCCACCGCAACCGGTGCCATGGGATACACCCCCGGCTTTGCTCCCCCTGAACAATATGGTCATGGACGTACCGGACCCTTTTCAGATCAATATGCCATGGCAGCGACACTATACACCCTCTTGACCAATCAACGCCCTGCGGACAGTGTGCAGAGATTGCTGAATCAGGATACTCTGATCCCCATTCGCACTTTCAATCCTTCAGTCCCAGCACACGTAGAGGCGGCTATTTACCGGGCAATGTCAGTGCGTCCTGAAGACCGCTTCGTAAATGTGGCGGAGTTTATGGAAGCATTGCGCAATCCAGCTTTTACCCCCACTGTAACGCGAGTCGGACCGCCCCAACCACCAATCAGCCAGATGGAAACCCAGGCTGTACCATCACCAGCTTACGCTCCCACGGGTCCTTATGTCCAACCAGTTGGCAGTACACCCAACTACGCCTCTATTCCATCTTCGCCACCATCCTATGCGCCGATCCCATCCACTCCCCCGGCATATACAGCCATTCCTTCCATTCCACCACAAACACCTGCAAAAGGACGTTCCTGGATATGGATAGGTATTGGGATAGCGCTGGCGGGAGTGGTTGTCTTGGCGATTGCAGTGGCTGGTATCTATCTCCTTAGTAGCAATAACGGTTTGGCTTTTCTATCTGCCACAAACACTCCCGCAAATCTGGCAATGCAGCCTCCAACAGTCACTGAACAGCTCACAGAAACCCCTCGCCCTACACAAACGCCACAGCCAACAGAAACCAGCGTGCCGCCAACTGAAACACCGCCTCCTCAAGCCACTCCAACAGAAGCACCTAAGCCGATCGCGGGAGATAAAGTCATCGCCTTCGTTAGTGACCGTGCGGATGGTAAGACCCTTCAGGTCTGGACTATGCACGTCGGTTTGGACAACGCCGGCAAAGTGATAGCCGGCAATTTCAAGCAAATCACTTTCGACGAAGGTGATAAGCGTCAACCCGCCTGGGCACCGGATGGACGCAAACTACTCTATGTAGCCCCTGCTTCAGGCACTGGTCTTGATATTTTCTTGCTGGACCTGACAAAAGAGGGCAGCCAGCCGGTGAATCTTACCAAACAAAAAGGTGATGATACAGATCCTGCCTGGTCGCCAGACGGTAAATATATTGTCTTTACCAATCGTGGCAAATTCGTTGACATACGCATGTTATATATTATGGATGCCAATGGTTCCAATATTACAAGACTCAGCCTGGATTTTGAAGAATACCACCCGACCTGGTCGCCAAAATCCGACTGGATATTGAACGTTATTCATGCGCGCGATCACCGTTACTTGTTCATGCATAGCTGGATAGGTAACATTTATCCTACACCCTTCCCCACACCACAACAATTTGATCGCAGTACCTACTTTGGACGATTGGGCGAGGTGGATGATCCTGCCTGGTCGCCAGATGGAACCCATATTGCATATACACGACTGGACAGGGTGCGTAAGCAAATCTATACGGTAGAATTCAAGTCGGGCGGTGCCAAAACAAACCTGCTTACCAGTGAAGTTGAAGACAATTTTTATCCCACATGGTCACCCGATTCGCAATGGATCGCTTTTACTTCATTGCGAGACGATAACGAAGAGGTTTATGTAATGACTGCCACCGGATTGTTGCAATCGAACCTCACCAGCCACCCAGGCAGGGATATGGATCCCGCCTGGCAACCATAACACCACAAACCAATATAAGGCAAGTTTGCGATGTTATGCGTATCAAGACTTTTTTGACAATTTTACTCGGGCGGTGTTAGTCGTCTAGCTTTATGGGCTGTTGAAGTTCCAGCCTGAGGAGTTCGCGGGGGACGAGGTGTTGGCGAACCGGCATTTGGACTGAGCAACAGGTTAAGCGCGTTCAGTGCTTTGGGGTCATATTCACGCCGCCCGCAAATATCACAAACCCAACATGGAAAATCCGGAACTGTGATCAGAGCATCTCCCAGCCAGGTAAAATATGTAGCAGTGCTAGGGCGCATTTGCCCGCTCTGGCATTCGTTACAAGGTATCGTGTAATCATTTCGCTTCATTGGCTTTGCCATGACTTTATTTTACTTGCAAATCAGCCGTAATGACAATAAATACAGCCTTTCAATCCATTTCAGTCAGCAGCAGAAAAGACGGTATTAGAGTTAGAGTGAGTAAGAAACTTCACTTTGTCCAGCGGCCAATATACAACCAGTGCCTTACCAATCACATTTTCCATTGGGACAAAACCCCAGCTATGAGAATCAGAAGACTGATTGCGGTTATCCCCCAGAACGAACAACGAATCTGGCGGTACCAACCACTCACCATCATACATGACTGGCGCAGCAATATAATCTTCTCTTAACTCCTGACCGTTTATATACACTTTATTCTCCCGAATCTGCACTTGATCACCAGGCAAACCAATTACCCTTTTGATATAATCCTCAGAGGGGTTTGCCGGAAAATGAAAAACAATAATGTCACCCCGCTTAACTTCACCAAAGCGATAAGCCAGCTTGTTTACTAAAAGACGCTCATCTGGCAGCAGAGTTGGTTTCATGCTCACATTTTCAACACGAACCCGCGCTACAACAGCATCAATCATGAAATACAATACAAGTGCCAGCAGAATGGTTTGAAACGTCTCAACCAGAAACTGCCACACCGCTGAAGAAGATAAAGCCACCACGCCCGGCAGAGCACTCTGATTCAAAAAGTCCAAGGCTTCAGAACTTCTTTGCTCTTGAATTCTCTCATCCATGCTAGACATTATAAAGCGGCTTCGGACGAACTTCAAGGGAGCATCGGTTTGACAGCTGTTTTCCCTTCCAGAAAAACGTTGCTTGAACCGCCCCTGTCTATTCATAACGCAGAGCTTCCACTGGCTCCAGATTCGCTGCCCGATTTGCAGGGTAAATCCCAAAAAACAGTCCGACCGCTGTTGAAAACAGGGTTGCTAGCAGAATGGCATCAATCCCAACTTTTGGCGTGATAGGTGTTTGATTAGCCTGAGCAATTTGCCCCACTACAAAAGCGATAGCCCACCCGAATCCAATCCCGATCAGCCCGCCAAAAAGGCTTAACAAAGATGATTCGGTCAAAAATTGGATTAAGATATCACGTTTACGCGCACCAATAGCTTTGCGTAAGCCAATCTCACGCGTGCGTTCGGTCACAGAAACCAGCATAATATTCATTATCCCAATGCCACCAACCAGCAGCGAAATACCTGCCACACCACCCAGGAAAATAGTCAACACTCCCGTGATGGTTTGAGCTGTTTGGACAAAATCTTGCTGAGTGAATACGGTAAAATCATTTGCACCCAAAATAATGCGGTGGCGTGAACGCAAAATCTGCGTCACTTCTTCTGCCGCCTGACTGACGGATTTTGCGTCAATCGCCTGAATAAAAATAATATCAATACGGTCGCGGTTACGATGAATCAGGCGGTTTTTGGCGGTTGTAAAAGGCACCAGTACCACATTGTCCTGGCTGCCAAAAGCACCACCTCCCTTGGGTTCCAGCACACCAATCACACGGAAGGGTTGACCCTCTATGCGAACAGTTTCCCCAATTAATCCATCTCGACGCTGAAACAAAGCATCCGCTATCTCCGTCCCGAGCAGTGCAACTGAAGCTCTCTCCAAAATATGGTTTTCGTTGATCGGCTCGCCTTCTAACAGCGTATAGTTGCGAATGGTTAAGTACTCGGGGGTGACACCGCTTACTTCAGCCGTTTTTTGCTCACTGCCGTAGGTAATTTTCAACTGGTCGCTGACAGCCGGCGCCACAGCAGCTACTGAAGGGGCTAGAAACTGATCCCTCAACGCATAAGCATCCGCTTCCGTTAACGGTTTGGGATTCCGTACCTCCTCTCGAAAATTTCCCTGAAAGACAAACAGCAAGTTGCTGCCAATGCCGCTGATAGCCCCCGTGATGGATTGTTGAGCCCCAGTACCCACTGCCAACATGGCAATCACAGCAGCCACACCAATAACAATACCCAGAATGGTCAACCCGGAGCGCAGCTTATTGCCATTCAAGCTTTCTAAGGCTTCCAGCACCGCTTGTCCGATGTTCATGCCCCATCCTCCACCAATGCACCATCCCGCAAGCGAATCACACGTTGGGTTTGTGCAGCAATATTCGGATCATGTGTCACGATGATAACCGTCGTTCCCCGCTCTTGATTCAGTTTTAGAATCAACTCCATAATCTCTTTGCCTGACTTTGAGTCCAGATTGCCAGTCGGTTCATCTGCCATTAGAATCGCCGGATTATTTACCAAAGCCCGGGCAATCGCCACCCGTTGCTGCTGGCCACCGGAAAGTTCCGTGGGGCGATGATGAATGCGCTCTGCCAGCCCAACCGCTTCTAAGGCAGCGCGCGCTTGCTCTGTCCTACCATTTCGGTAACCGGCATAGCGTAAAGGCAACTCAACATTTGCCAGAGCGGTCATGCGCGGCAACAGATTGAAACTCTGAAAGACAAAACCCACTTTTCGATTGCGTATCTCTGCCAGTTGATCATCATTCAGGTTTGAAACCAGCTCACCATCCAAATAATATTCACCGCTGGTTGGACGGTCCAGACAGCCCAGGAGGTTCATGAGAGTAGATTTGCCCGAACCAGAGGGACCCATAATTGAGACAACCTCACCACGCATCACATTGAGGGAAACACCACACAAGGCGTTCACTTCAACGCTCCCCATTTTATATACCTTGCACAGGTTATGGGTTTCAATCACAATATCAGACATGCTTACCTCGCGAAAGGCGGACCTTGCTGAGCCTGCTGAAGCACTGGATTGAGAATTGCCAAGTCACCTTCGTGCAAATCGCCAGCCACAATCTCGCTATAGGTATCGGAGGAAGCCCCAATGGTCACCTCCACAGCCTCTTGTTTTCCATTACGCAAAACAAACACTGTTTGCTTGCCTTCTACTAAGCGCACGGCGCGGTTCGGAACTAAAATCACATCCTTCAACTGATTAACAATAATGTTTACTGCGGAAGTCATGCCCGGTCGCACACTTTCGTCGGCATCTAGCAATTCCACGGTGACGGTAAAATTAACTACACCCTGAACCACTTCCCCAACTCCGGCTACCTCTATGACTTTACCTGTATATTGTCTTCCCTGAATAGCATCAAACGTTAGTGCGGCTGGTAAGCCAACCTGAACGCGGTTAATGTCCACTTCGGGCACCTGAACATCTACCAGTAAGCGAGAAAGATCATCTATGCGAAAAGAAACTGTCCCGGGAGAAACCTGATCGCCCACCTTGGAGCGAACTTCCGTGACCGTCCCATTGATCGGTGACTCCAACCAGGCTTGTTTCAGCGTAGCCTGAATAGCTGCCACACGCGCCCGGGCTGCCTCAATATCTGCTGCTGGTGGTCCATCCTTTAGCCGGCTCCATTCCCGCTCTGCATCTGCCAGATTCGCACGCGCCAGCTCCACCCGCGCATCTGCTTCAGCGACTTCCTGTGGGTCGGGACGCCCAAGCAGCCAGTTTAGATTTCTCAAAGCCGCATTGCGATCCTGTTTTGCTTTTGCAAGCTGGCTGTAGGCTTCCGCACGCATTGGATTATCTTCCGGCAAGTGGCTGAATTGGTCGTAAAAACGTTCCTTTTTTGTAACCTCATCTTCAGCAATGATGTAATTTGCACGAGCAATGTCTAATGTCTCCTGATCACTGCGCGCATATTGCTTGCGCTCGCGATTGGTCAAGGCATCATCCAGTTCCTTCTGAGCCTGTACCAGCGCTTGATAAGCTTTAGCACGCGCTACATCTGAATTCAGCAAATCATCCAGCGTCTTTTGTGCACTTACCAGGTCCGACCGTGCCAGAATCACCGATTGAGGCAGTGAACTTTCCGCCAGAGTTGCAAGGATAAAGCCCTGGCTCACACGATCCCCGGCTTTTGCATTAATTTGCTCGATTTGCCCGCTGGTCTGCCAATTCAAAATGATCGTCTGATTGGCACGCACCGTACCAGTTGCTCCTACAATGGCGGTCAGATCACCACGACGAATCTCGACGGTTTGAAAATTGGCTGGAATATTACGCGTGCTTTGCTGTTGCCTGACAACAACAAAAACCACAACCATAATGACCACGATTCCAGCCAGGATGAGCCATGTGCGACGTTTTTTCATCATCAAACCTGCCTTATCAAAGAAATTGCAAAATTTACCCAAGCAAACGCTCGTTTAATATAGCACCATCTACAATTTTTTTGAATGCTTTTGTAAAATATTTACAAATTCTTTTCGTAGTCCAAGAAATCACTAGATTGAATTAGCTTTTCAGGTGCAGCATTGGACTTTACGAAGTATAATCCGCCTGATGCCATCCACGTATCGAACCCTCAAGACAATCCTCTGGAATATCATTGTTCTGCTGTTGATAACGCTATTGCTGGCATATAGCAATCAGCCGCTTGCGGATCCTGGTGAGCGGGTACGAGTTTTTACCCGCCCGATTGAGTTTGACTTCGCCTCCTGGATGACAGAAGCCGTGCTCGCAAAATCGCTTCAGACCTCCCTAGCATTGCCACGCTTTCTAACAGAAGAAAAACAAAGCCAAATTGTTAAGCTTTGCCTGATTTTGGTTTACAAGAGCAGCCAGCTCAATGCCCAAATCGAAGCCATCTACGCTGACCCTGCAATCAGCACACCGGAGCAAAACTCGCAACCTTACCGCGAGCAGTTGGAAAAATTTCAAGAATATCAAACTGTTTTAGCTCCCTTGTGCGAGACCATCTTACAGCAACAAACCAGCTCGATCCTCTCAAAATTGGACCTAGCCCTTATCGGTCAACCCATCCCACCCGTTCTGTACCATGTCACACCGCTGCCTTACGCATTAATTGTTTCCCCTCGGAACGTCATTCGACAGGATGCAAACATTTCGCTAGAGCACGGGCTATCGTTGGATGAATTGATCGCATTAGAAAAGCGCGTCGAACACAACCTGAATGTCTCTGCGCTGGTCGTGCAGATTGGTGGAATTGGAATTTATCCTACGATGGTCATGAGCACCAGTGACCTGCCCTATTTGACAGAAACCATTGCTCACGAGTGGGTTCACAATTTCCTGACTCTGCGTCCGCTTGGGTTGAATTACGAAACTTCTCCTGAACTACGCACAATGAATGAAACTGCAGCTTCACTAGCGGGTAAAGAAATTGGCCGCGCAGTGTTAGAACAATATTATCCAGAATTTCTGCCAGAAGAACCGCCTCCAACCGACTCCGCAGCAAACGCACCACCGCAATCCCAACCTGCTACTCCTGCCTTCGACTTCCGCAAAGAAATGCATGAGACCCGAGTCACAGTGGATAAATTACTTCAAGATGGAAAAATTGAGGAAGCAGAGTCATATATGGAAATGCGCCGACAGATTTTTCTTAAGAACGGGTATCTGATTCGACGGTTGAACCAGGCATATTTTGCATTTCATGGAGCTTACGCAGATGAACCGGGCGGTGCAGCAGGCAAGGATCCGGTCGGACCAGCAGTGCGAGCACTACGAGCAAAAAGTTCTTCACTGGCAGAATTTCTAAACCGCATCTCTTGGATGACTTCCTTTGAACAGCTTCAAGAGGCGCTCAAATAGCAAACTTGTCATTTCTAAAACTCAGTGTCTTCTGACGCAGAGCCGCCCAAATCAGGTAATTCGCGCTCAATTTCTTCCGGGCTCTGTCCGGCTTCCAGACGACCGATCACTTCTTCAAACTCCGGACCCAAATCTTCCCCTGCTTCCTTACTCAACTTGCGCATCATGCGCCCCAATTCGCGCGGATTCTCTTCCAATCCAGCAAGCGCATCCGGATTATCCAGATTCTCCAGTAAGCCCTCTTCCGAACGCGCAAAGCGCACCCGGCTGATTAACCGTTGAACATTGGCACTCCCACAACGGGTACACAAGACTGGTTTTGTGCCATATTCGGAATAAGTCATAAAAATATCAAAACGCCGTTTGCAATCTAGACAACGATACTCATATGTAGGCATATTGGATACCTCCTTCTGCGAACAATTACACAATTCTCAATTATAATCAGTCCATCATAGATTCTTATAAGATTGAATGCCAATGACCGCTGATCTTGTTTCATTTGACATATTGCATCCACAACCACTGCTAGTCGTGATTTCGGGTCCGTCAGGTGTGGGGAAAGATTCAGTATTACGCACATTGAAAAAGCGTAATACATCATTGCATTTTGTAGTGACATGTGCCAGTCGCCCGCCAAGACCCAATGAGGTTAATGGTGTGGACTATCACTTCGTTAGCAAAGAGCAGTTTGAGCAAATGGTTGCCAATGGGGAAATGATAGAGTATGCGAATGTCTACGATGAATATAAGGGCATTCCCAAATTTGAGATCACGAATGCTATTAACAGCGGTAAAGATACCGTCGTTCGTTTAGATGTTCAAGGAGCGTCCAGTATACGAAAACTTTATCCAGGCGCAATACTTATCTTTCTGATACCCGAAAGTTATGAGGTCTGGTATCACCGCCTTTTGGGTAGAAAAACGGAAACCGAAGAAAGCCTGCACATTCGCCTTGAAACGGCTCGTGAAGAAATGAAACGTATTCACGAGTTTGATTATGTGGTGGTCAACGCCGAAAATCGCCTGGAAGAAGCCGTGGACACAATTCTGGCAATTATCACCGCAGAACACCATCGTATCCCTCATAGAAAGATCACTGGATGACCGACAAACTCCCTTCTTCCTCGCCCACACCTTCCTCTCTCTCCTCTTATTCGGAAAGTCAACAAGCAGCCTATATCTCTGTACGTCTGCCATCCAGTGGAGAACCAATAGTGGTCTATGCGGTGTTGACACTGAGCATTCTGGTATATCTTTTTCAAGTATTGAGTAAAATGATTTTAGGGAGTGATCTTCCTTTATATTTGGGCGCTAAATGGAATGAGGCTATACAGGCTGGTCAGATATGGCGGTTATTCACCCCAATGTTATTGCACGGTTCTTTGCTTCACATCGGTTTCAATATGTATGCGCTGCTCGTTATCGGCAGAGCACTGGAAAACTATTATGGACATCTTCGCTTCCTGTTGCTCTACCTGCTGGCTGGATACGCAGGCAATGTGATGTCCTTTTTGATGAGCCCAGACCTCTCTGTGGGCGCTTCAACAGCACTGTTTGGATTAATTGCGGCACAAGGTATATTTATCATCAAGAATCGCTTCCTCTTTGGTCAACAGCGTTCGCTGTCCATGATTCTCAACACCCTTTTCATCGTTCTCGTCAACCTGTTCATTGGTCTCTCACCCGGGATTGACAATTGGGGACACCTAGGTGGACTGATTGGAGGGTTTACCTTTGCCTGGTTTGCAGGTCCAGCCTACCATGTGGGAGGAGAAGTTCCCAATCTGTATCTGGCAGAAAACAAGCCTGAACAACGCACATGGCTCACGGTGATTATTCTGGGTACCGCCTTAAGCTTTCTGGTAGCGCTGATCGTTTTGCTCCGTTAATTCATGCAATAAATTTCCGAACGATCGTAGTAATGATAAGTTCGGCATCCCATTCCCGCTTGCTTGCATCCATTTTCTTACATCGTAAAATTACGATATAAAGAGAAAGAAAATGCCAAAAAATCTTCGCTGTTCTTCCCACAAACTTTCAACCGACGAAGTACGCCTGGTGAGAATGTTGAAAGCCTCATTCTCAAATTATTGAAACAGCAGAACAACCCGGTATAGGATACTACCAACAAGAGCGCAAAAGCATACCCGCCGAGGCGGCAGAAATTTCACTGGGATGTGGCAATCCTGTTGTATTGGCAAACTTGCAGCCGGGTGAGATTGTGCTGGATATTGGCAGCGGCGGTAGAATAGATGTGTTTCTTGCTACACGGATATGTTGGGACAACTGGCAAAATCATCGGCGTGGATATGACTCCTGCCATGTTAAATAAAGCCCGCCATACAGCGAGAAAACATGGCTATACGAACGTTAAATTTCGCAAAGGTAATGCTGAAAAGCTTCCTCTTGCAGCCAATTCGGTCGACGTGGTGCTATCAAATTGTGTCATCAACCTCTGTGAAGACAAGGGGCAAGTATTCAACGAAGCCTATCGCGTTCTGCGACCCGGCGGAAGGCTCGAAATAAGTGATCTGGTCACCAGCACATCGTTACCTCTGAATATTCAAAGCGATCCTTACGGTTGGGCAGAATGCATTTCGGGCGCGCTTCCCGAGCAGGAATATCTGGACTTGATCAAGCAAGCCGGCTTTACAAACCTGACCACCCAACGCAGCCAGAAGTCTATCAAATTCGGCGATGTAAAAGTGTATAGTTTAATCGTATCGGCCCAAAAAGAGACCGTGATAAGTCAGTGCAGTCCTTGCAATTGTGATTGCTAGAAATCTTTTAGTTCTTACGAAACTGATAAAAAGCGCATCCTCGCCTTTTAGGCATGGCGAGGATGCGCTTACTTAATCACTTGCTCGCAACAGACTCTACAACAACCGCTTTTTTCTCGAATAACTTTCGACGTAGAGCAAAAGCTACATTGACTAATCCGATCATGACCGGCACTTCAACTAGAGGTCCGATCACCGCGGCAAAAGCCTGTCCAGACTTCAAGCCAAACACAGCAACCGCTACTGCAATCGCCAGTTCAAAATTGTTGCTGGCAGCAGTGAACGACAATGTGACAGTTTGAGCATAGGTTGCACCTACTGCATGACTGATATAAAAGCTGATAAGGAACATCAAGACAAAATAGAATAGCAAAGGAATGGCTACGCGAACCACATCCAGTGGAATGGTTACAATCAGATTACCTTTCAAGCTGAACATAACCAGAATGGTGAAAAGCAAAGCAATCAGCGTGATTGGGCTTATTTTTGGTACAAACTTGCTGTAATACCACTGTTTCCCCTTAAGTCGGACCAGAAACAGACGAGTAAAAAAGCCAGCCAGGAACGGTATACCCAGATAAATAAACACCGTCTTAGCTAGCTCGACAATACTCACCTCTACCTCGCTCCCCTTAGGTAAACCAAACCAGGTAGGAAGTACCGTAATAAACACATAGGCATACACACTGTAAAACAATACCTGGAAGATACTGTTGAAAGCCACCAATCCTGCCGCATATTCCGTATCACCTTTCGCCAGTTCATTCCAGACGATAACCATTGCAATACAGCGCGCCAGTCCAATCAAGATTAACCCTTCCATGTAAGCTGGATACTGACGCAGAAAGATGATTGCCAAAGCAAACATCAGAATCGGTCCAATTACCCAGTTCTGAATCAGCGAAAGCCCCAATACACGCCAGTTACGGAATACATCTCCCAATTCATCATAATGAACTTTAGCCAAAGGAGGATACATCATTAAAATCAAACCGATCGCAATCGGGATATTGGTTGTACCAGATTGGAATTGGCTGATAAAGCCTTCAACGCCTGGCACAAAATACCCTAAACCGACACCCACTGCCATTGCCAGAAAGATCCACAGCGTCAAAAAGCGGTCCAGGAAAGATAGACGTTTTGTTACTGTTGCAGATTTTTGTACTGTCATCTTGTCACTCCTTTTTCACAGAAAAAATTAAGAAAATTTAAGGACACTGAATAAAGCCCTGCGCCCATAAACAGCCGCCGCAAGTTGGCGCAATATTGCCAAAACAATCCTCTGTATTCTGGTCAGCACGCTCGCAACTATTGCAATAGCAACAGGGAGAAAAGTCAAAATTTTTCAGTCGTTCTCGTAACGCAACGTAAGAAGAATCATTCCAGATGCTCAAGAGATCATTCTTCAAAATATCACCCACAAAGTAAGCGCGAGAACAGCGTTGTCGCTCACTGAGGTAACTGATATGTGTATGCAGCAATGGGAGACAAGGACTCACTTTACCGTCCCAACGTATTGAAAGACTGCCCCTTTCAACAAATGGGCAGCGATTAAGCCGACGTGTTATCCCGCTCCCATAAAAATCAATCTGATATTCGCCTCGAAAAACACCCGTGACAGCGCTAATCGTTTCCGGGGTAGCATCCATGCGGGGAAGATAAACTACCGTGGTTTGTTCTGGTGCTCGAGCAGATACGGAGTACAATGATCGCTGATATAAAGTCTCACCCCACATTTGCAGCGTATGCGGCAATACGTTGCTAATTGAAAAACGGTCAGCTCCCACATGAAGCCCCAATTGGATGACCGCAGGTAAGTCCTGAATGTTACGGCGCATAGCGACAAAAGCTATACCCAGCCTTGGTTTTGTCCACGCATGGCGGATCTGCAACTCGCGGAAGCGTCTGAGATGCGTCAGCACGCGATTCAGTTCAGCCCCAAGACGTACATCTTGATAACTTTGTGGTGTTGCCCCATCAAGCGAAACCCACAAGACATCTAGACCGCTTTGCACAAGCCGCATCATCATCGTTTCATCTAGTAACGTACCATTGGTAATTAACTCCACTGATGCGCCAGCGTCTTTGGCTTGTTGTACCCAGTCAATCAACCTTGCATGTGAGAGTGGTTCACCAAAGCCGCCCAAAAAGAGCGTTGGACGAGGTGAAATCTTTTGCAGTCCCTCCATCACATGGTCAAATGTCTGATCGCTCATCCATCCAGAAGGCTCATCCCACACATTGCGAATACACATCACACAATCCAGGTTGCAGGCATTGGTTAACTCAACATAAATGCGCTTTAGTTGAGTAATTGGCCTGGCTAGGCGGATTTCATCGCCATCCTCGCGCAACTGAATCACTGCTCCAGGTTGCCAACCAAAGCGTTCCGCTACTTCAGGAGGAACGATCAACCGCCCCGCTTCATCTATCTGCGCTGTCCAGCCTGGCAATCCAGGGTGGTTTGCCTCAACGTCACCGCTAATTTCACGCCAATAATGTGTCATCATCATCCACACACAATCTTCTTAACGGTGTCCGAGTCCACCCCGGCAGCTTCTGCGCAATGTGGACAGCCACAGTGCTCCACAAAGACAGGTCTCTCAAAGCGTTTCAAAATGTCATCAGCCTCGACCAACAATGCTACCTGTCGTATCACTTCCAACAAGCGCAAATCAGTTAAACGATAAAAAACGTTTCGTCCATCACGGCGCGTGGTTACCAGACCGGCATCTCGCAAGATCATTAACTGTTGCGAGATATACGCCTGTCGGTAACCCAATACCGTTTCTAGATGACATACACAAGCTTCAAAGTCGCCAATAGCCAGCAATATCGTTAAGCGACCCGACTGCCCCAGAAGATGAAACAAACTGGCAATTCGCTCTTCTAGATTATCGATCCTTAATATATTCGCCATAGTAAATGTATTTTATGATACCCATCTCAATTTCGCAAGCGTAATTTGCATCTGTTCAGCATGACAAACATCACAAAAACGAAGTCCGCTCATTTGTGTAGAGCGGACTCATCAGCGTTCTACGGGATCCTCTCAATCAGCATCATCACCCATCGTTGTTTCTAACCAGTCGCGCACCCGGTTGGCAATTTGATCACGAATTTCACGAAACTTGGCAATCGTTTCCTCTGGCGTACCAACAAAAGCTGCCGGGTCTTCAAAGGGCCAATGCAATCGCTGCCCCATACCGGGAAAAGTTGGACAACGCTCCTCTGCATTAGAACACACAGTGATCAAATACGAAAAATGGACTTTCCCTAAAAATTCATCCAACGTCTTGGAACGATGAGAAGACATATCATAACCAATCTCTTCCATCACTTGAATTGTTATTGGGTGAATCGGTTTAGGGTCCAGCCCGGCACTATAGACCTCGAAGTTTTCTCCACCGTACAAGCGCAAAAAAGCTTCTGCCATCTGACTGCGGCAGGAATTTCCAGTACAAAGAAACAATACTCGCGGTTTATCCATATCAAAAATACTCCCAAGACCAGGTAATTGCATCAATTATATTGTCTTTGAGTTAATTAGCGACAAACAAAAAGTTATGGTTTTGTTAAACATAGGTTTCACTCTCACCCCAAGTTTACTTCCTTACCAGCTTTAGAACCCTTCCCCCACTATGATCCAATGCATAGACCTCCCTTGCTTCGTCCAAACCAAACGAACTGATCCTTCCATTGATTTGAAACAGAGCTTGTGCCTGCCAAGTTGAAGATGAATCGCGTAATAACCCCCAAACTTTACCGCTACAGTAATCTCCAAAAAGATAAATACCATCAAATTCCGGTAACTCCGAACCACGATAGACCACGCCGCCTGTCACTGAACAACCATCTGCGTGAGTATATTCCCAAACAGGATCTTCTAAGACAACATCCGCTGGCGGTTGACCTCTGTAAGATTGGCTGCCTTCACGATAATTCCAACCAAAATTAACACCGCCGGCAATCCCGCCCGGTAAGAAGTCAATTTCTTCAACCTGATCTTGTCCTACATCGCCAATAAACAAATCCCCTGTGACTGCATCAAAAGAAAACCGCCACGGATTACGTAAGCCATAAGCCCATATTTCGGGCTTTCCGCCTCCGCTGGCAAATGGATTATCCTCAGGGATTGTATAAGCACCACCACTAACATCTATACGTAGTAATTTGCCCAACAGAGTATCCAACGATTGGGCGCGGTTTTCGGGATCGCCTGCACTGCCGCCATCGCCCACACCAATGTAAAGGTAACCATTTGGACCAAAAGCCATGCCGCCGCCATTGTGGTTGGCATAGGGCTGTTCTATTCGTAACAAGACCTGTTCACTGGAAGGATCAACCTGAAAAGCGCCCTTTTCAAAGTAGAAACGCGAAATGACCGTATCCCCTTTTGCGTCAGTGTAATTCAAATAAAAACGATGATCTTGCGCAAATCCAGGCGAAAAAGCAATCCCCAATAAACCCTGCTCGTTGCCTTGACGGGAGACCTTATCCCCTATATCCAGCAACAATAAGGGAGCCTGCGCCCCTGAAGTGAGTGCCAACAGCCGCCCGCTCTGTTCGAGAACAAAAATACTTCCAGAACCATCCCCTGCGCTGGTCAAATCCACTGGTCTATTTAACCCGGACAACACGGGCATCCAGGTAAATCCGCTGGCTTCCGGGAAGGTTTTAACCGTAGAGAACGATGGAGTCACAGTTTCGACCAAAGATGCGGTTGGTGACAATGTGACCGTCGGGAGCAGCAACTCATCAGGAACAGGGGTCACTTCAGGCGAAGGTTTGGTTGGGTCTGCCAACACCATTCCGGATGTAGATGTACACGCCACCAAAAACAATCCCAGCCAAAGAGACAAAAAAGCAAAAATAGAGAACTTTCTAAAAGCACTTGTTTTCATAGTGAACTCTGTTTCTCCGCCATGTAATGCACGGATCAAGTAACCTAAAGTTGATATTATTGGATTTTTTGTGTCTTTTTGGTAATTATACGGCGGAAACAGACTAAAGTCTATTAAACGCAACAGGTTTTTAGGTTCAGCACAGTTTTCACGCTGCTGTTCCTGCACGCAGTTGTTTGATTATCTCCAACCAATGGTCAAAAAGAGCTTCTCTACCAAAACCTCAATTGAAAAACTGGCTGTTTACCGTCTAAAAGAATAAAAGGTGCCGCGCGTTTTGTTTGCACCCCCAAAGCCTTGAGATCTTCAAGGTAACGCAACCGCCCAGACCGGCGCGCTGCAACAATGGCATTAGCCGACTTTAGACCAATTCCCGGCACCCGAAGCAGCTCTGCAAACGTCGCCCGGTTGACTTCCAATGGCGATTCGCTCAAATGGTTGAGCGCCCAGAGTAATTTAGGATCGTTCCCCAGCGGCAAATTTCCATCCGGCAAAAAGCTGAAATCCGAAAATGAAAACCCATAATCTCGCAAAAGAAAATCTGCCTGATACAAGCGAATCCTGCGCAAAGGCTCAAGCGGCGGATAGTTTTCCAGGGGTGTTCCTGATACCGGAGTAAACCCCGAAAAATATACCCGGCTCAGTTTTAACCGCCGGTGCAAATATTCTGAAGTGCGGAGTAGGTCTAAGTCGCTCTCGCCAGCCGCACCGACTACAAATTGTGTCGTACTGGAGGGCCAGCGACTCCTCCAACCATACCACGCCGGTTGATTACGACGAATTTCTTCTACCCACTCCAAAGGTCTCATCAGCTCTTCGACAAATTGTTTCATTGGTGCAAGCCGGGATAAACAGTGAGTGGTCGGAGCTTCAAGGTTTATTGAAACGCGATCCGCAAGCTGCATTGCTCGCTCAACCTGAGCCCGCTCAACACCTGGCATGAGCTTCAAATGTAAATACCCACGGTATTCCAGTTTGCTGCGCAGGATTTCGGCAGTTGCCAGCAACCGGTCTTGAGTTCGTACGCTACCCCCGGCAATCCCCGAACTCAGCAAAATTCCTTGCACAGCCCCTTTTTGATACATACGAAAAAAGGCGTGAGCCAATTCTTCGGGATGAAAGGTTTGGCGCGGTGTATCCCGACCGGCACGCGCAAAACAATAATAACAATTGCGCTCACAAGCAGAGGTCAGCAGAGTCTTTAATACAGGAATGCGCTTCCCCCCTGGCAGGGTCGCCATATAGATTGGATAAACCGGGTCGCAGGGATGATCTTCGCCGCCTGCGCCGCTCATCGAGCAGCGCATCAGCGGACTCTGCCCTGCCGGCATTCCATCTGACGACACAGTCACTTCGGCGTCTTCAAAAGCCGCATCCAAACGCAATGCACTTAATTTCTCAAAGACATCCACAATTATAATTATAGAACTATTGTTCTTTTTTTACAAGAGATTATGATAAAATTTTTGAAAAGTGTTTTTTGTTCCCCTTTCTTTGAGGTGTTGATCATGGCTATCTGGCATTCGATCGAAAAACCCACTTTGCTTCTAAATTCTGACATTGCTCGGCGTAACATTCGCCGTATGAACGAAAAAGCCAAAGCGCAAAAAATTCACTTTCGTCCACACTTCAAAACCCATCAATCCGCTGAAATTGGTGAATGGTTTCGCGAAGAAGGGATTCAAACGATTACGGTTTCTTCTCTGGACATGGCGGAGTACTTTGCCAGATATGGCTGGCAGGATATCACGATCGCTTTTCCGGTCAACATACGTCAGATGGACACCTTACAGAACCTTGCGAAGCGCATCCATCTAGGGCTGCTGATCGAGTCGCCCGAAGTGGCGCAATTGCTTGGGCAGTGCTTGAAGTCAATGGTGGACATCTGGATCAAAATTGACTGCGGTTATGGACGTACGGGTATTAGCTGGAATCAACCGTCTGAAGTTGCCGCTCTAATTACAGAAATCCGGCGTATTCCTCAGCTTAACCTGCGTGGAATTCTTACTCATGCAGGTCACACCTATATCGCCTCTTCTCAGGAAATTGTCAGACGGTATCGCGAGGCAATTGAGCGTATGAACCGGTTGCGCAATGAACTGGGGGAATTTGGGTCACTCGAAGTGTCTGTCGGCGACACGCCGGGATGTACCCTGGCTGGAGACTTGGGAGAAGTGGACGAAATACGACCGGGAAATTTCATCTTTTATGACGCAATGCAGCTTCACTTTGGCGTATGTCATCCTGAAGATATCGCGGTTGCTCTCGCCTGTCCAGTAGTTGCCAGACATCCCAATCGGAATGAGGTTGTCATTCATGGCGGAGCTATTCACCTCTCAAAGGATTACTTCAAAGATGGAGAGCAGGCAATTTATGGACTTGTTGCGCTTCCAGAAGGGGATAACTGGAGCAAACCGCTGCCCAATGCCTTTGTCCGCGGCATCTCGCAAGAACATGGCATGGTTCATTTGTCTTCAGCCAATATGCAGAGCGTTCAAGTGGGAGATTTGCTCTGCATTATTCCAGTGCATTCCTGTCTGACAGTTCATGCAATGCGGAGTTATCTCACCCTCGATGGGAAAATCATCTCCACGCTAAATAAAGACTGATGAGAGCTAGCAACCAATCTGGCAAGTTACACAAGGATTAATGGTACGGGTGTAAAGGTCAGCAGGAACAGAATAAGTGCCAATACTGCCAACAATTTCCTCTTACCATCCAAAGGTGTAATCTGATCCAGCGGTTCGGCATACGTGCGTCCCAGCAGGAATATTAAAGCCGCCCACAGCCACCAGCCAGTCCAAAAGAAACCTAAACCCACCAGCAGAACAAGAATAAATGGGAGAATACGACGCGCTGTTTCTCGACCAAAAAGGACGTACAACATGTGTCCGCCATCCAATTGCCCCGCCGGAATCAGGTTCAGTCCGGTAACCAGAATGCCCGCCCAGCCCGCCCATGCAACGGGTCCTAGCAATACGTCCAATCCTCCAAAGGGGAATGGCTGACCGGTCAGATAGTACCGTATCCAGTACAGCACAGGTCCACCAACACCATAGCTGGCAGGTGCAGGTAAAAGCTGTCCAAAAACCAAAAATTTCATCAACAGGTATAAAAGGGAATTACCCTCCATAGAAAGAGGGAAATTGGGAGATGACGCAACAGGTAACGGATTTAGTGAAGAAAGCTTCAAACCCAGATAAAGCACTGGAATGGCAATCACCAGACCGGAAAGTGGGCCAGCCAATCCAATATCCAGCAATACCCGGCGGTTTTTCGGCTGTTCTTTCATGTTGATGAAAGCGCCCATGGTACCAAAAGGGCTGAAAGGGAGTGGAATAAAGTAGGGAAGCGAGACATGCACGCCATGATGGCGCCCTACCAGATAATGCCCAAACTCGTGTGCGCCCAAAATCGCTAGCAGGCTGACTGCAAAGGGCCAGCCGCGCTGAATAAATACCAGCACCGCCTGCAAGAAATCACTGGGCAATTCCTGCTCTAATCCATATAATGCGCCAGTCAATAATACACTGAGCAGTGTTAAGATGAACAACACCAAATTAACGGTCGCGTTACCCGGTTTTGGTTGTGGCACTCCAGGCACCAGGAAAATTGCATGACGACCTTCATCCCAGCGGAATAGAGGAGTTATACGATAAGGACGTAATGCCTGAGCAAGCTGGTCATAAGCGGCTACACTATCCTCCATAAGTAACTGACCGCGATAACGCACCAGATAAGGTTGCTTTGGCGGCTCGCCAAAGGTCACATCTTCAACGCGAAAAATCCGTCGCACTACAGATTCCAAGACTTCGCTCGGATAAGGAAAACCTGTTTCCATGTAAGCACCTCAATTATTTCTTCCATTCCATCATTTGTAAAAATAAAATTTTCCCTGTAAGGTTGTTTAATAAATCCATCAAGAAATTCAGGCGGGAATGGATGGGAGTCGAACCCACCGCGGCCCGCAACGCGACCCGCCACCGGTTTTGAAGACCGGGGAGCCCACCGGAACTCATCCATTCCCGGGTTTAAGCATACTCTTATCAGCGAGTTATGTCAATTAAATTTCTCCCACCGCCTCACTCATTTGTCCAACCAATAGTATACTATTCCTCAATCAACACGAACTCATGGAGGTAATATGACGTTTCATCTGCCTTGTGAACCAAAAGAGATTGCCCGTTACGTATTTTGTCCAGGTGATCAGCGCAGAGCAAAAAAGATTGCCGATCATTTCAACACTTCTCATCTAGTGGTAGAAAACCGCGGTTACGTAGTTTACTCCGGCTTGTATGAAGGAATTTTCATGACCGTCATTGGCACAGGAATGGGAGGTCCAGCAGTGGCAATTGCGCTGGAAGAATTAGCACGTATGGGAGCGGACACATTTATCCGTGTTGGCTCATGCGGCGTCTTTCAAGAATATCAAAAACCCGGCGATGTTATCATTTCTAGCGGCACCGTGCGCGAAGGCGGCACTGCTAATGCCTACCTACCTCTACGCTTCCCTGCGGTCCCGACATTCAGCATGCTTTACGCTCTGGTTAGTGCTGCTGACATGTTGAACATCCCGGTTACCGTTGGCGTCGGCGTAGCTGGAGATGCTTTCTACCACCCTGAGGGTGAAACCCTGCGCGCTCTGTACAAAAAAGCCGGTTTAGTTGCTATCGAAATGGAAAGCGACACATTGTTCATTCTTGGGCAGTATCACGGCTGGCAAACAGCAGCAATCTTTACATCAGATGGCACTCCTACAGAAATTAAGCCCGAGTGGGGTATGAAAGATTATTTGCAAGGTGAAGAAAATGCCATCCGCATCGCCCTGCTTGCAATGAAAGAAATAGCCCAAAAGGATACTCACTCGTATTCCGAAAACGTAAAATAAGGCGGATATCTCATCGAATCTTAATAAATTCTTAACAAACTCACCTCTTGCATTTTCAAAAGAAGTGACTATACTTTGCATCCGTGCCTATCAATAGAATTATTGTTCAAGTACAAAAAGGGAATTAAAGATGGAAAATAAAAGCGAAACCTTGGTCACATTTATGGAGCAGGAAATATCCGAAAGCGACAAACCTCCTTCTACCAGGCCGCGCCCAGCGCGGCATTGGCGCGTGGCGGTAATCGCCAATGTGAAGGGGGAGAGCACGCCGACCTTGCCCAATGCAATAGACGCTGGCGCGGAGTTCGATAAATGGGAAACGATCCAGGCTATTCAAGCTGCCATCGAATCCGACGGTCACTCCACTATATTTTTGCAAGCAGACATCACACTCCCTCATGCCCTGCGCGAAGTATGCCCTGATGTCTGCTTCAACATTGCAGAGGGATTGGGCGGCGATGCGCGTGAGGCGCAAGTTCCTGCATTACTGGAAATGATGCATATTCCATACACGGCTTCACGCGTTCTGGCAAATGCTCTTGGGCTGGATAAAACCATGACCAAACGTGTCTGGCGCGATTGGGGATTGCCAACTGCGCCGTTCCAGGAATTTGTCACTGGTAATGAGCCATTGTCACCTGAAATGACATTCCCTATGTTTGTCAAACCAGCTCGGGAAGGCACCGGCATGGGAATGGATGATGGCTCAATCGTGTACGATAAGTCAGCCCTTTATAACCGCGTCGCCTGGGTCATCCAAACCTATCAGCAACCTGCGCTGGTGGAGACTTATCTACCTGGACGCGAGTTTACTGTTGGGGTGATTGGACGTCATGATGCGCCACTCTTCTCACGAAAATCACAGTATTATCATCCCGATGGATTTTTGCGCTTACCAGTCCTTGAGGTTGATAATCACAATACCGCCACCCCCGGTGTGTATGGCTATCTGACAAAGACTTTGCATCAAGGAGACGAAGGCGTTCCGGGTTTTCTGTGCCCGGCGCCTATTGACGAAGAACTGGCTGCGCGTTTGCAAGAACTGGCGATCCGCGCTCATCAAAGTCTGGGAGCACTGGATGTCTCGCGCGTGGATATTCGCTTGGACGCAAACGGTTCGCCGTGCCTGCTTGAGATCAACACCCTGCCTGGTCTTTCTCCGGGTTTCAGCGACCTGTGTGTTATCGCTAACGCCTTTGGCTGGAGTTATGAGGATCTAATCTTGGAGATTTTATACTTAGGTGCTTCACGTTATGGTCTGTTACAAGCAGCCGAACCTATTCACCTGACATCTTTGAGAACTCTGGTTAGCATTCCTGGCTAAGAAAAATTCTCTTCAGGCTTTTACAAGGGTTTGAAATCAGACCCTTGTGCATTTTAATAGACCATTGCAGACTGACGAATAATGTTCAGTAAACCTCCAGATTTAAGAACCCTGAAGACAAAAAACTGGCAAGGGGATGTGCGTATTTCTATGACCCATAAGTCATATTTGCCAGAACTATGAGACGGTCACTCCTGCCATCCAGAGACCAATCTGTTCAATGTTGCTCCGCTCTGCTGACGTCTCTCCTACAATCCGCCCCTCATACATAACTAAAATGCGATCACTCAATGCCATGATCTCTTCGAGCTCAGTGGAAATTAACAAAATTGCTGCCCCTCGATCGCGTTGAGCCAGTAATTGCTGATGAATGTATTCCGTTGCACCAACATCAAGACCACGAGTAGGCTGCATAGCAATTAGAAGTTTTGGCTTTTGATCAATTTCTCTGCCTAGGACAATTTTCTGCTGGTTGCCGCCAGATAACTTGTCCACACTCTTTTTGACTGATGGCGTACGAACGTCAAATTGTTTCGTAAGCCGAGAGGCGTAAGAGAAAATTTCCTTGGGATGTAATAAACCGTGGCGAACAAAAGGAGGAGAGGAAAAATTCTTCAACACAAAATTCTCAGCCACTGAAAAATCCATCACCAAACCCATCGTTTGCCGATCTTCAGGAATGTGGCAAACCCCAGCACGGAATATCTGAGCGGGCGACTTGCCAACCAAATTTACCCCAGATAACTTAATTGTGCCTGCGCTAGGCTTGATAATCCCAGCCAGAGCAAGCGCCAGCTCTCTTTGTCCATTGCCATCTACACCAGCAATTCCAACAATTTCACCACTGCGCACAGAGAAAGTAACATCCTGCAATAGCTTAACCCCATGATCTTCAATGCTTAAGTTTTCGACTATCAGCATCACTTCACCGGGATTAGCAGATTTCTTGTCCACAATAAGTTTTACCTCGCGTCCAACCATCAACTCCGCCAGCTCTTGAGGATTGGTCTGGCTTACCAGTCGTTCCCCCACAACCTTGCCATCGCGTAAAACAGTTACTCGATCACCAATTGCCATGATTTCATTTAACTTGTGAGAGATAAAAATAACCGATAAACCATCACGAACGAGTATTCTCAATGTATTAAAAAGCTCTTGAATCTCTTGAGGTGTTAGCACAGCCGTTGGCTCATCTAAAATTAACAAACGTACACCGCGATAAAGAGCCTTGACAATTTCCACACGCTGTTGTTCTCCGACGCTCAAAGAGGATACTAGAGCAGAAGGATTAACCTTGAGACCATATTTGTCTGCAACAGATTTGACCTCCCGTTCAATTTCCATCATGTTTGTAAGCAATGAAGACCGAGAAAAAAATAATGGTCTTGTCCCCATAATAACATTCTCGGCAACAGTAAGTGTGGGTACAAGCATAAAATGTTGATGAACCATGCCTATGCCCAGCGCAATTGCCTCATGAGGCGAACGAATAGTAATGGGCTTACCATCCAGAAAAATCTGTCCCTGATCTGCCCGATAGAGTCCATACACAATGTTCATTACCGTGGTCTTGCCAGCGCCATTTTCTCCCAACAGGCAATGAACCTCTCCGGGCAACACACGAAAAGAAATGTGATCGTTAGCTCTTAACGAACCAAAGCTCTTGCAAATATCCCTAACTTCAAGACGGGGTAAAATGTGATCATGATCAAGCGCCATCATACCTGCTCCGTATAAGGAACTGCCAATGCTTTTGGCTGTGCCGTCTGTCCACGTAAGACCACCATGGTAAGCAAGGTGACAACGTAAGGCAAAATTTGCAAAAATTGATAAGCCACTCGTAAATTAGCAATTTGCAAACGGAATTGAAGCGCAAATGTAAAGCCAAATAATAAGCTTGCCCAAAGAACATTGATCGGATTCCAGCGGGCAAATACCACAATTGCCAGAGCGATGAAACCGCGTCCAGCTACCATGTTCTCAACAAAGGTATTTGCATGTGCAACTGGAAGGTAGGCACCGCCAATTCCTGCCATCATCGCCGCAAAGATCATTGCACCGTAGCGCAGCCTTGTTACAGATAGTCCTGCTGTTGCGGTTGCCTTAGGGTGTTCCCCAACTGCGCGCAAGGCTAATCCCAAAGAAGTCTTGAAAAGAACAAAGCCGGCGATGGGAACTAAAAGCAAAGCAATATAAACAAGTAAATTCTGTTCGAAGAGCACTGGTCCAATGAGCGGGATGTCTTTCAATATAGGCACACGAATTATCGGAAGCACCTTAACATTTCCCGAACTACCTGCAAGCGTATTGAATAACATCCGATGTACATAGCTAGTCATTCCCAAGCCAATCAGATTAAGTGCTGTTCCAATGATTACCTGATTAGCCTTCAGGGTAACCGTTGTAAAAGCAAACAGCAGACCAAAAAATCCCGCAATAATTGCAGCCCCCAAAACCCCCAATAATATGGACTGATAGAAAAAAGCAATCGTATAGGCTGTCAGCGCCCCAATGAGCATTAAGCCTTCGATACCAAGATTGAGCAACCCTGCGCGCTCGCTATAAGTCTCTCCAATCGCAGCGTAAATTAATGGCGTTGCCATCCGTAATGCAGCTTGAAGTAGTGAGCCTACTAGCTCCATCAGTCTATCTCCCTCATCCTTCACTTGTTGCCAGTATTCTTATCCAGATATCGAAAAGAGATTAAAAATGCAATAATTAGACCCTGGATGATGAACGTGAGCACAGCGGGAACCCTTGCATTGAGCTGCATTACCTGGGAACCCGCACCTAGCGCCCCAAACAAAAGCCCAGAGATAATCGTCGCAAGTGGGTGATTATTGACTAAAAGAGATACTGCAATACCTTCAAAGCCGTAGCCAGGTGAAAGGTTTTCAAACAAGCGTCCTGTTACCCCTAAAACTTCAATTGCACCAGCTAATCCGGCTGATCCGCCGCTCAATAAAGCTGCTGTAACCAGGTGAAGCGGAACATTAATCCCGGCATGTCTTGCAGCTTCCGGATTATAGCCTACTGCACGCATACTATAACCTAACGGTGTGCGAAACAGGATAATGGTCGCAATAATGGCAACAGCAACCGCAATAACAAAACCATAATGAACCCTTGAGGTCGGAAAGATTCTACCAATTACAAAGCTTTCGATAATTTCATCCGTCTGGGGATTCTCTCGCATCGCTTCCTGCATCGGGCCGGTTACCAGATAACCAACCAATCCAACTGCAATATAGTTCATCATGATTGTTGTGACGACTTCATTCAGACAGAATTTTACCTTCAAGAAACCTGCCAGTGCTCCCCAGAAAGCACCAGCAACAAAACCGATCACTAAAGCAATTGGTATGCCAGCCCAGGATGGCAAGTTCACAAATGTCAAAGCGATAAAAGTTCCAGCGGCTGCACCGGCGTAAAATTGACCTTCTGCCCCAATGTTCCAAAAACCGCAACGAAAAGCAATGGCAATACCTGCACCAATCAGAATTAACGGCGTTGATCGCAAAAAGGCTTCGCCAACGTTTACCTTACTGCCAAAAACCCCCTGCCACAATGCGCCATACGCCTTGACAACATTGTAGCCGGTTAATGTAAGAATTAGCGCCCCTACCGCAAGGGCAAAAATAATTGCCAGAACTGGAACAACAAAATTTCGCCAAAGCTCATGGCGCACGTCGCTCATGAACTCCTCATTTTGCCAAAGATTTCGCCATTTCTTACTAATTGCAAGGAGCTTTAGCATGTTTTCTCACCACGATAGGAAACAGGAACGATTGAGAAATGTGCTGGTGCCCGACCTCATGATCCAAAGTCGGGCACCTAGCGGTCTATGCAACTATTCTACTTTGATTTCACCGGACTTGATCTTATTGAGTGTATCCTCCAGCAATGCTTTCATCTCATCCGTAACCAAGTCCGCAGTCTCAGGATTATAGACAAAGTCATAAACTCCTGGGTCATTTACGGTAAAGACGCGCACTCGACCACCTTTCATCGTACCTTCTTTGACTGCTTTTGCAATCGAGAAGAGAGCCTCTGAAACATTGAGCGTTGCACTTACCAGTACACCCTTCGGTGCAAGATTTGTCTGGTCGCCAATTGTACCGATTCCCCAAACTTTGCCCTCATTCTCTGCAACAGCCTGCAAAACACCCGTGCCAGCAATATTGGCATTAGCTATCAAAATATCCGCGCCATCTGCGATGGCTTGCAAGGCTGCTTCTTTTGCCGCTCCAACATCATTGCCGTCTTTCAAGATCACCATGCTACAGGAATTCCCAGGAATGCTGTTAAAACCAGCTTGAAAACCTTCTAGGGGGATTTTTGTAGCTGGCAGTTCCATGGTGAAAGCAACTGCTTTCTTGGTTTTGGTGATATTCCCTGCCATGACACCCACAGCATACAACGCTTGTTTGTAACCTGGGATCAGATCAATGGGGGCATAATTATCGGTGAACTTACTGCCGCCAGTTGTGGTAAAGAAGGTATTGGGAAAATCTTTAGAAACCTTCTCTGCTGCATCTTGCATAGCAAAGTCATGACCAATAACCAGATCATACCCTTGGCTGGCAAAGTCAATGAATCCCTTTTCTCGTTCTGCCGGGGATTTGATCTCTACATTGGCAATCTCAGCACCTAACTCAGCCTCAATACGTTTTAGAGCCTGATAAGCGATGCCGCTCCAGGCATCAGTGATTGGACTGGGATGCAACAAACCAACTTTGAATTTCTTCTCCGTTGGTTGCTGCGGTGGGGGTGTTGTTGGGGCACACTGTGCAAGCAACATTGATACAACAATCAAAAGTGTAATCAATATCCACGACTTATACATTTTCCTTTCCATTTTTGCCTCCATAATTTTCAAAAATCACTGCTTTTCGCCTGCTCGAACGGCAGACGTAACGCACTTATCTTTGAGAAGCTGGACCAGCCTCACGGGCTCCAAGCCCGTGACTTACGTCCACCACCTCGCCTGTAATGTAACTTGCCAGATCAGAAGCCAGAAACAGGATCACATTGGCAATTTCTTCTGATTCTCCAAAGCGCCCACCGGGAATATGTTTTTGAACTTCATCCAGCAAGACCGGATTGGTAAACCCAGCCAACATAGCATCTGTACGAATCAAACCTGGTGCAACTGCATTGACACGAATGTTATAGGCAACCAGATCAAGCGCCATAGCACGAGTCAGGCTTTCCACAGCGCCTTTGGAAGCACAATACACCGTCCTGTTGGGTACTGCATGTTGCGCCAGTATTGAGCTGACATGAATAATGCTTCCATATCTTCTAGGCACCATACGTCTGGCAACCAGTTGACTTAAGTGGTATAACCCGCGCACGTTCGTACGAAACACTTCATCCAACTCGTCCAGAGAGGTCTGCAAGAAGTGACTGCGGCTGAAAGCGGCAGCATTGTTCACCAATACGTCAATTGCCCCAAGTTGTTCTTCAATGCTTTCAACCATCTGGCAGGCCTGCTCTGCATCACCCACATCCGCTTTTTTTAGTAGGCACTTGCCACCCGTAGCATTAATCAGACGCTCGGTCTCCTGTGCGCCTGTGTCGTTGCGATGATAGTTGACGACCACAGTTGCCCCATGTTTGGCAAAAGCAACTGCAGTTGCCTGTCCGATTCCCTGCGAAGCGCCAGTCACCAAAACCACTCGTTGGTTGAAATCTAGAGCACTGTCTCTCATTACCAATTCAACTTTCTTCTATCACGCATAATACATCGCCGACCTTGATTTCTGAAGTTCCTGCCGCAACCCGAATCTCACTAACGACTCCACTGACAGGCGACTCTAGCTCGTTTGTGACCTTATCCGTTTCCACCGTCGCTAAAACCTGTCCTTCTTTGACTCTTTCGCCTTCCCTGACCTTCCACTCAACCAGGGTGGCTTCCTCCATTGTCAGACCCCACTTAGGTAACGTAACCTCAACAGATGCCATCTTGAGTACCTCCCTTTTAGAATTTCATAATTCTTAAAACAGCCTGTTTTACCTTATCTTTGTCGGGCAATATTAGTTTCTCCAAAGGCAATGAAAATGGAATGGGGGTATCCAGTCCGCATACCCGCATTACAGGTGCCTTCAGACTGGAAAAGCCTTCCTCTGAAATCACCGCACTGACATCGGCTGCTAGACCACCAATCTTAGGTGCTTCATTTACAACAACAGCTCTCCCCGTCTTGCGAACGCTTTGCAAAACGGTTTCATGATCCCATGGGCGTATTGTACGCAAATCGATTACCTCAGCAGAAACCCCCTCGGCAACCAACTCCTCTGCAACAGAAAGGCAGTCATGCAATGTTTTCATACAACTTACTAACGTAATATCCTTTCCTTCGCGAACCACCTTTGCCTGACGCAAAGGAACGCGATACTTTCCTTCTGGCACTTCACCTTTCAAACGGTATAAAGCTTTATGCTCCAGAAAAAGAACAGGATTGTCATCCTCAATACTTGAAATCAATAGCCCCTTGGCATCATAGGGATTGCTGGGAGCAACAATCACTAATCCTGGGACATTCATGAACCAGCCTTCCACTTGTTGGGAATGATGTGGTCCGCCTCCAAAACCACCACCACAGGCTGTACGGACAACAATTGGCGCCCGGAACTGTCCATCAAACATATAATGCACCTTGGCAGCATTATTAACCATCTGGTCATAACAGGTGCCGATAAAATCAGCAAACATGATTTCTGCTACAGGGCGCATTCCTACCATTGCAGCACCAACTGCTGTGCCGATAATCGCGGCTTCGGAAAGTGGTGTATCTCGAACACGCTCACCGCCAAATTCATCATAAAGGCCGCGTGTAACGCCAAAATCACCGCCCATTTTTCCAATATCTTCCCCCAAGCAGAACACACGATTATCCTCCGCCATCATCAAGCCTAGCGCGTCATTAAGCGCTTGAACGGTTGTCATTACTGCCATGACTCCACCTCCCAACCCACATACACATTGGCTATTGCTTTGGCTGGGTCGGGTTGCGGGCTCTCCATCGCAAACTGCACCCAGCCCTCAATCTCGTTTTCCACTTCCTTTTCAATTGCATCAAGTTGCTGCTCTGTGGCAATTCCTCTCTTCAACAAATCCGTCTTTGCCATCTTAATTGGCTCATGTTCCTCCATGTAATACTTCACTTCTTCTGGAGGTCGGAATTCACCACTAAACAACCCCTGCCAGCGCCAAGTTTTGTACTCGATAAAATATGGTCCTTTACCCGCCCGGATATGAGTAACCGCATCTTGTGTTGCCCGATAAGCCGCCAGTAAATCATTGCCATCTACCTGCACAGCCGGGATTTTATACGCAGTCGCAAATTCCACTAGGTCGCCAGTGGCATGACTGAATGCAACTGGAGTCGAAATTGCATACCCGTTATTGACGCAACAATAGAGTAACGGCAATTTCCAAACACTCGCCAGATTCAGGCTTTCGTGCCACTCGCCGCGCCCAGCGGTGCCATCACCAACCATCACTGCTACTAATGAGTCTTTACCCTGCAGTTTCCATCCCAAACCAACACCGAGCGCTGTGACCATGAACGAGCCTTCCACAGCATTATCGCCAAAGTTATTCACGCTGGAGTCCGCGGAATGTAATGAGCCACCTTTACCACTACATACCCCAGTGGCTTTGCCAAAAAGCTCTGCCATAATCTTTTCCCCGGGCGTTCCCTTCAAGAACAACAAACCATGGCACCGATGATCAGGAAAGATACCATCCTCTCGCCTCAACGAATGTGCCACTGCTACCAGAGTGGCTTCCTGTCCCAAACCCGTATGGAGCATCCCCGGCACCTTACCACGCTTGAACTCGCGTTCCAGCGCAAGTTCAAACTTTCGCACGCGCCACATGTCCCGATACATGTTAAGATACTGATCGGTTGAAATTTCAATTTCTGTCATCCTTTCCTCCAAGACTTTGATTGACGACTCATTATGATCACTCAAAAGACCGCCGGTGTGATCACGGAAATCCAAACCGCAGCTTCGTTTTCCGAAGCGCATATCATCCGCAATAAATCTTTCCCCTCAAAGTAAATTGATTCGTCGGGATAAAGTGTGTAACTGCCAAAAGTGAACTCTAAAGTTAACGCGCCGGATAATAAATATAGAATTTCTTCTGTTGGTTCTCGCAGCTTTTTTGCCACGTGTACCTTACCGGGCTCAAGTCGCCCCTTAAAGGACACCATTTTTTGCCCCAAACTGGGAACAAGTAACTCAAGCTGAATACCGGATAATGGGAAAACCAAATGAGGTCTGTTTTCAGGACTAACCACCGGATTATAGAGCGTTGATCGCTCACTCACGTTACTCATTTTTGCCTGGTGATCGGAAGTCCTTGCAGTTTCAGCTTCCTCTTCACCCGTCATAAAATACAGGACTGGTGAATCCAGCGCCTCTGCCAGTGCTTGCAGAGACTGTAAAGAAAGGCTGGCTTTTCCACGCTCGACCTGACTGATAAACGAAGCCGTCAATCCAGTTTTCCCTGCCAGCTCATCCAGCGTTAATGCAAGCTGTTTACGGCGTTCCTTCAATTTAGCCCCCACCTGAATATGAACACCTTTTCGCTCGTCCAGTTTTTGGAACATAAACGGCGACACTCCAATTGTATTTTTTACATAGAATAGCATACTTGCTTAAATTTTTCAAGTGGTGTTTAAGATAAATCGTTCATTTTTAAATCTAATTAAATTTTTATTATGGCACTCAAAATCTCTTTGGAGGTTACAATAATTTTCCGACGTCTCGTGCGCCCTCTGTCAAGTCAAAAAGAAAATCTTATCGCAGGTCAGTCTCCTTTCTAAGAATTTAGGAAATATCCACAGGGAAGCGAGACAGTTGATCAGGCGCTGTCCAAAGTAGCCCTATCAAGGTCTTGATTTGGCTGCGCGGCGTAATTGGGATCGGTACGCTCACGCAGGACATAGAGTTATTCGACCGCCTCAACGCGGGGACAATGTTGAAAAGCCATATTTGGCGTATATCTATACGAAAAATGGGCTATTTTACCGCCATATACAGGGGATGTGTTTTGTTTTTCAACACCCTCTCAAAGTGTCTGTAACATAGATGGTTGGTTTTGACAAATAGGCGAGCTCCGAGTAAGATGATAGATACCACCATCACAACGGAGATCGCCATGTCGATTGTTGTCCTGCAGCTGCCAGATGTCAAGCGCAAAACAGAA
>DAOTYY010000144.1:0-2419 GCA_034434695.1 Anaerolineaceae bacterium
CCCGCTGCTATCTGGGCTTCAAAGTGGTCTGGCAGCGAACCCAAGAAGTGATCCAGGAGATGGTGGATGAAGCACCCAAAGCCAAGCGCTGCTGAAGCGGCGCCTTGGATGCCTGCGGCGGCTTGTGGTATCACGGGAGCATCTATGAAGTTTCCCGAGGCAAAACGGACACCTGTTCGGTCGAAGGGGATAACGCTGAGTTGCGCCATTATTTGGCACGACTGGCTCGTTGCTCTCGTTGTTTTTCCCGTTGCCCACAAGTCTTGAAAGCTGCTCTCAAGCTTTTCATGTACGGCTTCAATCGCCGCCAGTTGCACAAGCAGCGTTTTCCGAATTACCCGTCTCATGTTTTTCAATTTATCTAGCCCTATGATTATCCACTCCCCGCGAGGGGATTGACAAAAAGGTTTTTTTTGTGTTAATATGCAGAAAACCTGTGCGCTGCATAGGTGATTTTAAAAAATGCAAAAACGGAGAGAAATAGCGGCTGAGTCTCAATAATATAGTGAGATAACGAAGTGAAGGTTTCTCCTTGTAAAGGGAGTGCTAATCCCGAACAGATGTTATGTTTGGGGAAAAACTGAAGGATCAGCAAGTGCCTTCGAAGCCCAACCATGGGCTTCTTTCTCCCTTCCAGATAAGCTCACGTGAAAAACTGACTGGCAACACAATCAGGACAACAGCGGGGGCAGTGATCGGTAAAAGTTTTTGCATTTACTGAGCTTTATGGGAAGGGCTGTTTCGAGTTGCGGGCTGTTAACTCAAGGCGTGCCTGACATGCTTTATTTTTATATCTTTATATCAATGTTTGGAGGTTTGGAATGGATAATCAAGATTTACTCAAACGAGTCAGGGAAGATAATGTCAAATTTATCTCCCTCCAGTTCACGGATGTGGTGGGTACAGTAAAGAGCGTGGATATGCCAGTGCAGCAGCTTCCAGAAGCCCTAGAAAATGGGATCTGGTTTGACGGTTCTTCTGTTGAGGGTTTTGCCCGCATTCAAGAAAGTGATATGCACCTGCGACCAGATATTGATACGTATGCGGTTTTGCCATGGTCGCCGGTTGAACTGCGCCGGGCGCGGCTTTTCTGCGATATATATCAGCCCGATGGGACGCCATTCCCGGGGGACCCGCGCGGGACTTTAAAGCGGATGCTGGCAAAGTTAAAAGAGCGCGGCTGGATATATAATGTTGGTCCTGAACCGGAGTTCTTTTTGTTCAAACCAAATAATGGGGGTGTTCATCCGGTACCCCATGATGTGGGAGGGTATTTTGATTTTTCTCCTCATGATGAGGCTGTGCGGGTTCGGTCTGAATTGATGGAAGCGTTGCGCTCAATGGGACTTGAAGTTGAGGTTGGTCATCATGAGGTTGCGATTGGGCAACATGAAATTGATTTCCGATTTGCGGATGCGTTGCGCACCGCGGATAATGTGCTGACACTTAAGTATACGGTTAAGGCAATTGCGGCTCAAAATGGACTGATTGCATCCTTTATGCCCAAGCCTATTTTTGGCATTAATGGCTCGGGGATGCACTGTCATCAGTCATTGTTTAATGCTGAAGGCGAGAATCTTTTTTACTCCGATGACGATGTATATCATCTTTCGCCAATTGCCTATGGTTTCATTGCCGGACAACTTTACCATGCTAGGGCACTTTCGGCGATTGTTGCACCCACAGTTAATTCCTATAAGCGTCTTGTTCCAGGGTATGAAGCCCCTGTATATGTGGGCTGGGCACAGATTAACCGCTCAGCATTGATTCGTATTCCGCGTTTCACTAAAGGTCAACATAAAGCGATGCGAGCAGAGTTGCGTTGTCCAGACCCTTCCTGCAACCCATATCTGGCTTTCACGGTAATGCTGGCTGCTGCGTTAGATGGTATTGATCGCGGGATGGTTCCATCCGCTCCCCTAAATAATGTAAACGTTTACCATCTGACCCCTGAAGAACGGGCACAATGGAATGTTTGCGAACTTCCTGGTTCCTTGTTGGAAGCGATCAGTGAACTGGATGCGAACGATGTACTCAAGTCAGCGCTTGGTGAGACGATTTATGAAACATTCCGGCGTGCCAAGATGGAAGAATGGAATGAATTTCGCATCCGGGTGATGGATTGGGAAGTGGAACGCTTTCTGGAAAGTGCGTAATCCTTTGGATTGGTGCAGATGTTGCGTTGGTTGAGGGATGTGATTACTCCCTCAACTTGTTCTTAAGTGAGTCTGGGGTCAGCGATCTGACCTCGAGTTTGTCTCATAGGTATCGAACCAGCGAACCAGTGTGTCTGTAACATAGATGGTTGGTTTTGACAAATAGGCGAGCTCCGAGTAAGATGATAGATACCACCATCACAACGGAGATCGCCATGTCGATTGTTGTCCTGCAGCTGCCAGATGTCAAGCGCAAAACAGAA
>DAOTYY010000145.1:0-8365 GCA_034434695.1 Anaerolineaceae bacterium
TAGGCGAAGCATTCCCCAGACCAGAAAAATCAGGCACAAGAAGAAGAAAAACCCGCCAGAGAAGAAGACTGGCGGGAGGTGGAGGCAGGGCTGAAAACCAATTTTCTCGAAACCCTTGACACTGCAAGTAATCGGTATCGGTCTAAAAACTAAGATACCAACAATCATTATCATTGAACACAAACAAACAAACAAACTTCCCCCCAGTAAAGCAACTGTCAACCCCTTGCTTTTGTTTTTTTGCATTGGGTGTGATACAGGAGTAGCCAATAAAGGACGAACTTCCCGTTTTGCGGCTCCAACTTGACCACCCTGAACATCACCGGCACCAATCTCTGATACTTCAGCCGTGGTGACCCGGAACAAAGTATTGCCTATAGAAAAATCTTGTCCCGGCTGAATAATCTTCGGCTTCTGTGCCGGCAGCCGCTCACCCATCAGTAACGTGCCATTGGAAGATCCCAAGTCAGTTAGCCAGATAGTGCCCTCTTTTATACTCAGGCGCGCGTGTTGCCGAGATACCGTCTCTTCTGGAATTTGGACATCACAGTCACGTCTTCGTCCGATAACCAGATCGCGATTAAGTGGTAGCGAGCGCCACTCTCTCGCTCCATGTCGGTACCATAATTGATATGCCAGATAAGGTTGCTCTGCCCGTGGTAATGGTTCCGGACCCTCGAATATCTTCTCCGCCACCTTTGGTTCTGTGTGGTGTGGCAGTTTTGGTTCAGCAACCTCCACTCGAAAAGTCACATTTGCAATGACAAAGCTCTGCCCGGGTTGCAATTTGCAGGGTTGTTGAGGTTTAATTCGTTGTCCTTCTACATAAGTGCCATTTTGTGAACCAAGATCTGTCAACCAAATGCCGTCCGCTTTAGTTTCAAGCTTCGCATGCTTTCGTGAAATTCTGGTATCGGAAATCTGTAGGTCACAATCAGACTGCCGTCCGATAATCATTTCACCTTGCAGCTCGCAAGATGACCATTCCCCTTGATCTTTTTGATACCAGAGGATATAGCTCATTTCATCTCTAGATGGTTCAGGGACAGAGAACGTTGCGGGTTTTCTCGATGGGCTATCGGGAACCCATTGCACGCCATCAAAACGAATGAAATTCCCGCTTTTTGGATCAATCATCCACCAGTTTTCCCCTTCATCTTGCGCTTGCAGTTTATAAACTTCTGCCACAAATGCTTCAAAAGTGAGTTGACCTGATCGAAACCTCTCCATCAAGTTTCGATACAACCGTTCAATTTGCTCGATTGTATATGCGCTCATGGGGAATCTCCCAGTAAAAACAAAAAAATAAGACAGTCCCTGGCATCATTCTAGCACAATAATAATCTAATATGCTTTCAGAAATCGCCAAAAACTGTCAAAGACACTTTCGACAATCTTCTAAAGCCAGCCCAGGAAAGCAATCCAACTACTAAACTGTCACAATGGCAACGCCAACCAGCCCATCACCGGCATGAACCGAAAGCCCTGGGGTGAATTCCACTTTTAGCACTTCCTCGGGGAGTGAAAGATGTTTACGTAATTCCGTTTCCAACAGATTGACATCCTCAAGATTGTTAACGTTAATGAAAGCAATATGTTCTATTGAAACTTCTCCCACGGATACTTCCACCAGCTCGATAAGCCTTTGCATGGCAACTCTCTTCGTCCGAACACGTTCCAGCATATCCAACTTTCCGTCTTTTATGGTCAAAATTGGCCGAATATTGAGCATATTTGCCATGCCAGCAGCAATCTTGCCTACCCTGCCGCTCATTGCCAGATACTTAAGCGTCGCCAAAGCAGCATATAAGTGAACACGCCTGCCTGTGGAAAGCGCACTGGAGATAACTTCCTCATGGCTGGCGCCAGCGCTAGCAGCCTGCGCGGCTGCCAGCGCCATAAAACCCTGTCCCATTGAGACACTGAGTGAGTCAATTACGGTGATTTCTTTGTCGGGAAATTCCTCCCGTGCAGTCAGGGCAGAATTATAGGTGCCGCTAATCTTGCTGCTGACGCAGATACAAACAATCGAATCAGCTCCATTTTCAAAGGCAGCTTGATAGGCTTTTATAAACGCACTCGGAGATGGCGCAGCGGTGGTGGGCAACCGTCCTAAACGATTGATACGTTTAAAGAGTTCCCTGTCATCAATGTCTACACCGGTCGTGAAGGTTTCTTCCCCAAAATGAACAGTAATGGGTACCTGAATAATTCCATGTTGCGTCGCCAATGACCAGGGAAGGCTCGAATCTGTATCTGTAACCACAGCAACTTTACCCACAGCACACCTCTTCACAATCTCTTACTCTTAACACTCGCTATATCCGCAGGTATAGCACTTGCGACAACCCTCTTCGTTAACAACTGTTGCTTGACCACATTCCGGACACAGGTCGCCAATTTTATGGGTAACTTCTTCAGAACCCGGTGAAATTTCGAGCAAACTTAACGGCTGTTCATGGCCGTTATTCTCCTGATTTACCTCAACAGACTGTTCCTTCATTCGTTCCTGACGTTGTGCCAGATACTCCCCAAGTACCTGCGCCAGACCATCTGGTAATGAACGAACACGGTTTGGACCAAACCCCAGTGATCGCCCGCCGCCAATGCCAGAAAGCTGACGGAACACTTCGCGCAAACGCGTGGCGGGTTCAATTGGAGACATCAGCCTCAAGATATAAGAAATCAAACGCCCAATGGCTTCAGAAACAGCAGCAGTCTCTGAACCAGCTTTTGCTGTATTAATAAACACCTCAAAAGGTTGACGGTCACCATTTTCATTGATGGTAATAAAAGCTTTCCCCAGCGGTGTTTCAACGGAATATGTAAACCCTGGTAAGGTGCGGGGTCTGGGTTTTTTAGCATCCTGCCAGAGAGCAGGTTGTGCCAATGTCTTGGCGGGCTTTTCAGCTTGCTTCTTTTTTGCCGTTGCCTGCGTTTCCAAAACCACCTTTTCGCGCGAGCCGGTGACATAAACCGTGATGCCCTTGCAGCCCAATTTCCAGGCGAGCTGATAAGCAACTGCCACGTCTTGCTCGGTTGCTGTCTCAGGAAAATTAATCGTCTTGGAAAGACTGTTATCCACAAATGCCTGAAGTGCTGCTTGCATACGAACGTGCTCTTCGGCAGTGATGTCCTGTGATACGACAAAAACTTTGCGGATAGCTTCTGGAACCTCAGAAATCCCCTGACAGGTACCCTCCTGCAAAACTCGACTGACAATCTGCTCCCGAACTTCCGACGGGATGCCTGCTTTTTCGAGAGCTTTTATAAACAGTGGACTGGTGTAGGTGAGCTGCAAATCCTTGCCATTGTCGTTCACATGGCGAATATACGCCAGTGCAAAAACCGGTTCACAGCCATATCCCTCACACCCTGCTACAGTAGCAATCGTACCGGTTGGAGCAATGGTCGTTTGGGCAGCATTTCGAATCCCATATTTAAGAATATCTTGACGAATAGAGTCCCAATCAAGCGGTGGACGCCCCCAATCATTGACATACGGGACGATGGAACGTGGCGGTTGCCACTTCATATCCTCAGGGTCATAAATACTGCCGCGAATAGCTGGGAATGCCCCACGCTCTTTCGCCAGTTCAATACTTGCACGCATGGCATGATAACGAACAAACTCCATAATCTGTGCAGCAAATTCTTGTCCTTCAGGTGAACCATAAGCAACACCAACATGATACATCAAATCAGCCAATCCCATAATTCCAAGACCAATGCGCCGGGCGCGCAGCGCCGCCTCTTTTAACTGTGGTACAGCTGGTACATACTGATTGGCATCTACCACATCATCCAAGAAACGAGTAGCAAGAACAACGGAACGACGCAGCTCTTCCCAGTCAACTGTACCTACTGTGCTGAAGTGTTCGGCTAGATTGACCGATCCAAGGCAACAATTCTCGTATGGACCAAGCCATTGCTCCCCACAGGGATTGGTAGCTTCCAGGGGATAAAGATGAGGCACCGGGTTGTCACGATTCGCAGTATCCAGGAACAACACTCCCGGCTCTCCATTGTGGTGCGCCTGGCGGACGATTTTCTCAAATAATTCGCGCGCTCGTACCCTTTTATAAACCTGGATTGGTATACCTTTCTCTTCTGCCTGTTCAAGGGTTCCATCAAAGCCGCTGTACTCAGGGGCAAGAACATCCGGGAAACGCAATTCCCATTCTTCGTCATTTTCAACTGCTCGCATGAAGGCATCAGTGATCCCGACGGATATATTGAAATTGGTAATCTGGTTTTCATCTGTCTTGCAGGTAATAAATTCCTCAATATCCGGATGATCCACGCGCAACACAGCCATATTGGCGCCGCGTCGTGAACCACCCTGCGCCACCTCGCCAAAAGCATGATCATACACACGCAGAAATCCAACCGGACCAGTAGCCTGTCCAGCAGAAGACTTGACAATAGAACCTTTGGGACGCAGACGTGAAAAGGAAAAACCGTTACCTCCACCAGTTTGTTGAATTAACGCCGCATCACGCAATGTCTGAAAAATCCCCGATGGAGAGCGCCCCATGTCATCGGAAACGGGAAGAACAAAACAGGCTGCCAGTTGACCAAGTGGAGTGCCGGCACCAGTAAAGGTGGGAGAATTGGGAAAAAATTTCTTTGTAGTCAATAAACGATAGAACTCGCGTGCCTGACTCATTACGTCATTGTTCCAAGCTTCTTCAACTTTAGCAACATGGTAAGCCACCCGCCAAAACATCTCTTCAACCGTCTCGCTGGCTTTGCCATCCTGCCCTCGCCGCACGTAGCGGCGAACAAGCACCTGGCGAGCGTTCTCGGTCAATTGAACAGGTGGTAGTGGTAAATCCTTGGGAATGGGTGGTGTGGGTAAAATACCAGCTTTTTTGACTGCTTGATGAGTCGTCATACGTATTCCTCCTAACCTTCTAACAATAAGCGATCAATCTCCTGGCGGATCGCATGTAAATCATTTAGTTTAAGATAGACAATCGCATAACGAATATACGCAATGTGATCCAGTTCCTTAAGTCCAGCTATGACCATATCGCCAACCGTACGGGAGGAAACTTCAGCCCGTCCCATTTTCTGAAGCGCAACCTCAATCTCTCCCGCCAGACGCTCAATATCTGCCGCAGAGACAGGACGTTTGGCGCAAGCAATACGGATGCCGCGCAAGAGCTTCTCGCGGTCGAACTCTTCACGATTGCCATCTTGCTTAATAATCAGCGGTGTAGCTAAAATAGCACGCTCATAAGTACTGAAGCGTTGCCCACATTTCTCACATTCTCGCCGCCGTCGAACACCGCCACGGTTGTCATGAATTGTATCCAAGACCTTTGATTCCTCGTTCTGACAATACGGGCAACGCATATTGTCCTCCTTATTTTTATATATAATGCTTTCAAACCCACCCGCGAAATTACCTCCATATATTGGGATATCTTGCGTCGACATCGTATATGTACTAGTGTCAGCATTTTAGCACATTTATTCAGTGATTTCAAGGGTTTTTTGAACTTTTAATCTTAAAAGTTGGGCAAAGGGGTGAAAGATTATAGTGCAATGAAAGCATTATACAAAAGGGCTCCCTGAGCTCTCATCTCATCAGCCAAACAAAGGTATAATTTTTTAAATGACAACAAAACGTGCACCAATGATTTTGCTAAACTTGTTTTTATTTGTTTCTCTGGCAGGCTGCCAGATTACCGCTGGTACAATAGTCGCTCCAACCGAAGCGCCCACTGCAACGGCTGTGCCACCATCACCAACGCCAACTGAGCCTCCTCTAGCAGCAAAGGTCAATGGTGAATACCTCCTGCTTACAGAATTCCAGTCAGAATTACAGCGATTGCAAGCGGCAGAAAAAGAGCTGGGGATTCAATCTACAGAGGCTGAGCAGCGTCAAAAAGTCCTAGATGAACTCATTGGACAGATGTTGCTGGCGCAAGCAGCCGCACAAGCTGGTTTTACAGTGGATGACATCACCCTGCAAGCGCATATAGAAAAGATAGCAGCTCAATTGGGAGGCGCCCAAGAATTGGAAAAATGGATTGCAGAAAACGGTTACGATACAGCCAGTTTTCGAGCAGCTCTGAGAAGAGCAATCATGGCAGCTTGGCAACGTGATCAAATTGCAAACAGCATCCCTACTGAAATGGAGCAGATTCATGCTCGTCAAATATTGTTGTTGGATGAAGCATTGGCAAATAAAGTATATCAACAGCTACAGTCTGGCGCAGATTTTGCAACACTTGCTCAACAATACGATCCGCTGTTGGGTGGTGATCTGGGTTGGTTCCCACGTGGCTACCTGACTCAGCCTGTTGTTGAAGAAGCAGTTTTCCAACTGCAACCGGGACAATACACGCCGGTCATTAAGAGCGCCATTGGTTTTCATATTGTTCTGGTTCTGGAAAGAACTGTCAAACCATTGGAGCAAGACGCCCGTAGAATGATCCAACGTCAGGCAGTACAAGATTGGGTTAACAAAAAACGAGAAAATAGTACAATAGAGATACGCATTGGTGGAGGGTAGTTTCAGGAGACGACCAGATGGCATTCACCAGAGAATCACCAAAAAGAAACTCGCGTAAAAGGACAGGAGGAGAGCTTTTCTGGAATTTTCTTACCATTCTTGTGCTGATCATAATGTGTGTTTTATCCGGTGCATTTGTTGCAATTTACTTAAACCCTAACCTGCCGCTTAACCCGTTACCGCCGCCAACAATGCCTGTTCCGCTTTTGCTGCCAACGGATACGCCGTTACCGCCTGCGCTCCCCCCTACCTGGACAGCAACCGTTACGATCACCCCTTCCCCATCCAACACACCACAGCCCCAAACACCCACATCGACAGAGACACAGCTTCCCACCGGAATTGGTATTTCTCCAACGGCAACCCTGGTTTCGACCTATCCTTTCGCCTTGCAGGGTCAACCAACCGGTATTGATGCTTCCGTGCTTTATCCCGAAAGAGCCTGTAAGTGGATGGGTGTGGGGGGGCAGGTAGTGGATTTACAGGGGCGTCCTGTAACAGGAATAACGGTTCAGCTTGGAGGCACACTGAACGGGAAGACGATAGACCAAACCACACTGACCGGGCTTGCTACCAAGTATGGTGAAGCAGGTTACGAATTTGAACTGGCAAAAGAACCGGTTGCGACCAGTCAGACTTTATGGGTTCGTTTGGTTGATCAGGCGCGCCTGCCGCTCTCCAGCAAAGTTTTCTTTGATACCTATGCGGAGTGCACGAAAAGCCTGATTATTGTTAATTTCCGTCAGGTAAAATAAGATTACTTCTTTTTTTCAGTCGCTCTTAATCTTGGGCGGAGCGACCAGGTTTCGTTTTGGGTAAGAAGACCATAAAGGGGATTGGCTGGCACATCCATAATGCCGCCATTAGCAAAGTAAGCAAAGTCAAAGTCAGTTAATTCACCGCGATGCTTTCCAGGAATGGGCATCAGGCGCGCAGTCAACGGTTTATTGAGGCGAACCGCCAGCGCAGCTACATCCAATAAAACTGCCGCCAGTTGTCCGCTGGTCACATCACTGGGAAGAGGCACAGTATCCAATCCAGCACCACATACTGCGGAGTAGAGCAAAAGGTCTTTCAAAGTTAAGACTTGTTGCGCACTACGTTCTGCCAGAATTGAATCTTCAAGCACAGGTAAAAACAATCCATTAAAGCCCGTTTTCAGCCATCTGCCCCGCTCAAGGGTGTCAGCCAGGATTGCCGCAACTGCCAGCGAGCCAGAAAGACCAACTTGAGATATTCCCATTTGTTCAAAAGCTGCCCCGATAGAACACCAATCATCAGGGAAAGGAGCCAGCGAAAAGTCAATCCCGCAAAAATGAACTCTGAAGCGGCGGGATAACCGTCTGGCGATAGCAGTCAGGGTACGTCCTGCGGTTTCGAGATTCTCCAACAGGCAACACTGTCCTTCAGCGATACTTTTTGCATTTCTAAAAGCCAGAACGGCAACATCTGCGCATTCCATAGCCAGAGCAAAAGCCGGGCTATTGCCTTCGTGATATGAAGCGGGGAAAAATGGCGAATGAGCAGAAACATTTGCCAATGCCGAAAAACGCAGATTGGCAAAACCATCAGTAGAGATGTGAGCATTACGGAGGATAATTTCACCACAAGAGTGTACCGCTGGAAGCGATATTCCCTGCTGTGCATCTGCTATCACAGCGCCGAGAAACACATTGTGGGTCGCTTGCAAAATATCTGGTATCAGTGTGTCTGTAACATAGATGGTTGGTTTTGACAAATAGGCGAGCTCCGAGTAAGATGATAGATACCACCATCACAACGGAGATCGCCATGTCGATTGTTGTCCTGCAGCTGCCAGATGTCAAGCGCAAAACAGAA
>DAOTYY010000146.1:0-25232 GCA_034434695.1 Anaerolineaceae bacterium
TTGCAAAAATCATCGACATCACAGAATAAAACGAGTAAACTGTCCATTGAGGGTCTCCTGGGGTTTCAACTGTTGTTGTGGTAACAAAAGTTTACTCCCTTTTGGAGATCCTCTCCTTATCCCGAACTCACGTTAAATTACATACCGCCCCGGCAAGTCGGGCACTTGACGCAACAGATTCTGGATAAAACGTTTGCGCGCCTCATCCAATTGCAAATACCACAGCCAGCCTCCCAATACCAGCAAAACCAGCACAACCAAGAAACTCAGCAAACGTGATTTTCTGAACATAGCTCCCCTCCTATTGTTCGTATCGTTCAATCAGACGTGAGGCGATAATACCCGAAGCAATGGTGGTCGGCACGCCACCGCCGGGATGGGTGGTTGATCCGCTTAAGTAAAGCCCCTGAATGACTTTAGATTTCGCCGATGGACGGAATACCGCCATTGCCGGCAAATCCTGTTGCAGGGCATAAATTGCTCCTTCCGGCAAGAGCAACCGCCGTTCAAAATCCAACGGCGTCGCGCACTCCACAACTTTGACATGATCCTTCAAACCAGGAATTGCCGTCTTTGAGAGATCATTCAATGTCTTCTCAACAAAGCGCGGCTTCTCGGTATCCCAATCACTACCGCTCAGGCGATAGAACGCTTCCGGAATCAGGTTCAGCACATGGCAACCCTTCGGCGCCAGGCTTGGATCAGAATGGGTTGGCCAGCAGATCAAACCAAAAGTCTCTTCCGGCAGACGGCCGCGTTCCACGTTGTCCCACCAGTAGCGATTGACTTCCTCAGGTGAAACCGCAATCACACTGTGGTGCGCCTCAAGCTGTGGCGCAGCATCCAGTCCAACATAAATCATCGGTACACCTTTAGAGTAGCGATAACTCTTAATTCCTCTGACCGCCAATTGCGGCAGGTGTTCTTCGCCAATCAGCTTTAGATAAAGTGTACGAGCGTTGATGTTCGAGACTACCACACGGCTGGTAATCTCACTGCCATCTGCCAGGCGCACACCCTGCACCCGTCCATTTCTGACCAGCACTTTGGCCACCAGCGTATTCAAACGCAACTCCATGCCATGTCGCTCCCCGACACGCTGCAAAGCCTGTGGTATTTTAATCATCCCGCCACGCGGGTAATAGATACCAACATGCTCTGAATAAGGTACCATGGCATAGGGTCCGGGCACAATTGCGGGTGGAAAGCCGAAATAAAGCGACTGATACGCCATCGTTCTCAGCACCTTCTCGCTCTTGAAGAACCGTTGCAGCATGTCTTGATAACTGCTTAAGAAAACGGGCAAAAACTTTAGGAAGCGCGGGTCTTTTTTGACCAGTTTGAGCATGTCACCGAAAGTGTTTACCGGCTCAATAAAGAAGGTATTAAGCGTCACCTCCATCAGCTCATGCATGAAAGCAGCAAAATCTTTCCAGCGTTGCCCGTCCTCCGGCGAGATGGACGCAATAATCTCCCCCGTCTTTTCAACTGAAAGCGGATAGGTGACCCGACTGCCGTCTTTGAAGATAAACGTCATAATCGGATCGCAAGGGATAAGATCAACTTCTTCTTGCAGCGTGGTGCCCAATAGCCTAAAAGCCAGCTCAATCGGCTGGATAATCTCGACGATTGAAGCGCCTACATCAAAATGATATCCATCGCGTTCGAACGTCGAGCAGCATCCGCCAATCCGCTCAGCCTGCTCCAACACCAACACCTTGCGCCCCTGTCTGGCAAGCAGCGCACCGGCGGAAAGCCCCCCCAGTCCAGCCCCAATCACAATGACATCATAATCTGACATACATCCCCTCCATTTTGAAATTGAACTAAGCAGACAAATTAACGGCTACGCCGCGCCTAGCCGCTTAACGCTACTCTAAAATTGCCTGACCGCCTCTAATGGCAACGGCGGATACACCTGCCCCGGAACCGGTGGCATGGCGTTATACACCCAGTTTACCACCACACTGCCGGCTTGCACGCCAGCTATTCGTCTTTTACCAAGATACGTCCCTCTCACCAGCACATCTTCCATTGTCAATGACATACCAAAAACAGCTACCGCGCAATCAGATGGGATAGTGTCTAACTCATCTCCGTAAGCCGCCATGGAAAAAATGACTTGGTTGGCATCCAGACACTGTGCCTGAATCACCGGCAAAATCACTGGATAACCATCCCCATCCACATAAGCGAGAAACTTCAAGTTGTCCATCTTGTTCATCAGCCGTCGCGTCCAATCATTCATCACCGGTTCCCTGCCGTCTTTTTTGCCTAGCGTCCGCGCCAACATTGTCAACATCGCTGCCCAGATGATTTTCCCCATCGGCAAGGACTGTCTGCCGCTATGTGTCACCAGGTCCATGTAATACACAGTATGTACACCAAAATAAGCATTGTAGCGGAACATTGGCGTATTGTTATAAAAATCGTATTCTTTACCCTTTCGCGCTGTATGCGTGAACGTTGCTTTGCCGCGCCACATCTGCTTATCCAAACTCATCACCAAAAAGCCTGTCTTCGGGTTTTGCAGAATAAACTGTTTGGAAAGCCCTTCGGTAAATTGTCCCCAAGAAAGTTGAGTGGGTGCGCAAGACATCAAAGTGGTAATAAGCGTGAGGTGCGGCAACCCTTCAGGGTTAACCGTTGCCAACAAACCTATCTTCATCGCCGGCTGCATGGCAAGAATATCTTCATCCGAAAACGCAGTATAAGTCATCTGGAGCATGATTCCTCCTGTAAACGTGTTGCGCCGCTGGTCTGGACAATTGCTGTATCCACACCCGAACTTCTGGCGACATCCTCCAGGTGAGCCAGCTCATCTGGCAAGAGCAGCGGTTGTGTTGCAAATTGCCAGTCCCGGTTTAGACGAGTGTACTTATCACGACATAGGTTATTAAACGCACACAATTCCCAGCATGCCACATAGCCGTTAAGATTCTGCGCCAAAAAAGCCCCGATTGAATGCACGTTTTCATCCGTTGCAGTTGCAGATGGTATCAATGGGGTGCGTATCCATAACTGAGGCGAAGGCGAATGGGTATCCATCCAGTCGCGCAAGTGGAGCAGATTTTCCAAAATGCGCCGGTTGGATTGACCAGTAAAATGCTGATGCACTTCGTCATCCATCAACTTCAAGTCATAAAGCACCAAGTTGGTGAAAGGCAAAAGAAGCTCTAACGTGGTATCCAGGCACAACCCGCAGGTGTCCAGCGCCGTGTGAATGCCTGCCTCCCGCAAAGATCGCATCAGCGCTAATGCAAAATCTGGCTGCATGGTCGGTTCACCACCGGAAAGTGTCACCCCGCCGCCGGATGTTTCATAATAGACACGGTCTTTAAGCACCTCGTCCAGCACTTCTTCCACCGTTACATCCCGTCCCAGCGCCTCAATGGCATTTGCCGGACAGGCTTCAGCACAGGTGCCACAGCCCTGACAACGCTGGCGGTCAATCCTCAATCCATCAACGGTCATTTCCAGCCCTTGCTGTGGACAAACGTTCACACAAGTGCGACAGTTCAAACAGCGTACCGCGTACCACTGCATCTCGACCTTCGGCGAGATGCTCTCCGGGTTATGACACCAGGCGCAACGCAGCGGACAGCCCTTAAGGAACACCGTTGTCCGAATACCAGGTCCATCCTCAGTGGAAAGTCGTTGCAGGTGAAGAATGCGCCCGCGCACCGTAGTAGCCATTATCCCCTGCCTTTATCACATACGATGAGCTTCGCGCGCAATAATTTCATCCTGCAACTCCTTGCCAATACTGGTGAAATAAGCATTATAGCCAGTCACACGCACCAGCAAATGGCGATAATTTTCTGGGTGGCGCTGAGCATCTCGCAACATATCCGCGTCTATCAGGTTAATCTGCAATGCTGTTCCACCGTTTTCGATATAGCCGCGCAAAAATGCCTTAAACTTAGCCCGATGTTCCGGATCGCGTAATAGCGAAGGGTTGAAAGTCATGGTGTGACTGCCGCCATTAGGCAACAGGTTCAAATACTCTGCCCAGTCGCCCTTGCCATCCACCGCTTTACCACCCAATACCTTACCCACCGAATTGACATTAGCTGTTGGACCCTTGCTATCAGCACCATTGGAGGGACAAAGCGCATTGGAAAGAAAACGTCCCTTTGGACGACCATCTGGACTGGCTGGCAAAATAAAACCGTCCGAAACCCAGTAATTCCAACTCAACATGCCAGGACGAAACTGGCGACCGGTGCAACGAGTCTTGTATTTCCATGTTTCCTCCGTCCAGAGTTTCATCACCCGAAAACCCATCGCATCAGCTTCATCATCATCACGCCCATACTTTGGCGCTTTATTCATCGCTTGCGCCTGTAAGACCTCATGCCCAACCCAGTTATCGCGTAGCGCCTGGATCAGTTGTTCCATTGTGCAAATTTTCTTATCAAACACCAGATACTTGATCGCCAGCAACGAGTCCACCGTCGTGGCGAAGGTAACCGCCTCGATGGTCACATATCCCAGTTGAGCGCCGCCCTGTGTAATGTCCAGTCCTTTCTCGGCACAACCTTTGACCAGACAGGAAAGATACGGTGTCGGTGCAAAGCGAGCGCGCACTTCTTCCGAACGTTCATATAAATCAACAATCCGCTTGACGATATGACGCGTCTGCACTGCATAGGCTTCCCAGAATTCCTCAAATGTCTGAAAGCGCCGTGCGTCGCCCGTGTCCGCTCCCCAACGCCGCGGCTTTTCGGCCTTACCAGTCATCGGGTCTGTGAAAGGAATCAGGTCATATCCCCCAGTCAGCGCCAGTTCAACCGCCTTAAGCAGGTTCAGATTGGCATCCACCGTCCCAGAGCGGTCATTGCCAACCATTGTGTTTTCCAGACAACCCACCGGAGCATAATCAAAAACATTATTCTCATTGATCAGGTGCTCCACTCCGGACTTCTTCGCCTGCAACATCAGCCCAGCCATTGAGCGCTCATCAAAATTTAACAGAAACGGCGCCCCCTGACTGGAAGCGATCATATCTACCACTTTATCCAGCAAGGCTTCCGGTGTACCGCGATGCAAACGCACATTGGGTTTGGGCTCCAGAATAGGGGTCATTTCATCAATCACTTCCAGAATGGCATAGGTCAGATCGTTGGTCATATCCCGACCGCCTGGGCCCATGCCAGACAGGGTAATCAACTGACCAAACCCTGCCGTAATGCCCTGATTACCCCCCGTACGAATCATCCCATCATAAGCTGTATTACAATGTACCCAGAAGCACTTTAGAATTTCCTTGCCAAATTCGCGATCCATCCCCTCAGAAAGCGACTTCTCCCAAAGCGGGAATAAGTATTGATCAATACGCCCAAAGGAATCTCCTGGACCCGGGTAGTTCTCATCCGCCATGACCAGCATGTGAGTTAGCCACAAAGCCTGTACCGCTTCCCAAAACGTTTGTGCCGGCAGCCACGGCACACGCTGCAAATTCTTCGCCATTTGTAACAATTCCCAGCGGCGGACTGAATCAGGCTCTTCCTGCGCCAGACGTTCGCATTCCCGGGCATATTCTGCCGCCAAATCACGAGGCATGGTCGCTGCGGTCATCATGGCGCGCAGTTGGGCGCCTTTCTTACCATGCTTCTCTTTCTCGTTTAAGTGTTCATACAAGCGTTCAAGCTCCTCACAGATCCCCTTCCAGCCTTCGCGAATGACGCGTGCGTAATCTGGAATAAGATGCCCTCCTGTTGCGCCAGCGTTGCCGTAGCCATGATTATGAAACCAGAACACTGCTTCGCGTACACCGCCGCGCCCCATTACCATACGATCCCGTTCTTTTGCTTCACGCCGATTCAGACAGGCTGAAGTTTGAATGTTGAAACGCGCCCCAGCCAGTAAATCGCCGGGCAGGATTTCTTTGGGCAAGTAACGCACCATAACCTCGCGGTTAAACCAGGCACGCCGTTCCGGTAGACTCCATCTCCAAAAGTCCGGGTGTAATGCTACTGGATGCGCCATTTGGCTATACGAAGAACGAAAGGTTTGGAAAAAGGTGTATGTCTCTGGAACGATATAGAAATTGAGTTCGTTATATTGAAAATCCCAAGGTGTTCCAGTGGTCCAGGCAGTATATTCATTGTTCCAGGCGCGTTGGACGCCTCGGAAATAATAATCACGCAGCCATTGAATGCGCGGCGAGAGGTTTTTAGGTGTCTTGATCTGATAACGCGGTTTTTCAATCATTGTTGTTGTCATCCCTTGTCCTCCTTCCTCGAACTTACACAACCATCTGGAATAGCTTTCAGATGGTTTTCACCATGTTTAAGCATTTCCGCCATCAAAGCGCCAGCCAATCCGCTATCCCCCGCCTCAATCGCCGCGCTCAACTTGCAATGATAGTTCAGTACTTCATTGACCACCGGAGTACCACAGTAATGACGGAAGAAAGCGCTGGTCAGACTGGTATAGACCCCGCGAAATGAATTAATAACCAAGGGATACAAGATATTGCCAGAGGCAATGGCAATTAAGAGATGGAAAGCAAAATCCAGTTCGGTAAGACGGACAGCGTCACAACGATCCACCGCTGCCTCCTGCTTCAATAAGCCGTGAAATTCCTCAATCTGTTCAGACGTGCGATTCAACGCTGCCAAGCGCGCTGTTTCGCACTCCAGCGTCAAGCGCATATCTATCAGACTTTGCCGAAAAAGCGGATCAAGCTTTCCATTATGAAAATTGAGCAGTGAAGAAAGCAATGCCAGTGAACCTTCACGACGGTAGTCATTGATGAAGACCCCGCGTCTAGGCACAATGCGCACTAAGCCTTTGGCACTCAGATCAACGAGAGCTTCATGCAGCACTGGACGGCTGATGTTGAGGCGTACCGCCAGTTCACGTTCCGAAGGCAGTCGCTCACCGATTTTGAGTTCACCGGAGAGGATCAACTCCTCCAAACGGCACACGCAGGTCTCTTTCAAACTTTGCGCTTTGAGTGGTTCAAAAATTGCCATGACCAAAATCGCAACAATAAATCAACAAAGTTTGTGGTAAAACCACCAGCCATATAAACAGTATAACAATATTTATCGCGCAATTCAAGAAGGAAAAAATCCATTTACTCAAGCTGGAAGGTTACGTATACCCCGCTGCATGGGTTACCCCAAGTGGCGTGCATCTGGCGGTTGGTCAAATCCATCACTAACGCCACGATGGTCTTTTCACGGTCCAGCGGATTGCCTTCAGTGGAATGATTGCAAATCGAATCTGGAAAATTGATGTGATCTTTCTGAATTGTTTGCAGCGTAAGCACCGTGTGACGCTGTGTTTGCCGCAACAATCGCAGGGCACGGAAATAACGCACACGCGTGCTGATCAGCTCATCCGGCTCGTCTTCAATTTGCTGCATTTCATAATCTAGATAATGATTGGTATGTACAATCATCCCATCTTCAGCGCCCAGCACTGCAAAACGGCGAGCAGAGACCTCCACGTTATACATTTCCCCGCTCTCGTGTACCAGTAAATGATTATATCCCGCAGCACGGTGCGGAGCCAGCATGTGTCGAATCGCCTCACCCGGCGTGCGTGCTGCCAACACCGCTCGAGAAACGACAATACGAGGGATACCAATGCGGCAGTCTGTTGGATGTACTGAGTCACAGCACTGGGCAATACCGTATGCGTTGAATCCGATGTTCGGCAACAATGCCCCATAGGTCATCGCCAGGAAAGGAGGCTCATCTTTAGGACGGGCGCGGACGATAAACACATCCATCTCATCCTCTGGTACCCAATCCTCATTATGTGCCACCAGAACATGACTGTTGGCAGTGCGCTCCTGGCTAATTGCCATACTGGTGCATTTAGTCAAGTGCAACGCATCCACAGTCACCGCTTCCATTGCATTGACCACCGCCACATCATCAAAGGAAACCCCCGCCCCTTCAGCAATCCCCTTCATTTCCTCAACATATTGTAGATAGCGTTCCTCAGCAAAGGGAATATATTTGCGCGCCTGAATGATGGCGCCGTCCCAGTTCAACTGTAACTCATCATAGGCATCTTCAAGCAAACGGTGAGCACTTTCGATACTGTGCTTAACCTGCTCAGCGCAAGCCTCGCCAATTTGCTGCCCCATCTCACGGAAAGTGCCCCGCACATCAACCAGTTTCAAGCGCTTGTTTTCCATTATATGGCTCGTTGTTAATATTATACCCGATAACCGGAAAGTTTTTTCGGCATGACAGGCTATAAGTCAAACGCAGCCAACGAGCAATGTCTATACAATCCAACAACAAAAAATCGTCAAGTATTATTGACAACACCGATTTTTATCCTATAATAAATCTTGGAAATACAAATCTTTTCATCCTCCGATTCACCAATTCCCACGTGGATAGGTGAACGATAAGGCACGGAGAGCAATCGCCGTCGCCCGCCAGTGCGCAAAGGAGGCTTTCGGTCGGTAGTTTACCGGTGAACGCTTCACTTTGCGCATTTTTGTGTCTCATTATCAAGATTAAAAACAACTCAACTGACGACGGTCTTTCGGTTAAGAAACTTTCATACAAGGAGGTTTGAGCCAAGACACGTAATCTTATCCACGCTTCTCACACCTGATATTTCCATAAATATTCAAAAAGAAAAGGAGAGTAAAGCATGTGGTTTATCCGAATTAACATGACCGATCAGACCTATAAGGTCGAAGAGATGCCTGCCGAGTATAAATACATGGCAGGGCGTGGACTGACCTCTACGCTGGCGGCAAAAGAGGTGCCGCCGCTGGCGCATCCGCTGGGTCCAAACAACAAAATCGTCTTCGCACCCGGTTTTGTTACTGGAACATCCGCTCCGACCTCAGCACGCCTATCGGTTGGCGGCAAATCCCCACTAACTGGCGGTATCAAGGAAGCTAACGCGGGCACTCCTTGGGCACCGATGCTGGCAGATATGCGTGTCAAAGCGCTGATCATTGAGGGACAACCCAAAGATAAGGACAAATTTTGGGGTGTGTATATCACCTGGGATGCCGATGCCGGCAAGCCCAAAGCGGAATTCTTTGATGCCACGCCATATACCGGGCAGAATCTTTATGATGTGTACCCCAAAGTGTACGAAAAGTTCGGCGATAGCAAAGTCTCTATCGCAGGCTGCGGTGTGGCTGGAGAGTATGGTTATGCCAATGCGGGCGTAGTCTTCGACGATATGGCAAAACGACCCAGCCGCTATGCCGGCCGCGGTGGACTTGGTTCCGTGCTGGGCAGCAAGCGTTTGAAATTCATCGTCCTGAACGCGAAGGGCGCCCCGGGTGTTGAAATTGCCGACAAAGCTCTGTTTGAAGAGGGGCGCAAGAAGATGATAGATGCCCTGCGTACCCACGACATTACCAAACCGAAGGGCGGCTTGAATACTTACGGCACGGCTGTTTTGATCAACATCCTGAACGAAGCCGGCGGATTGCCCACCCGCAATTTCTCCAGCGGGCGCTTTGAAGGCGCACCCAAGATTGCTGGCGAAGCAATTTTTGAGGGTAACAAAGCGCGCCTGGGCAAAGAACTCTTCAACCACGCCTGCAGCCCCGGATGCATCATCCAATGCTCCAACACGTGGCACAACGAAGATGGAACGGAAAAAACTTCATGCATCGAATATGAATCTGACTGGGCGCTGGGCGCCAACTGCGGCATTGACGATCTGGACGCAGTAGGAGAGATGGTGCAGCTCTGCAACGCTTACGGGCTGGACACAATCGAGACTGGTGTGACTATTGGTGTGGCAATGGAAGCCGGCGTCATCCCCTTCGGCGATGCCAAAGGCGCCATCAACCTGATCCATGAAATGGGTAAGGGCACCCCGATGGGACGCATCCTCGGCAGCGGAACAGGAGCTGCGGGCAAGGTGCTGGGTGTGACCCGCGTGCCAGCCGTGAAAGGGCAGGGCATGCCCGCCTATGAGCCGCGTGCCGTCAAAGGTATTGGAATCACCTACGCCACCAGCACAATGGGCGCCGACCACACCGCCGGCTATACCATCGCCCCTGAAATCCTAGGCGTGATGGGCAAACAAGACCCGCTTAGCCCTGAAGGTAAAGCTGCTCTCAGCCGAGCTTTCCAGGCGACCACCGCGTTTATCGACTCTAGCGGTCACTGCTTGTTCATTGCCTTTGCCATTCTGGATATTGCCAGCGGCTATCAGGGCATGATTGATGAAGTCAACGGCGTATTGGGTACCAACTGGACGGCAGATGATATCCTCAAGTTCGGCAGCGAAGTCCTCAAGACCGAGCGCGCCTTCAACGAGGCTGCTGGTATCCCCAAAGAAGCCGACCGTGTTCCCGAATTTATGAAGCTCGAGCCGTTGCCGCCGCACAACCAAACCTTTGATGTGCCTGATAGCGCCCTTGACTCGGTATATGCCGAGCTGTAAGCGCATCATAACCTGATTAAGGCGGGTTCTTGCGGCTCAACAAACCGCAAGAACCCCTTTTATCGCTGGTGGAGGCTGAATTGCCTAAAATCACTTCTGACGAACAAGGCAGGCTGATTCTGCCCGAAGATTTCCTGAAACGCCGGCATATGTCTTCCTGCACTGCGTACTGGCTGGATGAGCGTGAGGGAGATTTGATCTTGCACCCCTGCCTGGCTGACGTGCGCAAGCTGTATCTGGAAGCAACTACTGCCTGCAACCTGCAATGTGCCACCTGCATCCGCAACGTCTGGAGCGACCCACAAGCGGTCATGAAGGACGAGACGTTTGAGCGCATCCTTGCTTCTATCCCTGCCCTCCCGCAGTTGAGTCGGGTTATCTTCACCAGTTTTGGTGAACCGCTCACCCATCCGCACATTCTGGAGATGATTGAAAAGGTTCGCCAGTTCAATCTGGCGGTTACGGTTGGGTCGAATGGGTTACTGCTTACCCCGAAAATTGCCGAAGAACTGATTCGGCTCGGTGTAGACCGTCTGGTTGTATCAGTAGATGGCGTCAAACCAGAAACCTATGAGCAGGTACGCGGCGCGGCGCTGGCGCAGGTGTTGGAAAACATCCGTCACCTGAACGAAGCCAAGCGCCGCTTGAATTCGCTTACCCCGGCGCTGGGCATTGAGTTCGTTGTGCTCAAAAGTAATCTGCACGAATTGTCAGAACTAACCGGTCTGGCGATGCGTCTGCACGCTTCGCGCGTGCTGGTCAGCAACGTTCTCCCCTATACTAACGAGATGCGCGAACAGGTGCTGTACGGTTACGAACCGCAAATGCCGTTCAAAGCGGGCGGTTTCCCGGTGCGGGCAGATGCCTGGGTGATGTGGGGAACGGTGGAATTTCCGCGCATGCACTGGGGAGCGGAGCGCCGTTGCCGCTTTGTGCAAGATCGCGCCATCGTTGTTGGCTGGGACGGCGGAGTCTCGCCATGTTATGCACTCTCGCATAATTACAGCTATTATGCTATTGACGGCAGGAACAAAGAAGTCTCCCGTTATCTATTCGGCAACGTGCATCAAGATACACTGGCGGATATCTGGACTACTGAAGAATATGTACGTTTTCGCAGCGAAGTGCGTTCGTTCCATTTTCCATCCTGTCCCGATTGCGACCTGCGCGAGACTTGTGATCTGCGCGGACGCAATGAAGGCTGCTGGGGCTGGAATCCTTCTTGCGCCGATTGTCTCTGGGCACAGGATATTATTCGGTGTCCGTAAAAATTGCATTGGTCCACGCTGAATCTTGCACAAACTAAAAAATGCCCGTGGCTGACAGTGTTATCCTTACTGCCGCTCGAGTCTTGAATGCCACGCTGTGGATAAAGGACGTTCACTTCAAAAATTTAGAAGGAGGTACAATACACTAAAGACAAAGCACAAAGCCTGACCTGGCAGAAATAGCTTTTCGGAGGAGACAAATACTCAGATTATGAAAGTGCGCGTTAAACTCTTTGCTTCGCTGGCGAGCTTCAGCCCGCAAGGCGGGCTGCCCGGCACACCCTTTGAGTTGGAATTGCCGTCAGGCGCCACCTTGAATGATCTGACACAGTACTTGCAACTCCCCAACGAGCAGATCAAGGTATGCTTCGTTAATTCACGTATCCAGCCGTCTGAGTATGTACTCAACGATGGCGATGATGTCGGCATCTTTCCACCCATAGGAGGCGGTTACCATGTCTGAGATTCACATTGACGTCTGGTTGTATGGCGAACTGGCACACTTTGGCGGCGCCGCTGCGGGCAGCGCCTTCGCCAACCCACAAATCACCCTGCCCGCCGGTAGCCTCTTAAGAGACCTGCTGGCGGCACTGGGCATGCACAGCGAAGAGAGCGGCATCACTTTCATCAACGGCGATCTGAGCGCTATGCCAGGACTACAACCTGACCTGGATCACCCCCTGCAGGATGGCGATCGCGTTGCTTTCTTTCACTTACGCTCCATGTGTCCCTTCCAGTACCGCCATGGGGTGGCAATGGCACCAGAAATGCAGCAAGCCATGCTCTCCAGCGATGACCTTGGCTTACATCACGCCTATACGCAGGGCGAGAGCAAAAAGTCTTGATCTGGCAGCAGCGGTATAACTGCCTTTAGGGTTTTATCAGGACTGGTTTTCAACCTGTCTGCATACACACTTGCTTGCCCCGAAGTCATCTTAAGTCAGCTTCATCATTCGTTGTATTGTCAAGGCAGTCTAAAACCAGCCTGTCAATTCAATTACCCTTCCTTTCTTCATCTGCAGAGAATGCTGGCGAATAACTCCTAAATTCTACGATCTTCGGGTAAGATTGGAGAAAAAAGGAGTCCGCTATGCAAAACAAACTTACCGCCATTTTGGGTGGCTTAATTGCCGGAGTAGCCATCAGTATCCAGGACCCCTTAAATGCCATGATCAGCCTGCGCACCGGGGTGATTGGCAGTGTTTTCATTGTCCATGTTGGCGGCTTATTGGCTTCAGCCCTGCTCCTGGCACTGTTTCCGGGCAACATCGCCGCCTGGCGCAGCGTACCCTGGTATGCACTTGGCGCAGGAGTGATGGGCATTCCAATTGTCGGTGCAATCGTTTATGCCATTCCGCGCATTGGTATTTTTGGCACGATCACGCTAACCATCGTTGCCCAGTTGATCACCAGCGCCATACTGGATCATTTTGGCTGGCTGGTGTCCGTGGTGCGCCCGATGGATCTCACCCGCCTGCTGGGAATGATTATCCTGCTGATCGGGGCATACTTAATCATCAAATAAACCCATGTATGGACTGGCTTCAATACTTCCTGAACCCTATTATACGCAGGTAGAGCGCATCTGGGACAGACTGGAAAGCTGCTGCGGGTTGACCAGCATTCGAGAAACACCCTATCCACATTTTTCCTGGCAGATCGCCCGCAGTTATCCAATGGAACAACTCGCGGCAACAGTCCAGCGATTGAGTGAACAGTTTGCGCCGTTCCAGGTGCGCACCAGCGGGTTAGGTATCTTCAGCGGCACAACCCCTGTTATTTACATGGCTGTTGTCAAAGACCCCTATCTGACCATCTTGCATCGTCAAATCTGGGAAAAACTGATTGAAATCGCTGACCAACCCAGCCTCTATTATCACCCCGACTACTGGCTGCCGCATATCACGCTGGCATATGACGATGTGACGCCACAGAACATTGATACCGTAATGCGGACGCTGGCATTTGAACGCTACGACTGGCAAATGACCATTGACAACCTTACCATTATCTGCTTTCCTGAGCAGGCAGAAGAATCTGCGCGAATCCCCGGCGCTGCCATCCGCCGCTACCGGCTGAGGGGGACAAACAGCAAAGCGGTGAAATAGCACCAGTATCTCTATTCCACTTTGACCAATACCGCTCGAACTGCCACGCGCCAACGATAAGTATCGCTGAACGCATCATATCCCTGGCAGGTCAGCAAAGTCAGCCATGGATATTCTTCATGCTTTAAGGCGCGCAGATCATCGGGGTAAAGCACCAGTACTTCACGCACCTCATAAACATATCGCTTTCCATAGGCGCGCAGGATGATTGGATCACCCCAATACAATGTGTTGAGGTTAACAAAAGGTCCGGGTTTACCATTGGGCAAATAAACATGAGCCGTAATGACCGAGTTGCCTGCCCAGCTTGGAAAAGCCGTACCTTCCAGCCAGCCCGCCTGATCCCAAAGCCAGCGTAAATCCCAATCCTTGCCAGAAAGCGGAACACCAACAACAGGTAACTTTTTATTTAATCTGGGTATCTCCAGCCATAGTTCGCCGGCGCCATGGTAAGTCTTTTCAACAGGCTGTTCTGGCAACGCGCTTACCCGTCCCGGCGCAAAGCCGGTCTCCGGCAGCCCCGGAATGGTCAGAACTGCGCTGGCTTGTACCCCATAGATATTGATGTTGCTGCCCGGGTCATAGAACCGCTCTGTAGAAAGGGAATTATAGCTAGATTGAGCGGCGCTGACATTGCCCGGTAAACTGCTCCATTCCAAAGCGGCAGTATTGGTAATGGAAGACCCAGCAGACAGGTTGCCAACACGAGCGCGGAACTGTACGACCGCCTCAGTGCGGTTGCCGCCAGTTAACAACGGAAATTCATCCCAACGCACGCGCAAAAGCGGTAGGGCAGTGTCATCAGTTACCCCGCCCGCCGGACCACTAACAATCGTCAGCGAGCCGGGTACATAAGTCAAACCAGAAGGCAGCCGGTCGGTAAGCAGCACATCATAAGCATTCACATCACTACGATTGGTATGACGCAGCGTCAGAGTAAAAGTAACAATCGAACCGGGTGTGACCACTGTGCGATCAACCGCCTTCCGTAACTCAAAATCAGGTTCGACAATACGAACATCCGCCGCAGAGGCAGAAAGCTCCCCGCTGCTCCACTTCAACGTAACAGCGTTGTTCAAAGAAACACCATCCCGATTCTCGAAACTGTCCAGGACAACCGTTCGATAACGTATCGTTACCGTTCCATCAGTCGAGCCGCTGTTGCTGACATCCCCCAGATCAAAGCGGACAAGCCTTCCAGCATCCGCTGGATTGGTGCTGCCAGCGGGTTCAGTCGCTATCGTCGGGTTTACCGGATCATTACAAGCAGCGGTCAAACCGCCAGCCAGCGTAGTTGTAATCTCTGCTGAAGAAGACGTGATACTGACACAATTTACAAACGCCAGCCCGCGATCAAGTATATCCGTCAAGGTCAATTCAGGCATGGTGCCGCCGGCAGGGACAGTGAAAGTAACATCATAGGTGAGAATCTCGCCAATAGCGACGGCTGGATTGGGAGTGAAAGTCTGATTGGTGGCAGTAAGCGCCTTAATGAGGTCGCTATTGGGCAAAGTGATCACGCTGTCGGTATCGCTGGCATCATTATCAGCCAGGTTTGGATCATTGCCATTGCTGCCGTCATCTTCCACATGTGCCTGGTTGAGAATGGATGAACCGGGGAAAGGATTGTTGATTTGAACGGTAACTGTGCGCGTGACAGGAGCTGCGCCGGCAGCAAGGTCAAAGGTCGGCCAGGTCACCACACCAGTGATGTTGTTGTACGTTCCGCCATCGCTGGCAGAGATGAATGTGGTGTCGGCTGGAATGGTATCGGTCACCACCACACCGGTTGCATCCTGTGTTCCAACGTTGCGGATGGTCAGTGTATAGGTGACAACCTGACCGGGCGAGACAACCGTCACCCCATCATCTTTGGTAATTTGCAGGTCAGGTGCAGCGGCGACCGGAGTATCATCATCATCACGATTATTCGTCAAGTTGACATCGCCGCCATGCGTACCGTCATCCTCAATGGAAACGGTGTTATCAATCTGTATCACACCACTTGGAAGCGGATTATTGACAGAAACAGCAAAGATGATCGAGCCGCTGCCGCCTGCGGTCAGTCCGCCAACGGTATAGGTGCAAACTGTACCAGCCGGGCTTCCATCGGGGCATGACCACCCGCTCGTGCTTTCGCCAGCATTGAAGACAGTATTATCTGGGACGGTTTCGATGACGGTTACGCCGCTGGAGTCGCTGTTGCCAAGATTGGTGTAGGTCAACGTATACTTGATCACTCCGCCCGCTGTGCTGGTGATTCCGCCGTCATCTTTCTCAATACGAAGATCAACTGCTGTGAAGGTAACGTTTTGTGTAGATGAGTCGGCATAGTCGTTCAAGCCGCCAGAGCCATCCGTTCCAGTACGTTCGTTCGGGTCCACGCCAGCCAGCGAAGACCAGAGTAAGTTAACCGTATTGGAGATGACATCGCCGGGCATGGCAGGCGGGGAATTAACAATTGCTTGATACTGAATGGTCAGGACACACCCCAGCGGCAGGGAAGCAACCGTCAGAGCGATATTGTTGCCGGCGCTGCTGTTGGTAATTGTCCCGGCACAACCCAAAGGCACATCGCTGACTGTCGGCGCACCGCTGACGCTAACACTGGAGGGTAAAGTGTCGCTGATACTCAAATCAAAAGCATCAGCAGTACTGGACGGCAAGCGACTGACCGTCAGGGTATAAGTAAAGGTTTGACCAACGCCAGGAGTGGCATCGTCCACAGTCTTGTCAACGTTCAGCTCGGGCTCCACAATATGGATAGTCGTACTATCCGTGACCGGCGTCCCGCTGCCAATCTGAAAAGAGGCGCTGTTAGACAGTGTTCCGCCATTCTGGTTACTGCTCTCATTGAGCAAAACAGCTTGCAGACAGACGACAAAAGCATTGTTGTCCGCAACGTTATCGCCGGCAACAATGACAGCACCGAACTGGATGGTAACATCGCCGCCGCTGCCGCCAGGGGCAGTGACAATGGGAAGCGGAACACTGCCGTTAAAGTCGGCTGTTAAGTTGCTGCCGCAAACACCGCCAGTAGTGGTAACAACCTGCGCAGAGCCGGAGACGTACTGCATCCCTGCCGGCAAGTCATCCACAATAGTCAGGGACGGAGTAGTACCCTCTGGCAGGTTGACATAAAGTCCAAAAGTAGCCACTTCACCAACAGCAAGGTTACTACCGCTGGTATGAGAAGCAGAGCTGGTTTCAAGGGTTTTATCGTATGAAGCACCACTGATCTGAAAAGAAGACTGATCGCTATCGGCATAATCATTGAGCGTTCCGCCTTGCCCATCCGCACCAGTGCGCTCATAGGAATTACTGCCGGCAGTTGAAGTCCATGTCAGATTCCCGGTGTTCAGGATACTCTGATCGGGGATTACACCGCTGTTGATCGTAGCACTGTAAGTGATAGTAGCCGAGCCGCCAATGGGTATTTCGGCAACACGCACCCTCACCTGATTGCCAGCAGAATTATCGCTTGCACCTGAAGCGCCGCCCGATAGCGAAATACTCACGGAACCAAGGGTAAGCTCTACCGGAAGCGTATCCACAAAATCTATATCGTAGGCGGTGGCTGCGCTGGAGACATCATGCTCGATGACCACCTTGTAGGTGACTACACCGCCAGCATCAGGCGGAGAAGGCGGGACAAGAATGGTTTTATCCATTGTCAGGACAGGCTCAACAACCACGATGTTATCACTGTCAGTCAGGTTCTTGGAAGCGCCTGGAGCATCCGTATAGCTCAATGCGGCATCATTGGTGAGCATGGTGCCATTCTGGTTGCCAACCACGTTGGCAACGATGGCATCATACTGTATGGTCACTGGACTGGAGGAAATGACAGCATCGCCGAAAGTCCAGGCAAGGGTGACGGGCACGCTGCCGTCGTTGGGCGAAGAGACGGTGAAAGTCGGCACAGGAGAGATGCCGCTGCTCACGGTCTGCGATCCAGCGACGTAGATGAGCCCGGCGGGCAGGACGTCGCTCACCGTCAGGCTGCGCAGTGTGCCAAGCGGTGAGGTAAGCGTCAGGGTAACGCGGTAGGCAGCGCCGATGGGCAGATTCGCGGCGTTATCGCTCTTATCGAAAGTCGGAGCAGGGCTGGTAAAGGTTGCAGCCGCAGTATCCTGCGCGCCGTCCACCGTGCGGCTGACACTGTCATCATAAACGCGTTCGTTGACATCCACGCCATCCAGCGAAGTCCAATCAGCGTCAACGGTGTTTGTGTGGCTGCCGTCAAGATATAAACTGCTCTGCGCCGTAACAGTGTATGTGCACTCAATATAAGCGTTGGGCGTAGCAGCCGGAATATCCCAAGAACCAGAAGGATTGCCGTCGAAACTCAGCGTGGTGGTACCACTCACCGTGACGCCAATCGGAGCCCTGGTCGTACCATCAAAGAATATGCAGGCAGCATCGTTGTTGTAATTCACCCCCTGGGCAAGCGTATCAGCGGCGGTAACATCGTAAGCGGTGGAAGTGCCTGTGTTGGTAAAGCGCACGGTATAGGTAATCGTATCACCTGCTTGAACGTTTGAGGCTGGACTGACAGATTTACTCGTCTCAATCCGCGGTTCCTGAATGATAATATTTTGCGTGCCGCCATCTAAAGTCGTGTCCGTATCACCTAAGCCGGGTTTGTATGTCAGGCTGGCACCGTTGGTTAGAGTAACACCAAGTTCATTGGCTGGCACATCCAGGACGCGTAAAGTGACGATCAGGATAAAGGTGTTGTTGTCAGGATCGTTATCATCTATAGTAGTGATGCTGCCAAAATCAAAGATCACATCCTCGCCGTTGCCTGCGCCGCCGCTCACACCAGGCGTAGTGTTCACCGTGCCATTGAATCCGCTCGTATCCACGCTGTAACTAGCGTATTGCATCCCATCAGGCACAGAATCAGTGACGCGCACTGCGCGGGTCACCCCTTCAGGCAGGGTAATGCGAATCGGGTACGCTACCAGTGCGCCAATCGGATAGCCGCTTGACACAGGAGCCTGTTTGGAGATGGCAGGAGTCCCCGCCAGAGTAACATGAGCGCTTGCAGAAGCAAGGTAATCGTTTGAACCTGTACCGCTGCCGTTGCGTTCGCCATTATCTGCGCCAGAGCCGCCGGGCGTGACAGAGCCGGTAGGATTGGGCGAGGTGCCTGCACCAGGCAGGCTGGTATAAGTTAAACCGGCAGTGTTGGGAATGACGTACCCAGCCGGCGTTCCCACCCCAACCGTTCCACTTACCTCAATGGTAATAGATTGACCAGGATCAAGACAAGAGGCTGTAAACGTCAGAGTGCTGCCGGCAAATGAACCACCATTGTGGCTGAAAACCGTTCCGCCGTTACAGGCTGCGCCCTGCGTGGTGGTAATGCTGGTAACAGCGAGCCCGTTCAGATAAGAATCGAAAGTATCGCTCAGGATCAAGTCAAAAGCTGTAGCCCCATTGGCGCTGGTATCCGTGTTCTGTATCAACAAAGAATAAACAATCTGGTCACCTGCATCCAGCGGCGCAATAGTGATAGATTTAGATATAGAGAGCTGCGGCTCGGCAATAAACAAAGATACCGCCGGCGATATCGGACCAGCAACCCCATTGACTGTCACCTGAACAGCATTGTCCCGTTGGATGCCGCTCTGGTTAATGGATTCGTTCAACACCAGCGCGTTGAATTCCAGCACGATGAACTCTTGGTCTGAGTCATCGTCGTAGTTCACGATTGAACCTGTGAAATAAACATCCGTTCCACTGCTGTAATTATCCTCATTGACAGCCGGATTGGAGGAAATTGCTTCGTCTGGCAGTGTATAAGAGGGTGTGATGCTGGACAAGGTAGTTTCATTCCCAATCATAACTGGTGCGCTGCCAAATGGCGGTGGCGCTACCATGCAATCGTCTGTCGCTGGATTGCCATCCTGTCCGGGACCGTTACAAACAAACGCGACTTTGGCGGTATTGTCATTCAGGAATACCAGACCATCCGGTAGAAAGTCACGGAATTGAGCAGTAGTACTGGTGCTTTCAGGCCAAGCCATTTCAAAACGATAGCGTACAATCTCGCCCGGCACTAAACGCGGGTAACCGCCAACGACCCCGCTGTGCGCTTCTGAAGTCTGAACAATAGATTTGCCTGGCGCAACTGCATTGACTGTTACCGGCGCATTTGCAGTATCAAAGTAGGTATTCTTGCCTGTACCGCTGCCGTTGCGTTCGCCATTATCTGCGCCAGAGCCGCCGGGCGTGGTAGAGCCGGTAGGATTTGGAGATGTACCGTTTGCACCCGGCAGACTGGTATATTCAACGCGCGCAGTGTTCAACACAATTTCACCTGGTGCAACAGAAAGCGTCAGCCGGGCGGTATAGGTGATCGTCACCTGACAACCAGAGTTGACAGAAGAAAACGACAGAGAAATGGTGTTGCCCGCTGAGTTATCTGACGCCAGCACGCCGCAGCCAGCAGGAACATAGGCAACGCTGCCCATCGTTACCGTATCCATTTGCGGCGAGGGCAAGGTATCCGTGAAAAGCACATCGAATGCTGTACTGACATCGGTTGTTGCGCCCCCAACACTATTACTAAACGTCACCGTGTAAGTAATCGTATCACCCGCATCACCTGCATTGGGTACAGCGCTCTTGGCTAAATCCGTGATAACCGGCTCAACAATGCGCCCGTTAACCGAATTTGACGTAGAAAACAAGACATTGTTTATATACAACCTGAAATTGTTATTACGAGCTTCACCGCGGTCATTATCACCGCTGGTTGTGTTGTCCACCAGCGCGTTGAATTCCACAACCACATACTCAGCATCGCTGTCATTGTCCTGATTTACCAGACTACCCAATTTGAAATAAGGATCCGTGCCGCTCAAGTAATTATCCACATCCACACTTGTGGAATTCGTACTGCCCACATTTCCATTCTGTAAAACACAAGGCAAAGGCGAAGGCAAGCCAGCCAGACTGTTGCCCGTTACCGTACAGCCAGCAGGGATCGCAGGCACAATCCCAATACCCGATGAGCTAATCCCGGCACCGTTAGAGATAAATGCCACGCGCGCCGTGCCATCGTTTAGATACATCAGACCATTTGGAAGCTGATCCTGCAATTGAAAATTGGTCATCTGCCCTTCCGGTACCGTAACCGCCAGACGATACCGTACGATTTCACCAATGGTATAACGGGCGGGAGAAGGCGTATCAGGCGTGTGGTTTTCAGAAGTCGCCACCAGCGACTTTTGTACTGCCGGCATTGCAGCGGTCAACACGGTACTGGAACCGTTTGCCGCGTAATCGTTCAACGCCCCGCCGGGACCATCGCTGCCGTTGCGTTCATCCGAAGCAGAGTTATACGAAGAACGGTCCTGAACATCCCCATCCAGACTGGTCCAGCGAACTTGTGCCGTATTGGGGATCGTTTGAGCCGGATTGGTAATTGGCAAGCTGCCAATCACGTTTCCCCGCACGGTTACGCTGACCGTGCGCGCACCGTTAGCCGGCAAATCGAACGGATTGAGGGTAGTGAGCGCGTTACCGGCAATTGAAAAATCAGACGGCGTCAGAGCCCCATCGCTATCCGTCACGCTGAAGACCGTTAAGGAAGTTGGTTCAATCAGTGCGGAGAAGGTATCCGTGATGGTCACATCAAAGGCATCCACGCTGGCAGGGTTGGAGACCGTAATGACAAATTCCACCGTGTCCCCGCCGTCCACCGTTGGGGGAGGCGGGGTCGGAATAACCTTAGCGGCAGTTTTTGTAATACTGACCGTCGGTTCAATAATGGTCAGGTCAGAGGAATAAACGGTCGCCGTACCGCCTGCGCCGCCATCAATCACCAGTTGCGCTTCATTTCTCAAGGTAGTACCTGCCTGATTAGAGGAGATATTAAGTACCACCGCATTGAATTGTATATCCACTCTCTCCTCAACAGTGTTATCACGGTTCACATTGGTAATGGTGCCAAGAGTGAACGTAAAACTTTGACCACCAAAAGAAACGGTGGGATTTGTTGGATCGTTGCAGGCAGCAGCAAACCCGCCGGGCAGGTCGGTCGTCACATCAGAAGAGGACGGCGTCACGCTGACGCAATGGACAAAAGCCAGACTCGCCGGAAGATAATCGCCCAGAGCCACATTGAGCAACTGTCCTTCAGGAACAATGATGGAAACGGTATAAGTCACCAATTCCCCGATGACCGCCTGCGTATTTCCATTCCCAGAGTTAACGATCTCAGTGGTGAAGACCTTACTCAAACCCGCATAACGCACCTGGACCCTGGCGTCATCCTCTAATCCGCCCGGCACATGATTTCCTCCACCCTCTGCGCCAGCATAATGAAAGAGGGTTGCCCTGTTGATCAAAATCTCTCCGCCTTGCACACTGCCATCCAGCCTGGCTAAATAAGTAATGACAGCGATGTTGCGGCCGGTATTGATAACAGAACCATCCGCAGCCTTTCCCGGATCAAGCGCACCCGGCGGATCGGGGGTGGGTCCGGGATCATCCAGCTCAATACCTGTACCAAAAAGTCCTCCGCCTAAATCGGTAAATCCAAAACCTGCTCCCGTCCCATCCGTGACACAAAGAGAACCAGGAATATAGCTCATGCCAGAAGGCAAAACATCCTTAATCCTGACATCAAAAGCGCTGCTGCGTCCGGTGTTCTCAAGAACAACAGCCATCATTACTTTATCGACGGCGTCCACGTTACTTAAATTGCTGTTCACCGGCTGCGTTGAAAGCCCAGCAGAGGTAATCGTCCCGCCAATCCGTCCAGCGCAGGTTACGGCGTCTCCATTAAAAGCAACCGGACCAACCGCAGCGGGATCAAACATTCCATTGGGGTTGTCTGTCCACACAACACCCTTGAAAATGCTGACCTGCGGTTCCTGAAGTTGAAACTGAACAGCGCCATTGGCTGTGGAACTGGCGCCCTGTGTAGAGCCCTCCTGTGAGGTTGCCAAATTCGTTAAGTACAGTCCATCTGCAAAGGGATCGGTAGAAACGGTAAAAGTGAACACGATGTCAATCACGCTGCTGACCGGCGGCGTAATATCATAATCTCCCCAATTCCCAGAGATTGAATTGTTTGCCGCAGAAACAGTTATGCTGGGAGCGTTTGCGCCTGGAAGCGAGTGATACGTGTCCGCAGGACCAAGACAGGCTGTGCCCGCCGCAGGAATACCGCAAATTGTGTTGGAAAATCCCGTGAATTCGCTGACATGAAAAACCGGCAAAGGCAGATAGTCTGTTAGGACAAGGTCTTCAAAGCGGCTGGTTGGCAGAGTATAGCGAATGCGATAGGTGACTGTATCGCCAGGAGCAATCCGTACCGGGGAAGGATAAGACGTACTGCCATTAACCGCATAAATGCTTTTGGAAATACTGCCATATTCTATGTTAACCTCAGCGTCGCTGATGTCTATTTCATTTTGTCCGGTGGGCAAAAAATTGATTGTGTTCAGCACATTTCCCTGTACCGTTACCCCATCATCCAGCACATCCCCTTGATCCACACTGACGTCCCCTGAAGGATAGGTATCCGTAAAATCTGGCTGGATAACAGTGCGGAAAGTGATGATTGCAGTTGTAGCCTCATCGTTATAGACAGTACAATCCGGTGGATTACTGCCGGTACTGGGGTTAATACATCCGCCAACCAAACGCCCATCTTGTCCGCGGGTAATGATTTCATCCGAAATATCTAAAAGAATGGTAGTTGTTCCGTCATTTGTACCAGGGTTATCAGAAGTACATTCGCTGCCGGGTCCTCCCGTATAATTACAAACTATCGAATAATTATTGATGTTAAAAGGGCTTTCCGCTAAAGCATGACCATTGCCATTCACCTGCAAGGTAGGCGTAAAAGAAGGATCAAAATGCTGCCCATCCGAAATTACATCGGTAACCACTACAGAATCAAAGGCAAAGAAATCAGAAACCTGCAGCCTAAGCGTATATTCCAGTACATCACCGGGGGAAACGCCAGAAGCGTTATTATCCACTGCAATCGTAACATCTTTTTGAATAGCGATGGACTTATCAGTCAAAGAATGTTCACAACCACTGGGAGCAAGATTAAAGGTTTGACCGGTATCACGCGGGTCCGAGGGTACCCACGACCCTGTTGCAGAAGCTTGATTGCACGAAATGACATCGTCACCGCTGTCAGGGTCAATCACCACATTGTTATCCGCATCCGTGCGAGGAATGAAAAACTCAAACGTACAGGATACTGTGCCGCTAACACTCGTCCAAGATACATCCAACACATTGTTGGGCGGATTGGCTGGGATATTCAGCGGCGGCTCACTGTTCACCGTATAGCTCCCCGGCGAACAGCTCAGATTGCCAAGATAAGCCAGGTTTGCGGGCAAAGAATCAACCAGGTGAAAGTCCGTTAACGTCTGTCCGCCGGCAATGGTGGCAGTGAAAGTATATTGCCGTGGATAATTTGGCCCAGTTGCGGTCTCATCTTCTGGACCACTGTAAGACTTATTCAGCGTAAGCACAGCAGGAGTAACTGTATCACTACTCCAAGATGTTAAGGTGGTTGAGGGATCGTCCACAGCAGGGTTGTTGAGCGGGTCCTGCCCAAATTGAAATCCGCCGCGCGCTTGCACACTGAGAGGCATCCCCACATCAGCCCAGTTACTCATATTCACCGTAACATCCAGTGTTGCCGCAGGCTGGTCTGGAGTAAAAGAGCCGAAAGGCAGACGCACAACGACCAAAGTATCCCCCGGCGTGCCGCAAACCTGGACAGGCTGGCTGCTGCTGTCCAGCATAAAAGGATGATCTACGCAGCCATCGGAATCAAAAGGCAAAATGATGACGTCGCTGGAAGGAATGGGAAAAGTGGCAAAAGATACGTTAACGGTCGTCGTACCAAGCCCATCATAAACATTATCTGGGGCTGGTGAACCCGGATACACGCCATCAGCTCCGGTGGTATCCAGAATCAGGTCAACGATTGGACCATAACCAGGTGTATCGCCAGTATTATCAAAAGATACCTGAAACGTTAAGTCCGCTCCTAACGGCGCAGTATCAGGAACATTCAACGAGATTGCCGCGGAAGCAGTTTGCAAGGGACGCGGAAGTTGTGAAGGAAGAATTGAATCCGCACGAACAGGAAACACTATTGAAAACAAAAAGACAAAAACAAAAACCGGCGCGATTCTACAACGCATCTACGCCCCTCCAGCTAAAATTAAGCAAAAACACAGCCGGTTGCGCCACTGGCTACCTTCTCTGCGCCTGGCGCCCAAATTGCACAGAGAGGTCGTCGCCTCTGTTTTTCTCAAAAATATTATATACTTAACGTGAATTCGGGTTAGGCGGGCAAGGGCAGGTACTCGTCCAAGCCCAAAGACGGTTTTGATGGACGGCGGCAGTAAGCAATCAAGCCGCACAGCACATTTACAAAGAAGTTGATGATACTGCGATGGCGAGA
>DAOTYY010000147.1:0-6998 GCA_034434695.1 Anaerolineaceae bacterium
AGTTTCTGTTTTGCGCTTGACATCTGGCAGCTGCAGGACAACAATCGACATGGCGATCTCCGTTGTGATGGTGGTATCTATCATCTTACTCGGAGCTCGCCTATTTGTCAAAACCAACCATCTATGTTACAGACACCATTGTGTACACAATTGTCGTAGAGTGCATTAGGGTAGTACAACCCCAGCAACATTACCGAACTGATAAGTTACGATCCGATCTCTGGCTGTTCAAAATGGGGTTGTGCAGGCGGCAGATAAGGAGCCAGAATTTCTCCCAACCGCCAGGGGCGATAGTGTCGGACTTCCACGCAAAGGTTGACGTGCCTGGCACCCAGTTCTGGAGCTACATTGTTGTGGATGTGACCGTGCAGATTGAGCACTCTCGGTTCCAGGGGGACGATAGGGCGGTGCGAGAAGATCAGCGTCCATCCTGAGGGGTGATCCATTCGATATGGATCTGGCACCAGGGTGATCCCCAGTTGTTGATAGAAATCGTTGCTACGCCGGTCGTGGTTGCCGCGCATCAGGTACAGCTTGCCGTTGAGCAACGGTGCTAAGTCTTCGATGTTTTCCTTCTTACCCAGCGCCAGGTCGCCGACGTGGAAGACAATCTCTGCTGGTTGAATAAGGCGGTTCCAGTTTTCGATGATCGTCTCCTGCCAACCATCCGGTCGGTCGCAATAGCGACCGATGTTCTCGTGGAAGAAATGAGTATCGGAGATAATCCAGGTTTGGTCATCAAAGGGGAATTGCGGCTGGGGCGGTAGCATGGTTTATGGGTAGCCAGGAAGCAGGATATACGAGATTATATCCTGCCAGTGACTGGTTTGCCTTTGGCAAGGTATAGCGATATCAGGCTTTGTTCCAGAATTTCAAAGGAGAGCCCTGATAGTAGCGGGGGAGGTTTACATAAAAAGTGATACGAAAAGATGCCGAAGTTGGCATCTTATTGAAATGGAATTTAGTGTACTAATCAGTATGGGGGCTCAGCTGGACCTTCATAACCGCACATCCCGGCACGCGGAGAATTAACCAAGGGCATCGGCTCGCCATAATTCTCGTGCGGGTGTTTTTCCATGTGTTCGTCGCAAAGATAGCCGCTTTTATCCTCTTCGTAAACACATTCGGTACACAGCCAATGCGCCGGCTGACCGCAATCCTGGCAGACAAATTCTGGCATCCGGTTTCGCACCAGCAGGGCAATGGGATGTTTGGTGGTTGGTTTTCCTTCCCGGAATCCCACCACTCTGATATCCGTCTCGGAGGTGGTGCCAAAGTCGTAGAGATGGCGCAGCACCAGACCGGTCTCAAAGATTGCATCAGCTTTGCGCGCTTTGCCTATATCTATTCCACCCCACCCGCCAATCGTGAACTTGCTCAGGTGTCCGCAACATTCCAGCCAGATGGCGCGAAGGTATTTGTCGAGCTTATCGAGCGAAGCTGTGCCAACCATTTCCAGGTCGAGCCAGAAATCCTTATCATAAGCATCTTGAACGCGCAGATGCCAGAGGGTTTCCTCTGGTCGGTTATTAGCTTCGGCTGCAGTCAGTGCTTCTTGTCGCTTGGGACATTTATCCAGGTGTTTGGCTACGCCACGCTTGGTGATGATCTCACCGCAGTAGGCGCAGATGCCAGGGTTTTCGGGTCTACGGGGCATGTGAAAACTCCTTATCCAATTTTAGCACAGTTCTGACTCCCCTTTCGCTGATTCCATGAGCCGCCTACCCACGGTGAGTATAATGGTAAACAAAAGCCTGTATCTTCCTACATTTGGAAGAGTACAGGCTTTTTGATGGAGATAATTATTTTTAAGAAGAGGTTGCTTGGCTTGAAGTGCGCAACCGTGGGCAGCATAGATTGTAAATGTATTGAGCGATCTAAAGACCAAACTCACCTGCCGCTGCGAAGCGTAGCGGAATAGCGATCGGGAGCTGCGCCTTGTCAGGTTTTGCGATTTTCTTCCATAGTAATGACGACTTTTCCCTTGGGATGCACTTTCTCAAAATACCAGAAAGCTTCAGAAGTTTTGCTTAACGGATAACATTCATCGATAACGGGCATGATTTTTCCTAATTCAATGAGCTCTTTTATAAAGAATAGATCTTTCTGGTTGGGTTCGAGCGTTAAGACACAAATTTTCTGGGAACCAGCCTTGGATACTCTTTTCTATTGCTTGCACCTCGATGAGTTGAGCCATAGAGCCACCAGCAACGACATAGGTTCCTTCAGGTTTTAATACATGCAGATAATCTGAAATCGGATGATATCCGTTCACAGCCAGGATCAGGTCGTACGGCTTCCCACTTTGGGTGAAGTCTTCTACCTTGTAATCGATGACATGGTCTGCTCCAAGGGAGCGCATCATTTCCAGGTTCCTTGTACTGCACACCGCTGTGACTTCTGCCCCGACCGCTTTGGCAATCTGCACGGCAAATGTTCCCACACCACCAGAAGCGCCATTAATCAAAACCTTTTGCCTTGGTTGAATGTTTCCTTTGTCACGTAGACCCTGCAAGGCAGTCATCGCCGCTAAAGGTAAAGCCGCAGCCTGCTCGAATTGTTAAATTAGCAGGTTTCAGCGTGATTGCATTTTCATTGGCACATACATAATCGGTAAAAGTACCTCGACTGGTTGCGCTGGGCATATACCCGAAAACCTCATCACCCGGTTTAAACAGCCTGGCATTACCGCCAATTGCCTCAACCCGGCCGGCAAAATCAGCTCCGAGTATCTTGTTATTGGGATGGAAGAGACCTCCCGGCATCAGTCGCATAAAAATTGGATTTGCTCGCAGCATTCGCAAGTCACGGGAATTGAGGGATGCTGCATGAATATGGATCAACACCTCATCATGTTGTGGGGAAGGTTTCTCCACTTCCCGGAGCTGAAGAACATCTGGTGAACCGTATCTGGGGCAGATTATTGCTTTCATATTTAGACCTTTCTGTTTTGCCTATCAACTACATAGCCAATCACCAATCCAAGGGCAAGAAACCTCGGCACATTCATTCCTGTATCGAGCAGGAGGTACACGGAGGCATTAGCCGGGTTTCCGAGCGCAGAAAGGACCTCGATAATAACCATGGCTCCATAACTAAGAATCAATGCTTTGAAGATGGTTTTATTACCGGGGACCTTGTTAAAGAAACGAAGCAGGCAGAAACTAACGCATAATGCGATCACCATGCCGCCAACCAACGCTTCAGCAAGAGCCACGGGGAGAGAAGAGATCGAGAACGCAGCTTTGTACTTTGCAGCGATGGGGGATAGAGCAATTATCAAGTCAGTGATCCAGAATGCTGCCCCACCCGATCCTGCTAACTTAAGCAGCCTCTTTGAAAACTCATGAGATGCCTGATGCTTGCTTTGATTTGTGACCCGGGTTTCCATGGCTATTTCCTTATTCCAACCCGGCAGGTTTCGCTGCAACTAAAGATGGATTGATTCCCTTGTACTGCCTTTTACACACATAGCCAATCGCGATTCCAAGGGCAAGGATACGGATCACGTTTAAATGCTGTGCCGATGATGAAGTAACGTAAGACATTACTTGTTGCGTAAAAACTTGAGGGACCACCGAGAAGGATCGTAACGATGACCAGAACAATCGAGCTCAGGAAGAATGATTTAAGGAGCGGATCCTTTACCGGGATCCTGTCAAAGAAACGCAGCAATGGATAACTGACCCACAACCCAATGATCAAGCCGCCGACCAAGGATTCAAGCAGCATTGGATAATAAGAAATGGACATGGCAGCCCTGTATTCCGCTGCAATGGAGGTTCGGGAAATCGCGAAGTTAGCCAGCCAGAAAGCCATGCCTCCCACCAAGGTAAGTACGAATGCCTTTTTCCAGATTCTTTTCGAGTTTTTCATCTTTTTCTCTTTTCTTTTCAGGATTCATAGATAATTGGGGTTTCACAGCCTTGATGGAAAGCCACAAAGCCAAGGAAACTTCTGCTATAAAACTGATCACCAAACAGGGATAAGCGATGACTGCAAGATCAGGGAAGATCAAACGCTGGCAGACATACACGAATTGACAAATACCATCCGCGATCAACAACATGCCGAGGATCTTTGGAAGAAATCTCGATTTAAGGACCAGGTAACCGAGGGGAAACAGCCAGACGCCATAAGGTACCTGGGCGATAACGACCCCATTTTTGTATAAACTGACAAAAAACACTGCTAGTGCCTGCAGTTGATCTGGTTGGAAGGCGTTGATGGTCTCTGCCCCGTTCAATATCACCAGGCTGGCAAACAGGCAAAGTGAACTAAATAACCAGACAGCAAAACCAGCCAGATTAAATATCAGGAAAAGTAAAGCCAGGTCTTTATTCACCGGTTTCAATAACACGTACAAAGCCCAGGCTGCTAAAAAGAAAAGAACGACAGAGAACAGATTGATCACAAAACCGATGCGGAATTGAAATGCATGGGTCATGATGTGATTGACAGTGACCGGAGCTTCCACGAACACAAATTTTCCGAATTGATTGGCGATAACTGAGGTGATCACGTAAAGCAGATAAAGCACACCGGCGGTTCTGGCGATTTTAGTGACTGAATTCATTTTTTACTCCTTTGAAGATCGGAAATCCCGACAGGCAAATTCCTGTAAGGTATAGAACACTTTGAACAACATTTACTTGCCAGCGCCCATTACCGATGTAAGAAGAGGCAAGAAACGCCATAGCTTCAATAAAGCCAATTACTCCAACCAGGAGCCAGAAAGCCCATTTTTGTCCTGCGGCGAGTTTCCTGTGAATCAACGGCCAGGTCAGCACCGAGATCATCAACGAGCAGGAGTTATACAGGATCGTGAAACAATTCAGCGATGCAATAGTTTTGGCGCTAAGGTTGGCAATTTCGGCTTCTGAAAAAGAAGCTACCTGCAATATTGGGGAGTCCTTCCTGAGCACGATGACATAGCACAATATGATAAAGGCGAGAATAAAGGTAACTGCTCAGGCATAAAAGCCTGTTGAACCTTACCATTGTCAAAATCGCGCAAATCGGTCAGAATTAGGGCATGGAGCCCCTGCGACTGCCCACGGAAGAGGAAGTCCGCGCCATTGTTCGACAAGGCGAAGATGCGGTGGTGGAACTGGTTTTCGGACTTGTAAACGAGTGGGTAAGTATTCTTCGGCGATTGGAAGAACGGATACAAGCCCTGGAAGACCAGTTGGCCAAGAACAGCAGCAACAGTGGCAAACCGCCTTCCAGTGATGGGCTCAGGAAGCCTCGCAATCGCAGTCTCCGAAAATCGAGTGGCAAGAAAAGTGGCGGGCAGCCCGGTCACAAGGGGCACACGCTGGAGATGCGAGCCCAACCCGATCATGTCCAAGTTCACCGGGTCCGGCGCTGCCATCACTGCCAGACTTCCCTGGAAGGTGTTCCAGTGAAAGGGCATGAACGGCGGCAAGTCTTTGACCTGCCGCCGGTACAAATCGAAGTGACCGAGCACCAAGCGGAGATCAAGGATTGCCCATACTGCGGACAGGTGAACAAAGCCGAGTTTCCAGCCGGAGTGAGCCAGGCGGTGCAGTATGGTCCGAGTCTCAAGGCGCAGATGGTGTATTTCAGCCAGTATCACTTCGTATCGCTGGAGCGGGTGGCCGAGATCTTTGGCGATCTGTACCATCAGCCGGTCAGTGAAGGCACCATCCTGGAAGCCTGCCTGACCACGGCTGAGCAGGTCGCTGCGGTCAATCAGTCGGTGAAACAGCACCTCACTGAGCAAGAAGAGGTCACGCATCACGATGAAACCGGAGCCAGGGCAGCAGGCAAGCTTCAATGGCTGCACTCAACCAGCACGGAGCGGCTGACTTACTATCAGATCCACCCTAGACGGGGTTCCAAAGCGCTGGACGAGATTGGGATCTTGCCCCGGCGCACAGGGAAAGTGCTTCACGACGATTATTGCTCCTACTTCCAGTACAAAGATGTCTTTCACGCCTTATGCAACGCCCATCATCTGCGCGAACTCAAGTTCATCCAGGAGCGCTGCGAGCAAGCCTGGGCGCAAGAGATGGCCAACCTGCTCGTGGAGATCAAGCAGGCAGTGGACGGCGCCAAAGAACTGGTGCTGGAGGGATTATCTGAAGCTGAAAAAGCGGCTTTCGAAGTCCGTTACAGGCAACTGATTGAGCAAGGACGGCAGGCCAATGTGTCACCCGAGCCAGAGGAGCCAGTTCCGAAGAAACGCGGACGGGTGAAACAGAGCCCGGCCAAGAACTTGCTCGATCGGCTCTTGGCTCATCAAGCCAGCGTGTTAGCCTTTATGCACGATTTTAAGGTGCGGTTTGACAACAATCAGGCGGAACGAGATCTGCGCATGATGAAAGTCAAGCAAAAGGTTTCCGGTTGTTTCCGCTCAGAAGATGGTGCTCAGTCTTTCTGCCAGATTCGGAGCTGCCTTTCGACGGCTCGCAAGAATGGTCAACGAGTGCTTGACGTTTTGCACATGGCTTTGCTGGGCTCACCTTATGTTCCGCCTTTCCTCGCTCAAGCTGCGTTAGCAGCCTGAGCAGTTACTCTTTTTCTACCAAAGATACATCATAGGCTTCCATCCCTCTTTTGTTCTTGGGCCTCGGTCTGGATTTAAATGACACTACCATACCCCTTGATAGCTTCTTCAGATTACAAGATAGATTTGTACAGTGTATAAAATACTCAACATTATTCTCGTCTCGGATGACACCGTACCCCTTTTCGGATTGATACCACGATAATGTCTCATAGAGTGGTGTAAAAAGGATTGACAGAAAAGGTCATCTTATGCTTCCATGGGCTTGACCAAAGACCAAACAAGGAGGCATAAAGATGACCAAAGCAAGTGTAGCATTGAAAGAGTACCTTAACGTGAATTCGGGTTAGGCGGGCAAGGGCAGGTACTCGTCCAAGCCCAAAGACGGTTTTGATGGACGGCGGCAGTAAGCAATCAAGCCGCACAGCACATTTACAAAGAAGTTGATGATACTGCGATGGCGAGA
>DAOTYY010000148.1:0-5832 GCA_034434695.1 Anaerolineaceae bacterium
TGCAAAAATCATCGACATCACAGAATAAAACGAGTAAACTGTCCATTGAGGGTCTCCTGGGGTTTCAACTGTTGTTGTGGTAACAAAAGTTTACTCCCTTTTGGAGATCCTCTCCTTATCCCGAACTCACGTTAACAAAGGCATCGCCGAGTTCTTCAAGCAAACCTTTGAGGAGAACGGCGGTACGGTCGTGGCATTTGAAACCTATACCACCGGCGATAAGGACTTTTCTGCCCAGTTAACCAAGATTAAAGAAGCCAACCCGGATGTTGTCTTCCTGCCCAATTATTACTCAGAGGTGCCATTGCAAATTCAGCAGGGCAAGCGTCTGGGAATCAACGTTCCATTTTTGGGCAGCGACTCGTGGGGCAGCAATGAGCTGATCTCGCTCTGCGGTGCTGATTGCGAAGGCTACTACTTCAGCACGCATTATGCGCCGGATGCTGCCACACCGGTGGCGCAGAAGTTCATCAAGGACTACACCGATAAATACGGCAAAGTCCCGGATGATGTGGCGGCGTTGACCTATGATGCCTTTGGCTTGCTCTGGATGGCGCTGAAGAACGCCGGTCAGGTGGATCGCGAAGCCGTCCGCAATGCACTGGCGCAAATTCCCAAGTATGAGGGCGTTACCGGCACCTTGCAATTCAAGGAAGGTTCCGGCGACCCAATCAAGAGCGCAGTCATCCTGCAAATCAAGGACGGCAAGTTCGTCTGGTTCGCAAACGCTAACCCATAAAACTCATTTCTAGTCAGTCCTCCCGCCGCTGATTTTCTGGCGGGAGGACTGCCGTATTGCAACAGGAGCACCATGACCTATCTTTTACAGCAAGTGCTGAATGCGCTTCAACTGGGCAGTATTTATGCGCTGATCGCACTGGGCTATACGATGGTTTATGGCATTCTGACCATGATCAATTTTGCCCATGGCGATTTGTTTATGGTTGGGGCATTTTTCTGTTTTATTGCAGCAACCTTTCTCAAGCTGCCCTTTGTGCCAACGCTGCTGCTTTCAATGGCAGGGGTGGCGCTGCTGGGGGTAGCCATTGAGCGGGTTGCTTATAAACCCTTGCGCCAGGCGCCGCGCGTTTCCGCCATCATCACTGCACTGGGCGTCGGTTTATTTCTGGAAAACTTCACGCTGGTCTTCAGTCCCTACCCCCAGCATGTCCCCACCCTGATTGAGAACAAGACCTGGATCGTCGGCGGTGTTGCCATTTCTTCCTTACAGGTGATCATCATTCTGCTGGCGCTGGTTTTGATGATTCTGCTCGACTTAATTGTGGGGCGCACGATGGTCGGGATGGCAATGCGCGCTATTTCGTGGGATAAAAACATCGTGCCGCTGATGGGCGTTCCGGTGAACCTGATCATCTCGATCACCTTTGCCATCGGCACCAGTCTGGGCGCGGCGGCGGGAACGATGTACAGCCTGGCTTTCCCGGTCATTGATCCCTACATGGGTATTCTGGTGGGTTGGAAAGCGTTTATCTCCGCCGTGGTGGGTGGCATCGGCAACATTCGCGGGGCAATGATCGGCGGCTTCATCCTCGGCGCAGTGGAGATTCTGGTAGCGGCTTTTCTGCCCTCCACCTATCGGGATTTCGTTGCCTTTGCACTGCTGCTGGTGTTGCTGATCTTCCGCCCATACGGCATTCTGGGCAAACCAAGACCGCAGAAGGTGTGACATGGCAGACAAATCGCTGACTTCTCAACCTGAAAAACCGCCGACTCTCCAGCGGCTGCGCAACGGCTGGGAAAAGATCGCTTCCAACCGCAAGGCATTGCCGATTGCGCTGGTGGTGGGTTTTTTGCTCTCGTTTGCAATTCCACAGTTTGAGCTGGTCAATCCGTATGTCCAGCTCATTTTGATGTGTGTCGGCATCAACATCATCCTGACCATCAGCCTGAATCTGGTGAATGGTTACATGGGAGAGTTCTCGGTCGGACATGCCGGTTTTATGGCAGTGGGTGCGTACATCTCGGCGCTGCTGACCACACGGGTCTTTCCGCTGGGGTCAGGCGCCTGGCTGTTCCCGCTGGCGGTCATCGCCGGCGGCATCGGCGCAGGACTGGTTGGATTGGTGGTGGCGGTGCCGTCGTTCAAAACGCGCGGCGACTATCTGGCGATCGTTACCCTGGCGCTCAACATGATCGTCAAGTCGGTCATCGAGAACATCGAAGCCATCGGCGGTCCGCGCGGCATTCCTGGCATTGACAAGCTGACCACTCTGCCCTGGACGTTCTTCTGGACGGTGCTGGCAGTGTGGGTGATCCGCAATTTTGTGTACTCGAATTTTGGGCGGGGTGTGCTTTCGATTCGCGAAGATGAAATCGCCAGCGACCTGATGAGCGTCAACACCCGTCAGGTCAAGCTGCTGGCATTCACCATCTCTTCGTTTTTTGCCGGTATTGCGGGGGCACTGTTCGCTCATGTGCTGCAATTCATCAGCCCGCGCGTCTTTGACATCATCAAATCCACCGATGTGCTGATCATGGTCTATCTGGGCGGGATTGGTTCGATTGCCGGCTCAATTTTGGGTGCAACGATTTATACGGTACTGCTTGAGCTGTTGCGACCGCTGGGAATGTGGCGCATGGTATTCATGCCGCTGGTGCTGGTCTTGTTGATGATCTTCCGCCCGCGCGGCATCATGGGACTGCGCGAGTTCCGTTGGTTCATCCCCTATCGCGACCTGTTCGCCAGCCGCCTGTGGCATCAGAAGAAGGAGGTGCCCGATGCCTCTGCTTGAAGCCAGTCACGTCACCCACTTTTTCGGCGGTCTGTGCGCCGTCTCCGATTTCAATCTGGAATTACAGACGGGTGAGTTGATCGGTATCATCGGACCCAACGGCGCCGGCAAAACCACCGTTTTCAACCTGATCACCGGCGTCTACCGCGCTTCGAGCGGCAGTATCAAGATGAACGGAACGGAACTGGTGGGCAAGACTCCCAATCAAATTACTGCGCTGGGTATTGCGCGCACCTTTCAGAATATCCGCCTGTTCAAAGACCTTTCGGTGCTGGACAACGTGCGTATCGCCCACTATTCACAAATGGGTTATTCCCCGCTGGAAGCGCTACTGCATATCGGACGTTACCATACGGAAGAACAGCGCATCATCGAGGAAGCCATGCAGTTGCTCTCGGTGTTTAAGCTGGATCACTATGCAGAAGAACGCTCCGCCAACCTGCCCTATGGATTGCAGCGCCGATTGGAGATCGCCCGTGCGCTGGCAACCCATCCCAGCCTGCTGCTGCTGGATGAGCCGGCAGCAGGGATGAACCCCAACGAGATCGGTCAATTAATGGGGTTGATTCACTGGATTCGGGACGAATTCAAGCTGACGATCATCTTGATCGAACACCAGATGCGATTGGTGATGGGTATTTGCGAACGCATCAAAGTGCTGGATTTCGGCGCTACCATTGCCGAAGGTTTGCCAGCAGAGATACAAAATAACCCGAAAGTGCTGGAGGCGTATCTGGGAGAGGAAGGAGGCGCAGCATGAACAACCACGCCCTGCTCTCCATCAAAGACCTGTTCGTCTCCTACGGCAACATCAAGGCGGTCAAAGGCATCTCCTTTGATGTCCATGAAGGCGAAATTGTCACGCTGATCGGCGCCAATGGCGCCGGCAAGTCCTCCACCCTGCGCGCCATCTCCGGCATGGTGCCTTACACGGGTCAAATTGTCTACAAAGGCACCGATTTGCGTAAGATGGAAGCGGATAAAATCGTGGCACTGGGCATTGCTCAAGTGCCGGAAGGGCGCGGTATTTTTGGCAACCTGACGGTCATGGAAAACCTGAAGCTGGCGACCTGGCAGCGCAAAGACAAAGCAGAAATTGAACGTGATTTCGAGCGGGTGTTTTCAATTTTCCCGCGCTTGAAGGAACGCAGCCGTCAACTAGGTGGCACACTTTCCGGCGGTGAACAGCAAATGCTGGCGGTGGCACGCGCCCTGATGAGCCGCGGCAAGGTCATGCTGCTGGATGAACCTTCCATGGGGCTGGCGCCAGTGCTGGTGCGGGAAATCTTCCGCGTGCTGAGGGAAATCAACCAGAGCGGCACAACCATCCTGCTTGTGGAACAAAATGCCAACATGGCGCTGCGTCTGGCACACCGCGGTTATGTGCTGGAAACCGGCACGATTGCCCTGTCCGGTACGACTGCTGAACTGTTGGGTAGCCCGCGCGTAAAAGAGGCTTATCTGGGCGGGTAAGCAGTCTGACTGGCAAACCCCGCCTGACAGGTTTGCCAGACCTTTCAGGGATTGCGTACAAAAAAGCATGAAAATTCGGAATCAAATTCCGAATTTTCATGTTAAGATGTATGTACTGCAAAGCCGCTTTGCCGATAATCGGTGCACACAGCGGGCAATGACTCTGACAACAATGGAGAATGGATCATGCTGGAAGGAATTGTCACCTGGGCGGAAATTGACCTGGACGCCATCCGGTTTAATGTGCGCGCTTTTCAAAAACATGTCGGTCCAAAGGTCGAGATCATCGCAGTTGTCAAAGCCAATGCCTATGGTCACGGCGCAGTGCCAGTGGCGCGCGCCGCGCTGGAAGCCGGGGCGGCACGTCTGGCAGTACACCGCGCCATCGAAGGCATCGAATTGCGCCGGGCAGGCATTACCGCTCCAGTGCTGGTGATGGGCTACACGCCGCCTTCAGGTGCTGAGCTGATCACCCGCTGGGGATTGACACCCAGCCTGATGACCATAGAATTTGCACAGGCGTTATCAGCAAGAGCGACTGCGCTGGGGGTGCGCGTGCCAGTGCATGTCAAAGTGGATACCGGAATGAGCCGCTACGGCTTACATCCCGAAGAGGTGAACGATTTTCTGCTGGCGTTGCGTCGTCTGCCGGGGATAACACTAGAAGGGATGTTCACTCATTTCGCCACTGCCGACAGTGCTGACCAGAGCCATCTGCGCCGTCAACTGGCAGTGTTTAACGATGTGCGCGCTGCCGCCAGCGAGGCAGGCATTTACATCCCTTGCCTGCACGCCTGCAACTCCGCCGCAGCGATGCGCCTGCCTGAGGCGCACTTTCACGCTATCCGTCCAGGTATCTCGATGTATGGCTTAAAACCTTCAGATGAATGGGAACCGGTGTTTGAGATTCGTCCGGCGCTGACGCTGAAGAGTCTGGTCAGCCGTGTGCGCACCCTGCCGGCAGGGGCGGGCGTCAGTTACGGGCGCACATACATCACCGAACGCCCTACCCCGGCGGCGCTGGTGCCGGTCGGTTACGGCGACGGTTATCACCGCATTCTCTCCAACAAGGGCAGTGTGTTGATTCGATGCAAACGCGCCCGCATTTTGGGGCGTGTATGCATGGATCAGTTTGTGGTAGATGTATCGGATATTCCAGACGTACAACAGGATGATGAGGTGGTATTGGTTGGCAGTCAGGGTGAGGAGCGCATCTCCGCCGAGGAAGTTGCCCGTCTGGCAGGGACAATCAATTATGAGGTAACCACTTCGCTGTTGCCGCGCGTGGCGCGCATCTACCTCAAAGGCGGGAAAGTGGTGGAAGCAAATGTTCTGGGAGTGAGTGGAAGTTCATCATAGGATAGGCGAGCTTGACTAAGCAATTGGCAAATGAGCGTCGTTTTGCCAGCTTGTCTTGGCCCATATAAGATGACAATTTTCGGCTCTGCGTTCAATTGTTCTTGAATTAAGTTAACGTGAATTCGGGTTAGGCGGGCAAGGGCAGGTACTCGTCCAAGCCCGAAGACGGTTTTGATGGACGGCGGCAGTAAGCAATCAAGCCGCACAGCACATTTACAAAGAAGTTGATGATACTGCGATGGCGAGA
>DAOTYY010000149.1:0-53358 GCA_034434695.1 Anaerolineaceae bacterium
CTTGAACTGCTCAAAGGCAACACCAAACTCAATCACTTTGCTCTCAAATCAAAATTGTACGTACGCGCTATCCAATCGGCTTACGCTGCTCTTCGGGAACTCAATCCCGTTCAATTGGCTGCGTAAGGTGAGATATTTAAAAACCTATTGACTTTTTTGCTGGTTTTGTCTAAAATGATTAAAAGATACTTACATTATGTAAGTATTTTTAACAGTTTATAAGTAAGTTGGGTTGGGTGAAAAAATACACTCATAACAGGAAAAGATGAGAAATACTCAGACAATCACGGCTACAGAGATGCGCGGAATCAACCGTTCCGCTGTTCTGGAGACCATCCGCTGTCATGGACCGATTGCCCGCACACGCATCGCGGAGATGTTGCAGGTCAGCCTGCCGACCGTCATGCGTATTGTGGATGAGCTGATTGCCGAAGACCTGGTCAAACCAACCGGCAATACAGAATGGAGTGGGGGGCGTAGGCGACCCTTGCTGGAATTTAACGCCCAAGGTCATCTGGTCGTTGGGGTAGATCTGACCGAAGATTGTCTCTATGGGGCAGTGACTGACTTGGCAGGAAGCATTTTGACCGAGACAGAGATGCAACATAATCTGCGCGGCGCTGCCTGTTACGATCCGCTGGTTGCGTTCATTGACAATCTTCTGCAAAATGCCCGTTTGAGTGATAAAAAAATACGTGGCATTGGCGTATCTGTTCAAGGAATTACATATTACGAAGAGGGGGTAGTGCATTGGGCACCGTCACTGGAATGGAGCGATTTTCCGTTAAGAGAGAAGTTGCAGCAACATTTTAAGTTGCCGGTTATCCTTGATGAAGATGTCAATTTATCCGTGTTGGGGGAGATGTGGTTTGGGGTTGGACAGAATTGCCGCAATCTGGCGCTGGTTATTGTAGGCAAAGGAATTGGCGCTGGCATCATTGTGGATGGTGTAATCTATCGCGGTTCGCATCTTTTTGCCGGTGAGATTGGTTATCTCCTTCCGGATCGTTCTCATCTGGGTATTCATCTAAAAGGGGGTGGAGCACTGGAATCACTTGCTTCCTGTACCAATACAGTTGCGCGCGCTCGACAAGTCCTGAAAGATTCGCTTTCTGAAGAACGGCTGGCTTCTTTGACGATTGGGGAGATGTTGAATGCTTATCAGCGCGGTGAGAGCTGGGCAACATCTCTTATTGAGGAAATGATCGATTATTTGGCACAGGCAATCGTTGCTCTGACAGTTTGTTTCGATCCCGATATGATCATCCTCAGCGGTGATGTGTTGTGTGTAGCCGATATTTTAATCGAACCCATCCTGCAACGGATCAATGGCGTCATTCCTGTCTTGCCGCGGCTGGTAGCCTCCAGGCTGGGGCGTCGTGCCGTGGTGATGGGAGCGATTATGGAGACACTCTATAACACTGCAGATTTTTATGTGGTACACAGGCTGATGTAATCAGGAGGGGATTATGGCTACCTCTGATCAGATTGTTGTAGATGAAACTGCTCGTCTTGAAGTCATTATGCAAAGGCATGAACGTGTTGCGCGTGTTCTTCCGATTGCGGTGCTGATTGCTCTCTGGATTGTGGTAACAGAAATGCGCTGGGTTCCCCCTTTGTTTCTGCCAACACCTGAAAATCTCTGGTCGGCAGCCCAGAATTTGATCACGAATTTGCCAAGTGATTTGTTTGCTTCGCTAGTGCGTCGCATCCTGCCGGGTTTTGCGATTGGTGTGTCTTTGGGCACCTTGTTGGGCGTGCTGATGGCGATGAATCGCCTTGCCAGAGCCGCCTTTGAGCCGATTGTTGAGATCTTGCGCCCCTTACCGCCTCTGGCGCTTATTCCTTTGCTTATTCTATGGCTTGGCATTGGTTACACCACACATATATTGCTGATTGCCTATGGCAGTTTTATTATCATGGTGGTCAACTCATATGAGGCAGTACGGAACGTGCCGCCGATTTACATTCACGCTGCTACCACACTCGGCGCCACACCGCGCCAGATCTTCCGCCGTGTGATTATTCCCAGTATTGTTCCAGATATTATTGCTGGCGTTCGGGTTTCGGCTGCTGCTTCCTTTGGATATTGTGTTGCCGCAGAACTGATGGGCGCAATGACCGGTTTGGGATATCGGCTGGTGCTGGCGCGCCGCTATCTCTTGACAGAAAACATCATTGTCATCTTGGTTGTCATTGCAGTCCTCTCGTTTTCTATTGATTACGGCATTCGTCGGGTGGATGAGGTTTTAACTTCCTGGAAGCCGCGCATTGCGCAGAAATGATGAGAAGCTGTGTGATAGCACAGCAGGTTGATTTCGATTCTATTTACCAAAAGAAAGGAGAGAAAGATGAAGAGTAAATTGTATGTTCTGGGTGTTGTGGTTATTGTACTTGCATTGTTGCTTTCGTCATGTGCACCGAAGAAACAGGCTGTTACCATTCGCTTTGCCAATCTGCCCTATCTTGACTATGGACCCTGGATCATTGCCGAAAAAATGGGCTATCTCAGTGAACAGGGGATAACGCTCAATACGACCATGTTTGAGGTCGAGCAACCTGAGATCGAGGCAATGTTGGGCGGTTCGATTGATGCTGGGGCAGGTGCTGACTCGCCGCTGATCCTGCTAGCGCCGAAAGCGAAAGATACTGTGCTGATGGTTTCGGTTCACAGTCTGTTCACTGGCTACTCGATTATGGCGCGTCCGGGACAGGTGAAGACTTACGATGATTTCGTTGGTGAGGGGAAATCCTCTGAGGATGCTCTGGCTGCGGCATGTGCCCAATTGGAAAAACGATTATCCTGCCAGGCGGTGCCTCGTTTTATCCTGTTCTGGATACCTGTCTGGGGTATGCAGGTCTGACGCAAAGTGACCTGGAAATCATTGACATGGACCCTGTGGAGGGTGCTGCCGCGTTTCTGCAGGGAACAGGCGATTTCTACAGTGATGGTCTGCCGCAACGTTTCCGCCTGGAGCAGGAAGGCATGGTGAACATGGTCACTGGCGTTCAGCTGGGCGGAGGCGCGATGGATACTGCCGGGTTGTACGTAACAAAAGATTTTTATCAGAAAAACCCGGAAGCTGTCTATGGCTTGCTCAAAGCCTGGTATAAGGCGGTTGCTTATCTCAAATCTGATCCAGATAAAGCGATTCCGATGATGGTGGATTGGATCAATGCACAATCTGGTGCAGGGATGACTGTGGACGATGCCAAACGCTTTCTGAAAGACCTGGTGCTTTTCCCCACCTACGATGAGGTCAATGAATGGTTCTTTACAAAGGATAGTCCTTACTATTGGGAAAATCGTCTCGAATTTGTTAAGAATTACAACGCGACCTCGCAGGGTGTGGATTACACTGGCGTTGACCTGAATGCCATGTTCCCATTACGGGAAGTTTATCCAAAGGTTAAACCGTAAGATGTCATACTGGCAGGAACGTTTACGCGTTCCTGCCAGTTCTTTTATGGAGCTGGTGGTTGATTACGATCCAATATCTTGAAGATGCTCCAGAGCTGCTACATCTGGATACCGGGACAGTCGTTCGGAAATTACGGGATGCTTACCAGCAACTACCGTTCAGCCATTTGTTGATCGGGTGGAATTTACCCAGACGCTTGTTGGAAGCCTGTCGTCTGGAAGCGGAATCTCTGGACATGCGTTTCCTGCGCTGGCATCCACTGTTGACCGGAGATGCGGTGTTTGAACCCCGTTCAGAATGGCAGGTTATTGGAGTGGATGGGGCAAAGGTGATGGGCTTTCGTAACTTGCCTGAATTCACCTTTGTCTGCCCCAATCATCCTCAGGTTCAGGAAGTGACTCTGAACCGCATTTCCGAATTGGTGAGCGAAGGGGTATATCAGGGTTTCTTTTTAGACCGCATTCGTTTTCCCTCTCCTGCTGCGGACCCATTTAGTCATCTGGGGTGTTTTTGTGAACACTGCATCCGTAAGGCTGCCGGGTTAGGGTTGGATCTGGTTCAGGTGCGACGTAGAATCGCACAGTTGAGACAGACTGAACAGGGATGCGTTGGCTTGGTTCAGTCTCTGTTGGGCGTAAAGGAAACGTTGTTGGATGAGCCTACAACGCAAATGGTTGGAGCGTTTCTTGATTTTCGCCAGCAAAGTGTGACAGATTTCGTGACTCTGGTTTGTAACCTCCTGCAAGAAGGCGGGATGGAAATAGGGCTGGATTGTTTCTCACCGGGGCTGATGAGAATGGTTGGGCAGGATTTAAGTAGCTTGAGCAGACTTGTTGATTGGGTCAAGGTAATGACCTATCTGCATACAGTTGGACCGGCAGGTTTACCCTTTGAGCTACTTGGGATCTTAGATCATTTGTTAGCAGCCACTAGATTGCCAGTTTCGCGGGTGCTTACCCTTATCGGTAATGCGCTTGGTCTCCCACTGCCCGAATCTCGTCAGGATTTAGTCAACATCGGTTTGCCATCGCGGGCTTTGCAGGTCGAATTGAGGCGGGGGCTTGAGTATTGTCATGCTCCCTTACTTGTAGGAATTGAGCTGGTGGAGTTGGAAGGTGTGGCGAATCCCTTTCCCGAACAGATCAAGGCTGACCTTGCCGAGATCAAGGCAACGAATGTGGGTGGAATTGCAATTTCCTGGGATCTCTGGCATATTCCTCTAACTCGGCTTGAATTAGTAAGACAGGTTTATCTGGAAGGCTGATTTTTGGGAGCGCATTTCATGAATCAAATCATCGAAGAAAAGATTCGTATTGAGAACGTCAGCAAAACCTTCGAAATTGGAAGAGGTAGCACTGTCCAGGCTTTGGTGGACATCAACCTTTCGATCTACAAAGAAGAATTCGTCTGTATTGTTGGACCTTCGGGATGCGGCAAATCTACGTTATTGTACTTGATCGCGGCACTGGACCGCCCCACGTCTGGGCGGATACTGGTTGAAGGGGAGCTGGTGACCAAGCCGAATCCCAAAGTGGGTATGGTGTTTCAGCCGGATTCGGTGTTTCCCTGGTTATCGGTGCGTGATAATGTTGCCTTTGGGCCGGTTATTCGTGGTGTTCCGGAAGAAGAGGTGCGCTGGATTACCAGGAATTATATTGAAATGGTCGGCTTGCAGGGCTTTGAAAATTCTTTGCCGCGCCAGCTTTCGGGAAGGATGAAGAAACGCGTTGATGTGGCGCGTGCCTTTGCCAATAACCCGGACATCCTGTTAATGGATGAACCGTTTGGCGCTTTGGACGCTATGACAAAAGAAAAACTGCAAATTGAGCTCTTGCGCATCTGGGATACTGAACGCAAGACAGTGTTATTTGTCACCCACGATCTTGAAGAGGCGCTAGTGCTTGGCTCACGAATTGTGGTAATGAGCCGTGCACCCAACACGATTCAAACTATTCTGGATGTCCCGTTCGAGCGACCACGCGATCTGTTGCTTAAAACCAGTACAGAGTTTCAGCAAATGCGCCGCCAGCTTTGGGATTTGTTGAAATAATCTGTATTCATGCTTTAGGTCGGTGTGTCCCATCGCACAGCGGTTTGTTCTTTGAGCGCCCACAGCTACACAACGTGACGCGGTTTCGGACTTCCATCGGTTTTCCATCGGAGCGTTCGATTGGAATGTAGCCAGTTACCCATAGGGGACCTTCGATGGGACCATCCGAAGTGATCTCTGTGGTGACGGCAATTTGCTGTGGAAGGTCGGGTTCAATATCTGCTTCGCCTTTTTTCATTGCGTAAGTGTAAGAGCCTGAAGGACAGCGCTCAATCATACCGATAATCTCTGCCCTTACCCTGGGCTCAACGGTATCTTTCATCATTTGCTTGATTTCGGTGAGGCGGTTGCCGCAGAAACCCGACTCGCAACACAGAGAATAATCGCGTTTAACAACGATACCAACACCACCTTCATACGTCACCTGGCGCTCGGCGGTTGGTCGGGTGTCGGCGGTTTCTGTGCCGTCAAAGTCAATTTCTCTATGGGTGCTGTCGCAGAAAGGCTTGTTTTTAGAGTGTCCGCAGCGGCAGAGCGAGTAGTATTCGCCATCCCCGGTGGGAATTGTTTCCTCCTTTTTCCAGGTCAGCGGCTCACCGTATTCGGAAACGACCTGCGTTTTGCGAACTAATGGGATGTTGCCATAGACTCGGTATGAACCGTTGGGCCGAATGACAATCTTTTTCCCATTTCCTGCAGATGGGCTGGGTATGTTGTTCATTACTTACCTCCGGGTTGAAGAAAATTCAGTCCAAAGGATATTCCTGCTTAATTATACTAAAAGGGGTAAATTTGTTAATATCAAAAGCGGGAATTATTTTTCCATTTTGGAAAGGGTATTGACTCTAATCTGAATTTAAGCTATTATGTATAAAGTCTAGACATTAAACAATAGACATTAATCTATTGACAAATTCTTCTCGTATGAATCAATCTCAATCAGTGAGTGACCTGTTCAGTCAGTACCTGCCGCCGCTGGCAGAAAATCTGGTAGTGCTGACTGCAAACCGCATTCGTAATATGATTACCAATGGTTCGCTGGCGCCAGGCTCGCGATTGCCAAACGAACACGAACTTTCTGAGGCGATGGGGGTCAGCCGTGGCACCATACGCGCTGCACTCAATTTGTTGCAGCAACAGGGTTTGCTCTGGAGACGGCAGGGTGTGGGAACTTTTATCAGCGAAGTACCTCTGCTGGAAAATCGTCTTGATTTAAATTTCAGCTATACGGCGCTGATTCGCTCGATGGGGCATCAGCCGGGTTGTAAATTACTGGATATTCGTATCGTTCCGGCAGATGAATTGAGCGCAAACCGTTTACAGGTGGATGAAAGTACGCCGCTGGTGCGTATCCGCCGCATCCGTACCGCTGATGAGCGTCCTGTTGTGGCTTCACTGGATAGCTTTCCGCAGACTTTGTTGTATCAGGGGATGCGCAAGATGGAGCTGGAAGATCTGCGGCGGGTTTTATGTGAAAAAATTTCCCTGTATCAGGTCTTTGAAGAGGACTTACATCAGACGATTGATTACGGGATCACCCGATTGCGCCCAATCGCAGCGGATGCACAGCTGATCAAACAATTTGCGCTGGATATTCCCAAAGGCTCCGTCATGCTCTACATGGAGCAACTGGATTTTGATCGTAATCGTCAGCCAATTTTGTTCTCGCATGAGTACCATCTGGCTGAACACACCACGTTCACAATATATCGTCGTCGCTGAGGCGCTTTTGATGACAGGCTACATAACCTGTCATCTTTCAATTCTGGCAACCTGTCGTTGTCATTTTTCAAAGGAGGTGATCTAAGGTATTGAATTGAGATAAGAGCTTTTTCAAGCTGGCAGGTCGTTCATTCAAATAGATAGATTTCGATGAAGTAGGAGGAAAAGATCATGAAGCGTGAGGTGTCACTTTTCATAAGTTTGGTCGTGCTGGTTTCGCTGTTGTTGTCAGCGTGTGCACCAGCTGTTGCGCCGACTCCAGAAGCCAAACCGGAAGAAGCCCAACAAGGCAGTGCATGGTCGCTGGCTGAAGCCGCCAAGCCCTGGAAGGGTTAGACACTGCGGCTGATCGGTGAGGCTCTGCCGCCACTGGAAGCGCTGGAACAGCTAAAACCACAGTTTGAAGAGATCACCGGCGCCAAGGTTATCATTGAGGGTTTGGGACATGAAGAGGCGGTCGAGAAAGTCACCCTGGACTTTGCCGGTCAGACGGGCGTTTATGATGTGGTGCTTCAGCCGAATCGCGCCCTGGGCAAATTGGTGAGCAATGGCTGGTTGCGTCCTATTGATGAATTCTATAACAATCCTGCCCTGCGTGACCCCAACTTTAGCTATGAAGGGTCACTGCTCAATCAGGAATGGTTCCGTGAGACCAACATGTATCAGGATAAAGTGTATGGTTTGCCCTTCCACTTTATCAGCATGTACCTGTGGTACCGTTATGACTGGTTTGATCATCCTGATGAGCAGGCAGCTTTCAAAGCGAAATATGGATATGATTTGCCCTCTCCGCCCATTACTTGGGAAGAATACATGGATGTGGCGAAGTTCTTCACCCGCAAGACTGGGGAAAAACTGGCAGGTGAAACACTCACCTATGATGTCTATGGTCACACCTGGGGTGGTGCTCGCCATGTGACAGCTTGGTATGACTTCTTGAATGTCATCTATTCGTATGGCGGACGAGATATCAAATTGCCCAACAACCGCGGTGACTCTTATGGACCAGTCACAGTCAATTCTCCCGAGAATCTTGAGGCGCTCAAGTTAATCATTGAATCGCTCAAATATGCTCCGCCGGGGGTACTCAGTTCTACCTGGGATGAGAAACAGGCTGCCCAGCAATCCGGCCTGGTAGCGATGGCTATCCAGTGGGACGACGCGGCGTTTGCCGTTGAAGACCCGGAGCAATCCAAAGCCGCCGGCAAGATAGCCTACAGCGGTGTCCCCATTAAGAAAGAAAAAATGACGCAGATCGAGGGATGGGATTATCTGATCCCGAAGAGCTCTAAGAAGCCCGAGCTGGCATGGTTGTTTGTTCAGTGGGCGATGGGTAAGGATATCCAGATTGCGCAAATGAAACTGGGCGGTCAATCCGCGCTGGTGACCACCTATGAAGACCCTGAAGTAGTTGCTATTCCCTATGTGCCTGCCTCTGTATATCTAAAGACTGCTGGTAAGACCGTCTTGAAAGTCCGCAAAGTGGGTGACCCGACTGGCGGCGGTGTGCCGGAGCGCTATCTCAATGCAGTCAATCCTTTGACAGGCGATACTTCAGTCAACATTGTAGCTAAGCCCACCTTCCCTGAGGAAGAACGCATTACCGAAGCGATTATCCTGTGGGTCAATCGGGCATTGACCGGCGAGGTCACACCGGAAAAAGCGCTTGAGGAACTTGAAAAAGAGATGAATTCTATCTTGCCTAGCCAGTAATCCTGGCGTTTGGGGCGGCGGGTTGGCAGTTTGCCGCTCCCGCCGCCCAACTCGGGCAGGTTATAGGAGTCTTGAATTCTGTCTGAGTAGATCATAAAAAAGGAGCAGGCGATGAATATTGGCGACAAGATTACCTGGTCTTATCGAATTCTGTTTATCCTGATGCTGGTCTGGCTGCGTTTTATTGAGCAGTACATCACCATTTGGGGGGTATGGGTGGTTTGGGCAGTCATTGCGTTTATCATCTTCTTTCAGCCGTTCAAACGGCGAAAGAAGAACAATCACAAACCGGATATTCCGAATACCATTGACGTGAAATAGGAGAAGAACACGATGACTACACTGAACCTGAAAAATGTCTGGAAGATTTATGAGGGAAATGTACTTGCCGTTCAAGACTTGAATATCGAAGTAAAAGACGGCGAGTTGTTTGCCCTGCTGGGCCCATCCGGCTGCGGTAAATCATCAACTCTTCGCATGATCGCTGGATTGGAGAAAATCACGCGTGGGGAAATCTGGTTTGATGATGTTCTAGTCAATGATCTGGAGCCGCGCGAACGCAATGTGGCAATGGTGTTTGAGACATACGCGCTCTATCCCTATCTGAGCGTTTATGAGAATATTGCTTTCCCCCTGCGCATACGCGGTATGAGCCGAGACGAAATAGACAAAAAAGTCCGCTGGGCGGCTGATTTTCTAGGCATCTCCGATTTGCTGCCCATGCGTGTTAAGGGTTTAAGCGGCGGACAGATGCAGAGCGTTGGTATTGGGCGCGCCATCGTGCGTGAGCCTTCGGTTTTGTTGATGGATGAACCGATTTCGCATCTGGAAGCCCGACAGCGCGCCCGCATGCGCGAGGAGCTGGTGGACCTGCATCATCGGCTTGATACAACGACAATCTACGTGACGCACGATCAGGTAGAAGCGATGACAATGGCACATCGTATTGCCGTCATGAATCTAGGCAAACTTCAGCAGGTTGGAACACCAACCGAGGTATATGAACGCCCGCGTACCCAATTTGTCGGGGGCTTTATCGGAGAGCCGCCGATGAACTTCGCTGACTGTGAGCTGGTACGTGAAAATGGCGAGATGTTTGCTGTCTCTCCATCCTTCAAAATCCGGCTGTCATCTCAGGCGGCGAAGAAGCTGGAGAGCTATCAGGGGGCTCCCAAGGTTCAATTGGGTATTCGTCCAGAAAGTATCTCGGTCAGTAAGACACCGACACCAGAATCCATACAGGCTCAGGTCTATGTATTAGAGCCGCAGGGTGAGCGCACATTGCTTAGTGCAAAGTTGGCGAACGGCGAACTGTTCTTGATTGAGGTTGCTCCAGATTTTGCTGCACAGGTAGATGAGACAATCTATTTGCAATTTCGTGAACCGATTCATCTCTTTGAATCCCAAGAGGGGCTGAATCTGCTTTATTAGAACCTTTATTAAGGTTTTTATCAGAGGTGATCATGGCAAAAATCAGCGTTCAAAATGTTTCTAAGATGTACAAAGGTGGTGAGATTCAGGCGCTGAAAGACGTGAGTTTTGAGTGCGAAGACGGCAAGTTTTTCTGTCTGCTCGGACCCGCAGGCGCTGGAAAAACTACCACGATTAAGCTCATTGCCGGAATTGAAGCAATTGATAAGGGACAGATTTTTATAGATGATCAGGATATTACTGATCTGTTACCCAAAGATCGCGATGTCGCGGTTGCGTTTGAAACATACGCGCTGTATCCGCAACGGACTGTTCGTGAGAATCTGGCATTCCCATTGCGGGCACCGATGCGCAAAGGTGGGATGAGCGAACGGCAAATTCAGCAGCGTGTGGTAGAAATTGCCAGATTGCTGGGTATCGAAGAGCTTCTCGAGCGATTGCCTCGCCAGCTTTCCGGTGGTCAACGTCAGCGTGTTGCGCTGGGGCGCGCACTGGTGCGCAAACCCAAGGCGTATTTGCTGGATGAGCCGATTGCCCATCTGGATGCAAAATTACGCCATCGTATGCGTGGTGAACTGAAACGCATTCAACTCGAATTGGGTATTACTACCCTTTATACTACGCCCGATCAATTGGAAGCTCTTTCGCTGGCGGATTATATGGCAGTACTAAATAATGGTGTGATTGAACAGGTTGGCACTCCGGTAGAAATTTACAATCATCCGATCAATCTATTTGTTGCCCGTTTTGTGGGTGATCCTCCGATGAACGCTTTGCAATCCAAACTGGAGGGTGACGATCTGGTTTTGTTTGGACTTGCAAAACTGCCCGTAACTGCTGCGCTAAAAACCCGTCTGGTAAATGCATTGACAGGTGATGGAGTGGTTGTTGGTATCCGCCCGAAAGATTTGGACATCGTTACGCCTGATAGCGGCGAAGCCTTGTTCAAAGGTGAGGTCAAAAATTTTCAAGTTTTGGGCGAGACCTCTATCATCACTGTGGTTATCAATGCGCATGAGCTGCGTGCCAAACTCAGTACGCAAATGGCGCCGGCGCGCGGTGAGCGTGTGGGCTTGAAATTCAGTCTAGATGACTGTCATTTCTTTGATATACATACCGAGCAGCGACTATTTTGAATGGAGTGATCGCTTAATTGGTTTGGGAGAAAAGGAGCAAAGCGTATGAGAAGCAGACGTTATATCTGGTGGTGGGTTCTTCCATCGGCGATTCTATTCCTAGGGATTATCCTGATCCCTTTTATTACCGCACTGACCTACAGCTTCCGATCGTTGAGTTTCACCACCTCAACTGCCACTGGACAGTACATTGGCGTTGAGAATTATCGGCGGTTGGTATTTGATCAAGATTTCTACAACAGCTTTAAGGTGACTTTTCTGTACATGGTACCGGCAATTATTTTACAGGGTCTGTTGGGTTTGGGGATGGCGCTGCTAATTGCTGGCGCAGTTCGGCGAGCGCGCATCTTGATACCGATCATGCTTTTACCCACCCTGTTAACACCGGTGGTGATTGGCTTAATTGGGGTTTTGACGCTTAACCCGGATTTTGGCGTTATTGGTCAGCTGCTGAACCGGCTGGGGCTTGTGCAGGGCGCGGTGTTGGGTAATAATGATACAGCTTTGCTGGCAATTATTGCTGTAGATACCTATCAATGGACACCTTTTGTGGCGGTTATCCTGACTGCCGGGTTGCTGGCGCTGCCTAAAGAGCCATATGAAGCTGCTCAGGTGGATGGTGCCAGTCGTATTCAGACATTCTTTCGGGTGACCATGCCGTTGCTCTGGCAGTATTTTGTGGTTGCTATTCTGATCCGGGTGATTGACGCATTCCGCATTTTCGATATTATCTGGGTTATGACCCGCGGCGGACCGGGCACGGCGACCGAAGCGGTGGCAGTGTATGCTTATCGTCACACCTTCCGTTACTGGGATCTGGGATATGGCTCGGCGTTGATCATGGTGATTTTTGTCTTTATCTCGATCCTGGTGGAATATTTGTATAAAGCGCTGCAAAAGTGGCAAACCGCTTGAATCGAGAAAGGAGCGATCAAATGGCAAACAACTTAAATATTACTTCGGCTGCCCGCAAGCAAGCCTCTGCTCATTCCCGGCGCTTGTTAACCTGGATTTCTTATCTGCTGACAGGGCTGCTGGTGGTGATTTTTCTTTTTCCGTGGTTGTGGGTGTTTAGTCTGGGATTTAAAACCCGGGCAGAAATTATGAGTCCCAATATTGTCTGGATTTGGACACCGACACTAAACAACTTCATTGAGGTTCTTTTTGTCAAAGGATATTGGCGTTTGATTATTAACTCGTTAATCGTGGCGGTTTCAGCGGTGACCTTGTGCGTTGTGATTGGCGTACCAACCGCCTATGCTTTTTCGCGCTTTCCCATACCTGGTAAAGAGAGCTGGTTTTATATGATTTTGACCTTCCGGATGGCACCTGCAGTGGTATTGGCGCTGCCGTTATATGTTATCTTTGCACGAATCAAACTGCTCGGCACCTATGGCGCGCCGATTCTTGCGCACTGCACATTCACATTGCCTTTCGTCATCTGGCTGATGCGTAGCTTCTTTGACGATGTTCCAAAGGAAATAGATGCTGCAGCCATGACCGATGGCTATTCGCGCGCCGAGACATTTTTTTACGCCATTTTACCTCTAGTCAAATCAGGCATTGTCGCAGTGGCGCTTTTCTCGATCATCTTTTCATGGAACGAGTTCCTTTATGGTTTGATTCTGACCAGCGATGCTACCCGTCCTGTTGCATCACAAATCCCGTCTCTGATTCGCCCGCATGGCACACTGTGGGGTGAAGTATGCGCTCTGGCGACCACGGCATCGCTGCCGGTGGCAATCCTGATCTTTGCCCTGCAACGCCAGCTTGTGCGCGGGTTGTCTTTTGGGGCTGTCAAAGGTTAAAACAAGGAGCGTTGAAATGAAACCAGAATTGATTGTGATGCTCACCCATCATGACACCACGGTCAAAAATGCGTATCAATTGTTTGAACAGACCAAGGATATTCCTATTAGGCACTGGGGCTTTAAGGATGTTGGACTGCCTCCGGAAGAAATGAAGCGCTTGGTTCGCTTCATGAAAGATGCCGGTAAGGTAACTTTCCTGGAAGTGGTCAGCCTCTCAGAGGAGGAAGGGCTAAGGGGAGCTAGGCTGGCAGTGGAAGCTGGTTTTGATATTCTCATGGGTACGGTGTACTTCGAGACCATTCATGCTTATTTGAAAGACAAACCCATTCACTACTACCCGTTTCCGGGTCATGTGTACGGTCATCCGTCTATTCTGGACGGGACGATCGAGGAAATTGTTGCCCATGCTCGCTACCTGGAAGCACAGGGAGTGCAGGGGATGGACTTGCTGGCTTATCGCTATGTGGGTGATGCGCGCCAGTTGTTGAAAGAAGTGGTCAAAGCGACGCATGTGCCAATTGTTTCAGCAGGCAGCGTGGCTTCTTATCAGCGTATTGCTGAAATCTGGGAGGCGGGTGCCTGGGGGTTTACGATTGGCGGAGCATTTTTCGAGGCCAAATTCGTGCCCGGCGGCACATTCACTGAGAATGTGCAGGCAGTGTATGAGTGGCTTTCCAAAACGGAGGAGTCCGAACTCGGTCAGTATCTTTCAAGCTGATTACAACACATCAGGAAAAGTTAAAGAATGGGTTATGTAATTGGATGTGATATTGGTTCACAGGCCGTTAAGGCAATCTTGCTGTCTGACAGGGGTGAGCTTCTGGGCGAGGCAGGCAGTTCCTACCCGATTGATTACCCTTATCCGGCATGGGCGGAGCAGGATGCCCGTTACTGGGAAACAGCGGTCATCCAGGCCGTGAATGCGCTTTTAAAGCATTGTGGTGTTGACAAGGATGCCATTGTTTCTATTGGACTGGATGCACAGGTGGATGGCTTCGTTACTGTAGATGCTTCTGGTAAGCCTCTACACCCGGCGATTATCTGGATGGACCGCCGCGCTGTGCGGGAAACAGAAGCGATTGCTAGGATGGGTGACTCGCGCCGCATTTTTGACATCACCGGCTTGAATCTGGATGCTTATCATGTTGCCCCGAAAATTCGCTGGCTGGCTGAAAATCAGCCGCAAGTGTTTGAGCGGGCGCGGTATTTTCTAATGCCCGGCAGTTATATTGCTTTCTGGTTGACCGGTGAGTTGGGTGTAGATTACTCCAATGCCTCTTCAATGCTCTTGATGGACATCCGCAGGCGTGAATGGTCTTCGGAACTGTGTGAGCTGTTTCAAGTACCGAAAGATTGTCTACCGCCAATTTATCCTGCCAATCATGTGTTAGGAACGTTACGACCTGTGCTGGCAGAAAGAATGGGATTATCGCCCAAAACCCGGGTTGTGCTGGGGTGTGGGGATGAACATGCCGCTTCACTCGGTGCCGGGGTGATTCATTCTGGTATGGTCTGCGATATTGCCGGTACGGCTGAACCGGTTTGTGCCGCTTCGGCTGAACCCTTCTTCGATAAGAGTGGTTTGGTAGAAACACATTGCCACGCCCATCCGGATTTCTGGCTATTGGAAAATCCGGGTTTTGTCTCCGGCGGAAATTACCGCTGGTTTCGGGATCACTTTGGTATGGAGGAGGTGAAACAGGCGGCTGAATCGGGGCTGGATGCTTATGATTTGCTTAATGAGACGGCTGCCTCGGTGCCAGCCGGGAGCGAGGGACTGCTTTTATTGCCCTGTCTGATGGGAGCAGTAACACCAACCTGGAATGCCCATGCACGCGGCACTTTTTTGGGGTTCACGCTGACCCACCGCCGCGCTCACTTTGTACGCGCTATTTTGGAAGCTTCGGCATATGCGTTGCGAGATATTACTGATCGGATGCAGGAGATTGGACTGATCTTGAACGAAATTCGCGCTGTGGGTGGCGGGGCGCGGAGCACTCTCTGGCGCCAGATCAAGGCAGATGTCACCGGTCTGCCGGTCAGTCTGTTGAATACAGTAGAAACAACCGCTTTAGGAGCGGCGTTGCTGGCTTTGCATGGAGCAGGATTAACGGCTAGTTTGAACGAAGCGGTTGAGATGACGGTTAAAGTGGTTGAAACCCGTGAACCCAATCCGCTAACCCATGCTCAATACAATGAGTATTACCAGATTTATCGAGCTGCATATTTCGCTTTGTTGCCGGTCTTTGAACAGGCGGCTAGGGTGTCCTCATGACTGATGCGCTTGCTTCTGTAACCTGTTTTTTGCTGGACATGGATGGCACGTTTTATCTAGGCGACCGTCTGATAGACGGTGCTCTCAAGTTTGTTGAGGTGCTGAAACAACAGGGGAAAGAGTTTCTTTTTCTTACCAATAATTCCTCGAAACATAGCCGCATGTATGCCGAAAAGATAACAGCACTTGGGTTGCCGATCAATGCCGAGCAGGTGTTTACATCTGGCGAAGCCACTGCCTTGTATCTAAAGCGTGAATACCCTGATGCTCGTTTGTATCTGGTTGGTACGCCAGCTCTGGAAGATGAATTTCGCCAGCAAGGGTTAACCCTTGTGCAGCACAATGCTGATGTGGTGGTGTTGGGCTTTGATACAACACTGACCTATCAAAAATTGTGGACATTGTGCGATTACGTTCGTGCCGGCGTGCCCTATATTGCCACCCATCCGGACTATAATTGCCCGACCGAAACGGGTTTTATGCCGGATATTGGTGCAATGATTGCTTTTGTCAAAGCCTCAACCAACCGCGAGCCGGATGTTGTCATTGGAAAACCAAACCGTTACATTATTGAGGAACTGGCTGGCAAGCTTCATTTGCCCCTGAACCGGTTAGCTATGATCGGTGACCGCCTATATACGGATATTGCTCTAGGAAAGACTGCCGGCATCACAACCGTGTTGGTTCTGAGTGGTGAGACAAAGTTGGAAGATTTGGAAACATCGCCTTACCAGCCCACCTATGTTTTCAACCATCTGGGCGATGTGGCTGATTATCTGTTGAAGTTAGAAGAAGAGCCTTTTTGAAACAATGAATTGGAGGTGTTCGATGAGTCGATTGCCCTACGACCCTGCCGAGAATGATGTATTTTGGGAGAAAATTCGTCAGTTACCTGGTTTTCCCAAAGAAGACGTCATACCGTTGCGTCAGATGATTTTTGAACCGGGGGCAATTTTTCGCTTGCCTGAAATCCTTCGCACTGCCGGGGTGCGTTTTTCTATGCCTATTCTGGCTGTCATGGATGCCACGCCAATGCGGCGTGACGATGACAGCCTGAAACCGTTGATCATTCGCGTCTTGCGTCAAGCGGGCTGGGAAGTAGAAACGTTTGTGTTGGAAGCAGATGCAACTGGTCAGGTACATACCGACATGCCGCATATTGAGGCGGTCAAAGCGCGGCTGTCTCCTGAGAAAGCCGTTGTTTCCATCGGGTCTGGGGTAGTGACCGACATCACCAAACATGCCTGTTACCTGTATGAGCAGGAAATACAACGCCCTGTTCGATTTATTGTTTACCAGACTGCCAATAGCGTCAGTGCCTATACCTCAAATATGGCACCCGTATTTATCGGAGGTGTGAAGCGAACCCTTCCATCGCGTTATCCGGATGCGCTGGTTTGTGATCTTGAAACACTGCGTGATGCACCTAGGGATATGACAGTATCTGGCGTTGGGGATTTACTGGCTGCCTTTGTCGCGCTGGCAGATTGGTATCTGGCAGATCAACTTGGTTTTATTGATCATTACAGCCTACTGCCAGAGTTGCTGATGGGTTCGCTGGACGAATTGTTGCTTGAACAGGCAGAAGCCATCCATCAAGGTTCTTTAGAAGCGATGGCGCTTTTGGCAAAATTGATTTCTCTGGGTGGGTTGGTGATGTCGCTCTGCCATGACACCACGCCGCTTTCGGGGTATGAGCATGTCATGTCGCATGTGCTGGACTTGCAAAGCGAGCTGGCAGGACGTCCATTCGCTCTGCATGGTACGCAGGTGGCGTTGACCACCATCCTCGGTGCGGCGGCATATCAGCAGTTTCTGGAGTGTTTTGAGCCCGATTCGGTGAAGTTGGATGATTGCTTTCCACCCCAGGATATGATGCGGCAGATGGTTTTCAGTACATTTCACGCTATTGACCCCTCTGATAAGGCGGGCCAGGAATGCTGGTCAGATTATCACGTGAAATTAGAGAAGTGGCGTGATCGGCGTAATAAATTTGAAGCGTTTTTGAAGACCTGGCCGACCATTAAGCCGGAATTAGCCTCCAGAACTCGTTCCCCCGATTATCTAAAGCGCATTTTTGCTGCTGTTGGTGGACCATGCAAATTTGCACAACTTGCCCCTCCAGCAGATGAGGCAACAGTCAGATTTGCATTCTTAAATGCGCCTTTGATTCGTAAGCGGATCACCTTGGGTGATTTATTGATCTTCTTGAAATGGAATCGTAAGACGCTCTGGCAGCAGATCTGGCATTCGACGCAATCCTGTTAGGTAGAAGTTGAAAATTGCGACAAAGATCACCCGGCAAAGGTTATCCTTTATCCTTGACAGACGCTTTTGCAGGGGCTATACTCATGCTTGAAAGTTAAATATGCTCCTTCGGGGCAGGGTGCGGAAGAATAACTTCCAATTCCCGATCGGTGGTAAAAACCCACGAGCGCTTCGAGCGCACGACCCGGTGAAATTCCGGGGTCGACGGTAAAGTCCGGATGGAAGAAGGAGAAAATCGTGTTTACTGCTTTTAGTATAGCCGCGTCCTGAGCCCCGAAGCTAATAATTGCCTGTCGGGGTTTTTGTTTTCCCGACACATCGAGGAAAATCGAATGAATTTTGTGAAAGCGCGTCGTTTTGTCCGACAGTTTAGCCGCTTGTTGTTGCCATTTTCGATCGCAGTAACCCTCTTGCTTTGGCAACTGCTGGTTGTACAGGCAAAATTTCCCTCTTTTATTTTACCGCCCCCGCTCATGGTTGTAGAGCGTTTCTGGCGGGCATTACAGGATGGTAGTCTGGCGAGGCATACTGCGGTGACTCTTTTTGAGGTGCTGATTGGGTTGCTGGCGGGCAGTTTTCTGGCGACGGTGTTGGGTTATTTTCTGGCACGGTTTCGTGCACTGGAGCAACTGATTGCGCCCTATCTGGTTGCCAGTCAGGCGGTTCCGGTGGTGGCAATTGCTCCCTTGCTGGTGATCTGGTTTGGTCCGGGAATGTTTTCCAAGATTCTCATCTGTGCTTTGATTGTCTTTTTCCCGGTGCTGATAAATACCGTTGTGGGGTTGCGTGCTGTGCCGGAAAACCTGCGCGATCTAATGCGTTCGTTGCATGCCAGGCCCCCTCAGATGTTGCGATTTCTGGAAGTACCGGCTGCTTTGCCAGTTTTTCTGGGTGGTCTGCGCATCGGGGCGACTCTCTCTGTGATTGGCGCGGTGGTGGGTGAGTTTGTGGGCGCTGATCGTGGGCTTGGTTTTCTCATTAACGTTGGACGAGGTCAGTATGATACTGCATTGGTCTTTGTAGCGATTTTTACCCTGATCGGGATGGCTCTGTCATTGTATGGATTGGTGTTGTGGGTGGAGCGGCGAACGCTCGCTTGGCAACGCCAGCCTGAAATGTTACGCGTTGCAATTTCAGAAACGGAGAACCTATGAAGCGTTTGTTTATGTTCCTTTTGTTGTTCGTATTTCTTTTTGCCGGCTGTCAGCCTGCCGCATCTGCGCCGACTGTGACACCGCAGACGGTGAAAGTTCGTTTCCCAGTGGGATATATCCCAAATGTTCAATTCGCACCGCTGTACGTGGCGATAGAAAAAGGCTATTATCAGCGGGAAGGTATTGAGCTGGACATTGATTATAGCTTTGAAACCGACGCGGTAGCACTGGTGGGAGCAAATGAATTGCAATTTGCCACTGTATCAGGCGAGCAGGTACTTTTGGGGCGCAGTCAGGGGTTGCCGATTGTGTATGTGTTGACCTGGTATCAGAAATACCCGGTTGGAGTAGCTGCCATTAAGGAAAAAAATATTCGTCAGCCTTCTGATTTGCGCGGCAAACGTATTGGGTTGCCCGGTCTGTATGGCGCCAGCTACATTGGTTTGATTGCCCTATTGGAAGCAGGTGGGCTTAAGGAAAGCGATGTGATACTTGATTCGATCGGCTTCACTCAAGTGGAGTCGCTGATCGCCGGGCGTGAAGATGCTGTGGTGGTCTATGTTGCCAACGAACCCAATCAGCTCAGTGCCAAAGGTTATCCTGTGGATGTCATTCTAACGGCCGATTATCTCCCGTTGGTTTCTAATGGGATAATTACCAATGAAAAAACTATCCGGGAGAATCCTGAGTTAATCAGGCGGATGGTGCGTGCAACCTGGAAAGGTATTGTTGAGGCGGCTGTGAATCCCGAGGTGGCTTTTGAAATCAGCAAAAAATATGTAGAAAATCTGGCGCAGACAGATCAGGCGGTCCAAAAACAGGTATTGAATTCTTCAATTGAACTGTGGGACGTTGAAAAGAAGGGTGTTAGTGATGCCCAGAGCTGGAAGAATATGCATGACATTTTGCTGGAGATGAACTTACTCAGACAACCGCTGGATGTAAGCCAGGCTTATACGAATGAATTCTTGCCAGAGGAGTAAACCAATATGTCGGTACATCCGGTATTACAGGTACGTGACCTGACGGTTACCTTCCCGGCGGAGGGAGGCGGTCTGACCGCTTTGCAAGGGGTCAGTTTTGACTTAAACGAACAAGAGTTTGTCTGTGTTCTGGGCCCTTCGGGGAGCGGGAAAAGTACTCTGTTGCGTGTGCTGGCGGGTTTGCTGCGACCAACCAGCGGGGAGGTGCATTTTGCCCGCAATGGTTATGGAGAAAAGCCGCGCATTGGTCTGGTATTTCAGCAAGCCAATCTGATGCCCTGGCGCTCGGTGCTTCAAAATATTACCCTGCCCCTCGAATTAAAAAACATACCGGATGATCAGGCGCGCACACGTGCGCTTGAATGGATCGAGCTGATCGGGCTGCAAGGATTTGAGAATGCCTGGCCCACCGAGCTTTCGGGAGGGATGGCGCAGCGCGTGGCGATTGCCCGCGCTCTCATCCAGGATCCCGATCTGCTGCTACTTGATGAACCGTTCGGATCGCTGGATGCCCTGACGCGTGAGCGTATGGAGGATGAATTGTTGCGCCTCTGGCAGGCGCGGCGCAAGACGGTATTGATGGTGACACATTCCATTTCCGAGGCATTGCTGCTTTCCGACCGTGTACTGGTACTCACGCCCCGCCCCGGTCGCATCAGCCTGGATTTACAAGTGGGGTTGCCCCGTCCACGTGTAGAAGAGATACGCTACACACCTGAATTTGGGGAGCTTGCCCGTCAGGTGCGGCAGGCAATCGGCGAGATTTGAGCATTGGGAAGAATGCTCTGCTCTTTGCATGCCATTGCTGTTTCGGTCAGGGGTTATCTGCTGCATAGTATACTGTGCCAAACACCTGCCCTCCTCTTCGCTCATGTAGCAGGATGGAATGTTGAGATCCCCATCCTCAATGTCAGCAAAAATTCTATCGCCATCCAATTTTTCTGGTTGCCAATGCGTCTGTCGGGAATTTCCAGATCTAGCTGTTGTAAAAAATCCTCTGCTTTTTTCCAATAACACACCCTTCATTACACTTTTCACTTGCTCTTGGTTACAGGTCAGCCCGTTTTTGCAAACCAGCTTGCACGAGCTGTACAATCAACAAGGGCATTGTCAAACGGAAGTTTCTCCTCGCTTGACAGACTGCTGTTTCCTAATATACTGAACAACAGGGAATGTTGCAGCCCGATTTTTGATGGGGAGGCAACCGATGAAAAAGATTGCTTTGTGGGATGTGTTGACAGCGCTGGTTTTGCTTCTGACCTGCAGCACGTGCGCCTGTTTTGCGACGGTTTTCGTCAATCCCAATGTTTTTATTAATCCTTTCCCACCGCCCACACTGCCACCTACCATTGAGATTCCGACTTCTACTGCCACGCCGATCCGTTTGCCGCCCACCTGGACTCATACGCCGGGGGGAACGCCCCTTCCCACCGATACCCCGCGTCCGACGATGACCTTTCCGCCTACCTGGACTTCCTTCCGCCTGCCCACGTTTACTCCAACTGCAACCATGACCCCTACGTCAACAAACACCCCCACCATCACTAACACCCCGACGGCGACGAATACCGTAACTCTGACGCGCACCCCAACGGCTAATTTAACCGGGACGGCTACAGCTCGAACTGCAACCCAGTCTGTGATACAGACAGCAAATGCCGGGACTGCCGCAGCCCAAACCGCTACCCAATCTGTAATACAAACCGAAAGCGCCGGAACTGCCGCAGCCCAGACGGCTACCCAGTCTGCAATAGGAACCGCGAATGCCGAGACTGCTACTGCTCAGGCTTCTATAACTCCGTAATCCGCCGGTATCCAACTATTCTGTTTAGCTTAATGAAATATGTTCCATCCGTTTTTGTGGTATGATGGGCGGGCAGGAGTGAGATAATTTTGCAACCCAGAGGAATGCAAAATGAGTGAATTCATTGATCGTTCCACCTTTGATCATCTGGTGCAACTGGCCGCGCTGGAGCTGACCGATGAGCAGGCGGAGTATCTGTTGCGTGAATTGAATAACCAGCTCAAAGCCATACGTGAACTGGAAGCGATCCCATTGGATGAGGATGTTCCGGCGACATGGCATGGCGTTCCTTATACGCCTCAGATCAGCCCGGCGCTGCGCGGTGATGACTGGCAGCCTTTTGAGCGCCCGCAGGATATCCTTGCTCAGGCGCCCCAGATGGAGAATGGCTATCTGATCGTTCCCGATATTCCTCATACCACACTAGAATAAACGACAATGGAATTGTGTGACCTTCCCGCATACGAATTGACGCGCTTGCTGCGTCAACGCAAAATCTCGGCTACAGAAATTCTGGCTTCCTGTCTGGCGCGCATTGAGACTGTTGACGGCAGACCGGGTAGTACCGAACCTGGTGAAATCAGTGATGAAGATAAGCAGACAGTACATGCATTTATCACAGTAACTGATGACCGCGCTCGCGCTCAGGCGATGTCGGTGGATCAAAAACTGGCAGACGGTGAAGATCCTGGCAGACTGGCGGGTGTACCTTTCACCGTCAAGGATATTTTCTGTGTTCAGGGCACTCGCACGACTGCGGCTTCCCGCATTCTAGCGAATTTCGTTGCGCCTTATACTGCTACACCTGTAGCGCGTATGGAAGCTGAAGGCGCGCTGATGCTGGGAAAAGTGAATCTGGATGAATTTACCTATGGCTCTTCCAATGAGTCCTCTGCTTTTCAACCCTGCCCGCGCAATCCTTGGAACCCGCAGTGTGTGCCGGGCGGCTCTTCGGGGGGAAGCGTGGCTTCGGTGGCAGCAGGCGAGGCGGCGCTTTCACTTGGCACAGATACCGCCGGCTCGATTCGCCAGCCGGCAGCCTTCTGCGGCGTGGTGGGTCTCAAGCCGACTTATGGACGCGTCTCTCGCTATGGATTGATTGCCTTTGGTTCTTCGCTGGATTGCCCGGGTCCAATTGCGCGCAATGTAACCGATGCCGCAATGATGCTTCAAGTCATTGCCGGTCCGGATACACATGATTCCACTGCTGCCAGCGTGCCGGTGGAAGATTATCTGGCGCAGTTAGAAACTGGCGTCAGGGGGTTGCGGATCGGGTTATCGCCGGATTATTTCAAAGTCACCTATCCGGATGAGCTCGGCGAATATGTCCAGCAGGCAGTGCCGCAGGAATTTGAAGCTGCGGTGCGCCGCGCCGCCGACCTGTTGGCGCAGATGGGTGCCGAGATTATTGAAAATGTTCCTATGCCGAATACGCGCTATGGCATTCCGGCATATTTTGTCATCAGCCGTGTTGAGGCTGCATCCAATTTGCACCGCTATGATGGCGTCAAGTATGGTCATCGCACGGTTGAACCCGTGCGCGATTTGAATGAAATGTATCGAAAAAGCCGCGCGGAAGGTTTCGGATTACAACCAAAGCTGCGTATTTTAATGGGGATGTACGTCAGTGCAGCGCAGTATTCGGAGCAGTATTATCAGCGGGCGTTGCGTGTTCGTACGCTGATCCGGCGGGATTTTGATCGGGTGTTTGATCCAAATGGTAAATATCGTCTGCATGCTTTGCTTACCCCGACGACGCCTACAACCGCCTTCCCGCTCGGCGCGGTATATGGTGATTCGGTGCTGATGCAGTATGCCGATCAGCTCACCGTGCCGGCGAATCATGCCGGCGTGCCGGGAATTTCTGTGCCGGGGGGCATTGCTGCCGATGGACTGCCGATTGGCATTCAATTTCTGGCTGCCGATTATCAGGAAGCGTTGCTATTCCGTATTGCTCGTGCCTATGAAAAGGCAAGTGAGGGTGAAAGCTGGCGGCAGGTCAAACCCATGGTATTGCAGCGATAGAGGACTTTGAACTTTTGTGAGGCATTCTATGACCGAATATGAAGCCGTCATCGGACTGGAGACGCATATCCAGCTCAATACCACGACCAAAATTTTCTGTTCTTGCAAAGCCGATTCTTGGTTTGATTCACCAAACAGCAACATCTGTCCGGTGTGCAGCGGGCTTCCGGGGGTTTTGCCGGTATTGAACCGTGTCGTGGTTGAGAAGGCAGTGCTGCTGGCGGCAGCCATGCATGCCGAGATCCAACCCGAATCCTGTTTTGACCGCAAGAACTATTTTTATCCCGATTTGCCCAAAGGGTATCAGATTTCGCAATACGATAAGCCGCTGGCGCGCGGAGGGTATCTTGACCTGCCACTGCCGGATGGCAGCCGAAGACGGGTGCGCATCCATAAACTTCATATTGAAGAAGATGCTGGTAAAACGAAGAATGAGCACGGGCGGCGGCTGATTGATTTCAACCGTTGCGGTGTACCGCTGGTGGAGATGGTCACCGCGCCGGATTTGCGTTCTGCTGATGAAGCCGCACAATACTTGATTCGCCTGCGCCAGCTTCTGCGCTGGCTGGGTGTTTCAGAGGCGGATATGGAAAAGGCGCATTTGCGTTGTGATGCCAATGTCTCCATCCGACCTAAAGGTGCCAGTTATCTCAACCCCAAGACGGAAATTAAAAATGTCAACTCGATTGACGCTGTGCGGGACGCCATTGCCAAAGAGATTGAGCGTCAGATTCGTGAGGTGGAAGCCGGGCACCGGATCGAAACCTGGACCCTGGAATGGGATGAAGATAGTGGAAAACTGCGCAAGATGCGTTCTAAAGAGACCGAAGCCGATTACCGCTGTTTCCGCGAGCCGGATTTGCTGACGCTGTACGTTGACGATGCCTGGAAAAATGAAATTCTAGAAAGTCTACCCGAACTGCCGTTGGAACGCCGTCAGCGTTTCATTGAGCAGTACGGGTTACCCGATTATGATGCCGACCTGCTCACTGGCGAGCGTAGTCTTTCAGATTATTTTGAGGCGACGGTCAAAGCCTATGGCGGTGATCCCAAGCGCGTCTCAAACTGGATGATGAATGATGTGTTGCGTATCCTTAATGAGAGCAATCGTACCGCTGCGGAGCTTAAACTGACCCCGGAGCATCTGGCAGAAATTCTCAAATTACTGGATGGTGGCACGATTAACACTTCTACCGCCAAGAGCCTGCTGGAAAAGTCGGATAGCAGCGGCAAAGCCCCATCTGTGATCGTTGCTGAAGAAGGTCTGGCAAAGGTGAGCGATGACAGCGCCATCCGCCGTGTTTGCGAGGAAGTGCTGGCTGAAAACCCAAAAGAAGTGCAAAACTATAAAGGCGGCAAAGTAACACTAATCGGCTGGTTTGTCGGGCAGGTAATGCGCAAGATGGGCGGCAAAGCTGACCCGGCATTGACAAGACGAATCCTGGAAGAGCTGTTACGCTAAAGGGATAGCAAAATACTATACCGTTCAACGGTGGAGGGTGTTGAAAAACAAAACACACTCCCCATATATGGCGGTAAAACAGCCTGTTTTTCGTATAGATATGCGCCATATATGACTTTTTCAACACTCTCAACGGTGTATAGTTGACGGAAATCGTCTGTGCTATAATGCGGATGAAAAAAGTTACTGCGAGACTTTACCGAAAGCGCAGACCAAAACGAGCCTGACCCGGCATGATTACGGAAACTATTCTGACTGCTACGCTGCGCAACATTCTCTCAAAGAATCTGGTACTTGAACAGGTGAAAGATATTGCTTTTCCCCGCCCGATTCCCGGGCGGGATTATCTTCTTTATGTTCACATCCCGTTTTGTGAAGTGCTGTGCCCGTACTGTTCATTCCACCGGGTACGATTGGAGCAGGGTATGGCGCGCCCATATTTCGAGGCGCTACAACAAGAACTGTGCATGATCGCGGAACTGGGTTATTCCTTCCGCTCAATGTACATTGGTGGCGGAACCCCTACACTATTTGTCCAAGAGTTGAATCGGCTGGTTGATCTGGCACAGCAGCTTTTCGGCATCCGTGAGGTGTCGTGTGAAGCTAATCCCAATCACATGACACCTGAAGTTGCCGATGCCTTGGGTGGTCGTGTCCAACGCATGTCGGTAGGTGTGCAGACCTTTGATGACCGCGTTCTGCATCAACTGGCACGATTGGAACGCTTTGGTGGCGGCGAACAGATCATGCGCCAGTTGCAATCGGTCACAGGGCGGTATTCTACCCTAAACATTGATCTGATATTTAACTACCCTGAACAAAGTGAAGCCTCTTTGCGCCGGGATATTGAAATGGCGCTTGCAAGCGGTGCCGATCAGATTACCTTTTACCCGTTGATGACCTCGCCATCCGTGGCTCGGGCTATTCAACAGGCGATTGGACGCGTGGATCATCGGCGCGAAGCACATCTGTATCGGCTTATTCTGGATTCCATGCCGTCGGATTATCAACTCACCACCCCCTGGAATTTCACCCGCAAAAGACGACAACACCTGATTGATGAGTATATTGTGGAGAGAAGCGATTACATTGGGGCAGGGTCAGGAGCTTTCAGCTATCTGAATGGGACATTACTGGTCAATTCTTTTTCACTGGCAGATTATCAGCGCAGCCTCTCAGCCGGACGCTTTGCATTGCGTGGACGCCGAACCTTCAGCCGCCTTCAACAGATGCGTTACCGGTTGATGATGGATTTATTCGGTTTGGAGCTGGATAAGCAAAGTTTTCAAAAACAATTTGGTGTCTCTGTTGAGCTGGGATTACCGTTGGAAATGGCTTTTCTAAAGTTGAATGGTGCTTTTGCTGTTGACGATGCCCAAAAATTGCGTCTCTCGCGGCGTGGGTTATATTTATTGGTGATTATGATGCGTGAGTTTTTCAGTAACATTAATACCATTCGCGATCAGGCTCGCCGTCAAGTGGCAATGATGTTTCCCGAAGAGGAAGCAAAAAATTGTGTGACTGAACTCGCCAGGGGGTTTTATTCTCCAGATTGAATGCAAAAGGTGATTGTGGTTTTGACACTTTTAGGCAGCCAGCGCTTGCCAGGCTTCCTGAATACGTTGGTAGGATTCAGCTAAATTTTCTGGAAGGACGCGCGTTTCGCCCACAACGGACATGAAATTAGTATCGCCGCACCAGCGCGGAACGACATGGAAATGTAAATGACCAGGAATACCTGCGCCGGCGGCTTCGCCCAAGTTCGCGCCGATATTGAATCCCTCTGGGCTATAGACCTGCCGCAGTGCAGCTTCAGCATGTGCCAGTAAATCGAACAACTCAGCGCGCGTCGGTGCATCTAGCTCGGTCAATGAAGATACGTGTGCGTTTGGAACAATCATCAGATGACCGCTGGTGTAGGGGTATCGGTTGAGGATGACGTAAGCACAATTGCCGCGATAAACGATCAGGTTTTCCAAACCATCGTTTTGTCGCAACACATTGCAAAAAAGACAACCGGGTGTTTCGAGCTGCTTAGTCACATATTTCATTCTCCAGGGAGACCAGACCCGTTTCATGATGATCACCTGACAATCGTATTCACTCTGCTGACTGCTTACAACCCCTGCTACAGCATATCCTCAGCCAAAGTTATTGCTATTTTAACGCCAACTGAAGATACGTCAACCGTTTGAAGAAGAGCATTTTCCTGCCCTAAAGTTAATGAAACCCCTAAAAACTTGCCCTTTCAATTCAATGGATTTCATCCTATGGCGAGAATTTTTGGCAATATGGGAATGTTGGAAAAGTTATATTTAGCGTATATCTATACAAAAATAGGCTAATTTACCGCCATATATATGATGTTGGGTTGTGTTTTTCAACACCCTCCACTATTTTACTTGCGCGTTTTTCGTGAACATGCTATAATAATAATGTCACCGAGACGGATTGATCGTTAAAAAACTTCTCTGTCAGACAAGTGTGGAGGTGGCAGACAGAGAAGTCGGAAACCCAAAAGATATGCTTAATCTTATAAAGACTGACGTCCCCTGTAAAGGGAGCGACCCTTGCCGTTTATCCCAATTAGACAAGAGATGCAAACATGAAGATACTTGAACTTGAGACAGCCCCTCTGTCGGTGCTGCGCGAACAAGCCAAAGAGTTGGGTATTCCCAACGCAATGCGCCTGAAAAAGGAAAACCTGATTATTAGGATCCGTCAGGCAGAAGCTGAAAAAGAAGGCCTGGAAGTGCGAGGTGGTGTGCTTGAAATTATGAATGAAGGAATTGGTTTCTTGCGCACCAATTATCAGGTAGGACCGGATGATGTATATGTTTCACAGGCTCAATTACGTCGTTATGAGCTGCGCTCGGGCGACCTGGTAATTGGCCATGTGCGCCCACCGCGCGAATCTGAACGTCATTATGGATTACTGAAAGTTGAATCCGTCAATGGCATGGATCCCGAAGAGGCGCGCAACCGGGTTAATTTTGAGGATTTGACACCTATTTTCCCGGACAGACGATTTGACCTGGAAACCAGTCCGAACATTCTCTCTACCCGCCTGATTAATTTGATTGCTCCTATCGGGCGAGGACAGCGTGGAATGATCGTTTCTCCACCAAAAGCCGGCAAAACCACGATTCTGAAACAAATTGCCAATGGCATCTCCACCCGTCATCCTGAAGTACATTTGATCATTGCCCTGATTGGTGAACGCCCAGAAGAGGTCACGGACATGGACCGTTCTGTGGATGCCGAAGTGGTTGCCTCAACCTTCGATGAACCCGTTACGGCGCATGTACGCACGGCAGAAATTGCGCTCGAACGCGCCAAGCGGCTGGTGGAGATTGGGCGGGATGTGGTGATCCTGATGGATTCACTCACCCGTCTGGCTCGTGCTTACAACCTGGTCGTCAATCCATCTGGACGAACGCTTTCAGGTGGTATGGACCCCTCGGCGCTATATCCCCCCAAACGTTTCTTCGGCGCAGCGCGCAATCTGGAAGAAGGTGGCAGTCTGACGATTATCGCCACTGCACTGGTGGATACAGGTTCTCGTCTGGATGATGTGGTCTTTGAAGAGTTCAAGGGTACGGGCAACATGGAGCTGCACCTCTCTCGTCGTTTGCAAGAACGCCGTATCTTTCCTGCCATTGACATTGAGCGTTCTTCAACGCGACGCGAAGACCTTTTGCTTGGTCCAGATATTTTACAGCGCGCCTGGTTGATGCGTCGTATGTATTTGCAAATGATTGGAACACCGCCGCAGGGGGCTGGAATGGATCCGGCGGTGGCAACTGAGGCTATCCTGCAACGGATGCTAAAAACCCGCAATAATCAAGAGTTCCTGGAAACGCTGACGGAGGAATTGTGAAATCAGCTAATGCTCAGCACGAAAAACCTGCTGTGAGGCGTAAATCGTCCTTGCCACGCTGGGTATCTGCTGTTGCTTGGGGAGTGGCACTGGTTATGGTGGCTTTGATGTTGTTTTTGCTTTACCAGCGCTCACCGGTAGCAAAACAAATGCAGGCGAAAGCACAAGCTGAGCCTCAATTGGCACCCGAAGACCCAACGGTTACACCAATGGAAAGTAATGTGGGGGTGCCATTGCCTGAGTTGGGTAGCAATGGGGGAATGAATGCACTGGTGCGGCTGGCAAACCCGCGTACCATCATCCCAACCCGCCCGCGTTCGGGAGTGGTGAATTACACCATAAAAAAAGGCGACTCGATATTCGGCATCGCAAGCGAGTTCAAAATCAAGCCCGAATCGATTCTGTGGGCGAATTACGAAGTGCTGAACGATGACCCCCATCAGATTTCTGTTGGTCAGGAAATCAAAATTCCCCCGGTGGATGGTATTCTTTACCAATGGAAAGAAGGCGATAAGCTGGAAGATGTAGCAGCTCGTTTTCATGCCGACCCCAAGGAAATTCTCAGCTTTCCGGGTAATAAACTGGATATGACTGACCCAAAAATCGAACCGGGGCAGTACATCATGATCCCCGGCGGATGGCGTGAATTGAAACCATGGGTTGTACCGGTGGCGTATGCACCCAAATCTGGTGTTACTAAAGGTATCAGCGGTCCGGGTGGGTGTGAGGTACCGGCGGGCGGTGCGGTAGGATCAGGTGCCTTTATCTGGCCTGCTGTACAACATTTCCTCTCTGGAAACGATTACTGGTCGGGTCACCTGGCGATTGACATCGCCGCTGGTGAAGGTGCACCAGTCTATGCGGCGGATAGCGGCGTGGTGGTTTACGCCGGGGCAATCGGTGGCGGTTATGGGAATATGATCATGATTGACCATCAGAACGGTTATCACACGCTTTATGCGCATCTCAGCTCAATTAACGTGCGCTGCGGACAGAGTGTAATGCAGGGTAGTCTGATTGGTCTGGCGGGCAGTACGGGCAACTCTACTGGCGCACATCTCCACTTTGAGGTGCGTTACTTGGGCGGATTTATCAATCCCTGGTATGTGCTGCCCTGAATTTTTGGGTGAATTTTGTCCTGGCACTGAAAGCAACGGGTGTTTAGCCGCTGGTCAAAACATAGCTTTTGACTTTATCTTTTGACAACGTGACCAGCGCGCCACACAGGACACCTTGCTCGTACATACTGCCTGGATTGATACAAAGGGTTTTGCCAATGCGCGTGGCGGCGCGTGCTTCATGAATATGACCAAAGAAACCCACCAGCGGCTGATAGCGTTCAATCACTGTCCTCACCGCCCGACTTCCGACCGGTATCAATGAATTACCGGCATACTTTGGACGCAAATCAGCGGTCAGCTCCGGAGCATCATCCAGCGAAGAAGCATAGGGCGGTACATGCAGGTTAAAAATGCTGGTGCGTGGATTGATCGCTTTTGATAACATGGCTTCAAAGCGCTCCAGAAGTTTTTCCTCGCTTTCCTCGCGATAAGTATGCCAGGGGGTTGGGTTGCTCCAGCCGGAGCTGATTAACTCATGATGCTCATCCAGCTTGATAACCTGTCCTTCTGCCAGCGTGACACATTTCGAAGCGCGAATCAGATCATCTAACTCGAACATATCATCGTTGCCAGGGGCAACAAAGCAGCGAATGCCGCTTTCTCTGAGCTTCTCGTCGGCATAATCTAACCAGCGCTCTGCGGTCTTCAGCACTTCCTGACGAAAAATCTGCTGCACTTTCTCGGGGTTGTGATTCAGCTCAGCCAGCTCATCCGGATTGGTGAGGTAGGGGTAATAACCGCGGCTACGGATTTTTTTAATCATCTGTTGCAGTTCGTCTTCATTGTTGAGGATGAAAGTCTGTTCCAGCAAAACGGCGCGATGGGTGCCATTGCCTTGATAGACAACTGGCACAATCGCCTTGCCGGTCATGTCGCCGCCAAGAATGATAATATTGGCGTCATAAAATTTTCCGGCGTTGATAAACTTGTTCCAGCAAATGTCTGAGCCGTGAACATCAGTTGCAAAGAAGATGGTAGTCATCAGCACATTTTACCAGAAAAACGGAACGTTCTTTTATATAGGCGCGCCTTGCAATCACTTATCAATTGCTTGTAGAAGCCCTTGTGGTGCTGTATAAGGTTAATGAAGCCTGATAAAATATTAGCGTCAGCGGCTATCTATTGTTTCTCTAGAAATAATTTGCTAATCGTAAAGATTTCATTAACACTTTCGGGACTGTATAATAAATGTGGAACACAGTTTGCACGGTGGAAGAAAATCATAAGACGCGCTGTGTGTTCTGAAGGAGTGAAAGAGTGATGAGGTCACTGGCAGAGACGATTCGTTCCCAGTTGGATAAATTGACTGCTCAAACCAGCGAGTATCTGATGTCGGAAATTGCCAAAGGCAACAGATATACCGGAGCGACCATTGTAAATATGAGCCGCCAGATGCTTGAACTCACGGCGGCTTGCCTTTTAGATGGGGATGCGAGTGCGTTTGTGGAATTTACCAGCAAAAGTGTCTCCCAGATGCGAGAATTGAAAATGACGCCGTCCCTGATGGGAGCTAGTCTGCGCGCGCTTTCACGAACGTTGCTTGCGCTGGATATGAGTGCAGAGGCATCAAAGTTCCTCTGGGATATGTTCATGCAGGCTACTCGTAGTTTGGAGGATGTGATTATTGTCCAGTCTCAGCAAACGGCGGCTCTGGAAGCGCAAACTGAACGCACCCAGAAGGTGCTGCATTCTGTCTTGAGTACGATGCCCGATGCGGTGTTCTTGACCGACATGCAGGGAAAGGTGAGTCAGGCGAATAAGGCGGTAGAGGTATTGTTTGGGTACAGCCATGCAGAACTGGTTGGCATGGATCCCGGAAACCTGATTCACTCCGAGGACCGCACCACACTTTTACGCGCTGTACAATCCACCCCGGAAACGGGCAAAGATCAGACCTCGTTGCTCGAGTTGCGCTTCGTCAAGAAAGATGGCGGTGTATTTTTTGGTGAGGCTGCTGTTGGGGTCATGTTGGATACCGGGGGAATCCCGAATGGTTTTATTGTGGCAGTGCGGGACATTAGTGAGCGTAAGGAGATGGAGGAACGTGTTCGTTCGATGGCTGAACGGCGCGGTCTTCAAGTTCAGGTCACAACCGAATTGGCACAAGAGCTGGTGACAGCCGAGACGCTGGAGGCAATGCTTGAACGAGTCGTAAAAAAGGTCAAAGAAAGCTTTGGCTACTACCATGTGCAAATTTTCGTTTTCGACGCGGCGGTGAATGCAGTTGTGTTGCTCGCAGGTTATGGTGAGGCGGGTAAACAGATGCGAGCAATGGAATATCGCGTTCCGCTTACCCAGTACCCGGTCGGTAGCGCAGTGACCAGCGGAGAGACTATCTTGATACCGAACGTTCAATTGCTCAAGAGCTGGGAGCCGGAGGCACTACTACCCAATACGGCAAGTGAAATTGCTGTGCCGATCAAATTGCGTGGAGAGGTGGTTGGCGTGCTGGATGTGCATAGCGACCAGCCCTGGGGTTTGAATGAAGACGATCAGAACCTGTTGGAAGGTCTTTGTGGTCAAATTGCTATTGCGTTTGAGAGCCTGCGTTTGTTGGAAAAAGAGAAGTTGCGTGCAGCCGATCTTTCGACGGTGGCGCGAATCAGCACGGCTGTTTCTACAATTCTAAACCCCATAGAAATGTTACAAGCAGTCGTAGATCAGACGCGCGAACATTTCAGCCTGTATCATGCTCAGGTTTATTTACTGCAAGATGATAACACACTGTTGTTACGAGCCAGCACTGGCGAGGTAGGACGCAAACTGATTGCTGAGGCTCACGCCATCCCTGTACAGGCGGAACAATCGCTGGTAGCGCGCGCTTGCCGCGAACGGCGTGGTGTCATTGTCAATGATGTGTGGAAAGATCCTACTTTCTTGCCGAATCCCCTGCTACCAAAGACACGCTCCGAGCTGGCCGTGCCATTGCTGGCTGGTGATGAAGTGCTCGGGGTGCTGGATTTACAGTCCAATATCTTGGACAATTTCAGTGAAGAAGATACCAATCTCTTTATCTCGCTGGCTTCTCAGGTGGCAGTTGCCTTGCAAAACACTCGTCAGTTTGAACGCCTGATGGATATGTACCGCGCCAGCCAGCGGGTGAACACAGCCAGTGATTTTAACGAAATGGTTGCAGTTGTGGCTGAGGGGTTACGAATTCCTTCGATTAACCGTGCTGAGCTGATAATTTTCAATTATGACCGCGCAGGTCAGATTGAATCGGTCACTGTTCAGGGTACGTGGTATAGCGGTGAGGGGCCCAAACCTCAAGCGTTGGGGACAACCTATCCGAACACCATGTTTGATTCTATTCGAACGCTGTTAAGCCCGGACGCGCTCTTTGTGAATGATGTGTTTGAGGACGATCGTGTAGATGCGGCGACGCGAGAATTTCTGCGAGGGCAACGTGTGCGTGCCATTGGGATTTTGCCGCTTTGGATTTTGTCCCGACAAGTGGGCACCATCCTTGTAGAGAGCGATGCTATACATCCCTTTAGTGAAAGCGAGCAGCAAGGATACCAGACGTTCGTTGCTCAGGTTGCTCTGGCTTTGGAAAACCGTCGCTTGCTGATTGAGGCACAACAACGCGCGACCGAGCTTCAAAAATCGCAACAAGCGTTAATCGAGAGTGAGGAGCACTTCCGCAACTTATTTGCCAGCTCTCCTGTTTCGCTTTGGGAGGAGGATTTCAGCCAGGTTAAGGTTTATCTGGATCATTTGCGCGCTTCTGGTGTAAGCGACTTACGTGCGCACATAGCTGAGCATCCTGAGATCGTTGATGATTGTATGGCGCGGATACGCGTTATTGAGGTTAATGAACGGACTTTGCGGTTATTTGCTGCGCGATCGAAGCAAGAGTTGCTTGCAAATTTGAAAGGAATATTTCGCGATGAGACAAAAGCGCTGTTCACTGACGAGTTATTGACAATGTGGCAAGGGCAAACCCATTTTGCTGGCGAGGGTGTCAATTACACGCTGGATGGTCGCCGATTAGATGTTTTATTACAGTGGAGCGTGGTACCCGGGCATGAAGCAACATATGACCGCCTGCTGGTTTCTCTGGAAGATATAACGTCGCGCAAGCGATTCGAGCAATTCGTCGCCCAGCGCGCCGAGCAGATGGTGAGAGTTGCTAAAGTTTCGACAGCGATATCTACCATTCTTGATCGGGATGAGATGCTCCAAACGGTTGTAGATATGGTTTGTGAAAATTTTGGGTTATATCATGTACATGTTTATTTGTTGAACGAGGCAGGAGATACGCTTGTGCTGAGCTCTGGATCGGGCAAGGTGGGTAGAAAACTGGTTTCCAAGGGACATGTCATCCCACTTGCAGCAGCACGCTCGTTGGTGGCGCGTGCCTGCCGCCAGCGCAGTCCGGTCGTTATCAATGATGTGCGCAAGGAACCTGGATTTTTACCCAACCCGCTATTACCGGATACCCGCTCGGAAGCCGCAATTCCGTTAATCGTTGGTAGCCGCATCCTGGGGATCCTGGATGTTCAATCAAACATGATCAATGGCTTTACTGAGGAAGATGTGGGCATTTATACCACGCTTGCAGCTCAGGTAGCGGTCAGTTTGCAGAACACAGAACAGTTTGCTCACCTCAACCGCATGTACAGCGCCGGTCAGCGGATTAATACAGCAAAGACGTTGGATGAGTTGGTGGCGGTAGTGGCAGAAGAGTTAAGAATCAGCGAGATCAATCGTGGCGTGTTGTTGCTCTTCCGCCATAATGCTGCAGGTCAAGTGGAGTCGGCAACAGTTCAGGGCATCTGGCACAGTGGGGAAGGTACCCGTCCGATTCCTCTTGGTACGACGTATTCAAAAGATGCTCTAAAAACGATAGAGCTTTTTCTCAGCCCTAATCCGGTTTTCTCGGATGATGCGGCACAAGACGAGAACATTGATGAGAAGACGCTGGAGATGCTGCGCATGTTGAATATGCGCTCATTGGGTGTTTTACCTGTCTGGGTGGGTGAGGCGCATTTAGGTGCAATCGTTCTGGCGGGCGAAGAGCCGCATTACTTTACCGACCGTGAGATTCAAGGCTTGCGCACTTTGACCGCTCAAGTGGCAATTGCGCTGGAAAACCGCCGCCTGCTACTGGAATCCGGAAGGCGCGCCCTGGAGCTCCAACAGTCCCAACAATTCTTGCAAACGCTGGTGGATAATTTGCCAGTTGCAGTGGTGGCTAAAGACCCGGACGGGCGTTTCACAATCTGGAATAAAACCGCTGAACAAATATTTGGTTTTGCCAGTGACCAGGTGTTGGGCAAAACGGATTATGATCTCTTTCCTAAAGCGCAGGCAGATTTCTTCCGCGCCAATGATCAGGAAGCTTTCAGAAGTGGAAAAGTAATTGATATTCCGGTGGAAGAGGCGAATACAGCGCATCTTGGGCGGCGCTTCTTGCATACGGTCAATGTTCCAATTTATGATGACCAGCGCAAGCCGGTCAGCCTAGTGCTGATTACTGAGGATATTACCGAGCGCAGGCTTTACGAAGAACGCATCAAGGAATCAGAACGCCGCTTTCGCCAGATGCTGGAAGATATTCGTTTGATTGCAACGATGATAGACAAAGAGGGTAATCTGACTTTCTGTAACAATTATCTGCTGGAATTGACCGGGTGGACACGTGAAGAGGTGTTGGGCAAGAACTGGTTTGAGATCTTCACACCGGATGAAGACTGGGTGCAGCGAAGCTTGATTACAGAGGGGATTGAGCGTGATAATGTACCGCTCTATCAAGAAAATTACATCGTGACCCGGTATGGCGAGCGGCGCTTGATCGCATGGAGCAATTCGGTCCTGCGCGACACCGAAGGAAGACCGATCGGCATTACCAGTATTGGCGAGGATGTTACTGAAGAGCGTCAGGCGGCGCAGGTGATTGCCCAGCGCGCCACCCAACTGGCAACGGTTGCAGAGATTTCCACCACCGTTTCCACTTTGCTGGAGCCGCAGGTGATGTTGCAGCGGGTGGTGGATCTGACAAAAGAACGGTTTGGGCTGTATCATGCTCATATCTATCTGCTGGATGATAAAACCGACGAGCTGGTTTTAGCTGCTGGCGCGGGTGAGGTGGGGCGGCAGATGACTGCAGAACGGCGGACAATTTCATTGCGGGCGGAAAAATCGCTGGTCGCGCGCGCTGCCCGCAGACGTCAAAGCGACATCGTCAATGATGTCACTGCGGACCCGGAGTTTCTACCCAACCCGCTTTTGCCGGATACACGCGCAGAGCTAGCAACGCCCATTTTGCTGGGCGATCAAGTGCTGGGTGTACTGGATGTGCAGGCAAACCGTCCCAATGCATTCTCTTCAGAAGATGCTGACATCCTGACGACACTGGCGGCTCAGATTGCCGTGGCATTGCAAAATGCCCGTCAATACGAGCGGGCGCGGCGCAGTGCAGAGCGCGAGGCGCTCATTAACGCTATCACTGAACGCATCCAAAATGCTACTTCGATTGAGGAAGCCATGCAAGTCGCCGTGCGGGAAGTGGGACGGGCACTTGGCAAGACGCCTGCGACCGTGCGGCTGACTGGCAGCTTGAGGAATCCACAGGAAAATTGATCGTGTATTGCCTGATGAGGGTCTCCTATGTTGAATAGCCTTAAGCAACGATATTCTAAGCTAACGCTCAATGAACAACATATTCTTTGGTTTGACCTGTTATTTCTTGCCGCTCTGATAGCAGCCGGATTCTATTTTCTGCCGCATTTTCTTGCTGTAAAAGTTTGGCAAGGCACACTTGCTGCTGGTTTGTACGGGTTACTCATAGTTGTTGCTTTGGTGGGCGGTGGATGGATTTTCTTTGGTTTGACGCGGGCGGGCAGTTATCTGTTGTTGGGCGGCTGGCTGGCGGGGGTGCTGGGAATTGTCCTGCTGGCAGAAGGTTACACTTTGGCTTTTGCGGCGGCGGGTGCATTGGCGATTCTGTTCATCGGCTGGGAGTTGACTGGCAGCCAGCGGGCGCAGATCACGGTGCTGGCAAGCTGGTTTTATGCCGGTTTCCTGCTTGGAATGGACGTTTTATGGAACTTATGGCGTGTACCAGTCTCGGCACAGGACATCTTGGTTGGGCGAAACCTGGCTGTGATGATTATCCTGGTGTATCTGTTTGTGCAACTCAAACAATTTTCGGACTATTCTCTGCGCACCAAGGTCACCATTGTATTCCTGGTTGTGGCATTTGCTTCAAGCGGTACAATCACGGCGCTTAATCAGGTCAACCTGACCCGTACCTTGACCAACAACATTGGTGAGACGCTTCAAAACCTATCTCAAACCAGCGCTACTGCGCTGGGTGATTTGTTATCCTTTCAGGTGGATAAGCTCACGACGTTGTCCCTGGATCAAGCAGTGCAAGAGGGCGTTTCAGGCGCTAATATGCTTTACCGCGGTGATTTGCAGACAATTGAACGGGAAATTACGCAGCGAGAAATGAACTGGCGTGTCGCTTTTGCGGCGAATGACCTGGAAAATTCGCTGGTCAAAGCCCGTCTTACGAATACAATGTCAGTGAAATTACGCGAATTCGTTGCCGTTTTTCCAGAATATCAGGATGTGTTGATCACCGACCGCTATGGGGCATTAATGGCTGCCACACGTTTAGTCCCAAGATACAGTTATGCGGATACTGCCTGGTGGAAAGCGGCCTACAATAATGGTGAGGGCGCGTTATATGCAGGTATTCCGGAATATAGCCCGCGCTTTGGGGAGTTTATTCTGACCATTGCGGTTCCTATACGAGATTTGGAGAGTGGGCGTGTGATTGGTGTACTAAATGCCAGCTATCGTCCAAGAGCTTTGGTGGGTATTTTGCAGTTGGGAAGCGGCAGTATTGCCCAAACTGATTTGATCTTCCCAAACGGGCTATCCCTTTATTTGCCTGGCGAATTAATGCTTGAAACTAAAACCACAACCGTTATGGCGGACATGGATGAGATTGCGCTGGCTGTGGCGAATAATCCTGATGCGGTTGGTTTTCTGCCTTACGCTTATTATGTGCGTCATGCAGATCGTTTGCGGCTGGTTGCTGTGGAGGGACTTCCTCCTTCTTCGGAGATGGTTCAGCTGAGGAGCTATCCGTTTTCCCGCACGCTTTACCTGTATGCTGACCCCGCAACTATTCGAGAGAAGCCCCAGGTCGCTGAATTTATCCACTATTTTATCAGCCACGCAGATGAAGAAAACCAGACCCTGGGGTATTTCCCCTTGGGAGCAGATATTAAGGCTGGCGTTCTGGAGACCTTAAAATCAGTCATGGGAGTAAATTCCTTACCAGCGCTTAATCTCGGACAGGTTTCAGGCAACCTTTCCATTGCTGGCAGCGTTTCTCTTTCACCACTGGCGAATCGCATGGTGGAACGTTTCCGTGCGGATGGTTTTAACGGGAGTGTGAGCGTGAGTGGCAGCGGCACCAGCGTTGGGTTTCAAGCTTACTGCCAGGGTGAGCCAGTGGACATCGTTATGGCTTCGCGTCCAATGAACGAACGGGAACGGGGACAGTGTTTGAAAGTAGGGCGGAAGCCGATTGCTTTTGCAGTGAGCCATGATGCCATTGTTGTTATCGTCAGCCAGGACAATAATTTTCTTTCCAATGCCACTCTCAAGGATCTTCTTCAAATTTTTGCCAAGGCCGAAAGTTGGGCAGCGGTTAGAAGCTTCTGGCCCGAACGTTCCATTATTCGTTTTGTCCCTATCAGGCAATTTTTTGATACATATACTGTATTTTTGCAAGGCTTATTTGACCGGGGTGCCATGCTGGATGTACAGCCGGGGTTGTTACAGGTTGCAAACGAACTGGCAAAGCAGGGGCGTTATGTGGACACAAAATATTATGGCGGTAAAGAGAGTCTGGCGAGCGTCCAGCCAGTTCGCACAACGTTGGGCAGCTTGGAGATTGACAATCTAGGTTGGCTGCTCTCACTTCACGCGGATAAGGAGCGCGTGTTAGCGCCGGTTCAAGAGCAAACGCGGCGCAATTTACTGTTGACCGCTCTCATCCTGATTGCCACGTCTGTGGTAAGTATTGCATTTTCATCTGTGATTGTCAATCCCATCCTGCGTCTGACCGAGATGGCTCGTTCTGTTGCTGCTGGCAAGCTGGAAACACGTGCAAACATTCGTTCAGGTGATGAAATCGGCGTGCTGGCATCCGTCTTTGATTCAACAACTGCACAACTGCAAGACTTAATTGGTACATTGGAGCAGCGGGTGGCCGATCGTACGCTGGCGTTACAAACCTCTACGGAAGTCAGCCGGCGGCTATCCACGATTCTTGACCCCTCACAATTGCTGCTGGAAGTAGTGGAACAACTCCAATCGGCGTTTGGGTATTACCATGCGCACATTTATCTGTTTGACCAGAATCGGGAATATCTGGTCATGAAAGGCGGTACGGGCGAGGCCGGACGCATCATGCTGGCACGGGGGCACAAAATCCCACGCGGGCGTGGTCTGGTCGGGCGAGCTGCAGAGATCAATGCACCGGTCTTTGTGCCGGATGTTTCCGAGGATATGAACTGGTTGCCCAACCCGCTGTTACCGGAAACGAAAGCAGAGGTGGCCGTTCCAATCGCAGTGGGTGATCAGGTGTTGGGTGTTTTGGATGTACAACATAATGTTCTGGGCGTTCTAAAAGAAGAAAGCGTTGCGCTGATTCAGGGCATTGCCAGTCAGGTGGCAATTGCATTGCAGAATGCGGAAGCGTACGAACGGGCGCAGCGGCAGGCGCAGCGTAAGACATTACTGGCTGAGCTAAGCGGCAAGATACAGAGCGCGGTGACCATTGAAGACGTGCTCAAAACCGCTGTTGAGGGATTAGGACAGGCACTCAAGGCACGGCGATCTGGTATTGAGCTGGGAATGCGCCGTCCGCCGCAGATAATCAGTGAACGAGATAACCAATTGACGCAGGAAGAAGATGGAGACGGTTTTGAGGGTAGTTGACAACCTCCCTGAAAAGTCGTATGGTTGAATGAATTGGAATGGTATGATGACGGGTACATTGCGAATGAAGGTGTGGTCGGAAATCAGGCAAGGAGTGCGGCATGTTTTCAATACGTAAGCGTTATCTAACCTTGACGGCAGGGATGCGCGTCGTATTCTGGTTTGCTCTCGGTAGCGCGGCGGGGGCGCTATTCTTAAGCTATTTTGGCACTCGCCGTTTACCGGCAGTTGTGATCTCTGGATGGATTATCGGAATCCTCCCATTCGTATTGTTACTTGGTTCATTGGCGGGCGTCATTCTTTTGCTTGCCGGACGCTCAAAATCGGGTGGCAGTGTCTTTCTGTTTACGCTGTGGGCGGCTTTCCTGTGTTTGCCGTTGGCGGTCAGCGGCATAGGTTTTGCTGTGGCGATTACCATCTTTTTGCTGACCCTCTTTCTCTTCCGGCGTGTGTATAGCGACTCGCCAGGAGAGACAGGCGCAGCAATTGGAATTTTTCTGGCAGTTGTAGCGCTGTTGTTGGAGGCGCTGATTGTCTGGCAACGGATAGAGGTAGCGGAGAGCTTGATTAACTTGTTAAGTGCCAGCGCTGTGACCGTCTTGGTAACACTGGCGATCGTTGTGGCGCACAATATTGCGACCTATTCCATCCGCGCCAAGTTGATGCTGGCATTTGTCCTGATCACTGGTTTACCAGCGGTGTTCCTTGTTTTCTACAATAATTATCGCATTGGCGAATTTTTGAGCCAGCAGGCGAACCAGAAGTTACTTGAGAATGCCTCTGGAGTTGCCAGTAGTATAGATGTGTTTATTCAAACCAATCTAGACCTCATCCGAACCGAGGCGCAGTTGCCGTCCATTGTCAAATTCATGACGCAGGCTTTGAGTGCCGAAGAAAGTATAGAAGCCCGTGCGGAGTTAAGCAGTATTTTGAATTCACTGGTACGAAAGGATCCGGTCAATATTCGCTCTTATGCGCTCCTGGACATCAACGGTATCAATATTGTGGATACTGTAGTTACGAATATTGGCTCTGATGAATCTGGTTTTTTTGATTACTTCAAACGTCCCATGCTAAGTGGGCTTCCGGTAGCTTCTCTCCATTTCTCTGGTTCGAAAGCTGTGTTGGTATTCAGTGCTCCAGTAGTACGGGCAGATGGGAATACAATCGGAGTTTTGCGCGTTTTTTATGATGCTGATGTGCTTCATCAGCGCATTTCTCAATCCAGCAGCGCCTTTGGCGTGGATGTGAACGTTATTTTGGTGGATGAAAATCATATTTTGCTCGCCACTAATTCAAAACCTTGGTTAATCAATAAGTTTCTCAGTTTGCCGGATCAACAGGCGCTCGAGCGGCTGCGTTCTGAGCGCCGTTTGCCCCAGGTGCCGGCAGACGAGTTGGCGCTTAACCTATCCGAATTAAGTAAGGGGATTGCCGCAACGGATAATCGATCCAATTTTTCATTTGAAGTTCCGCCTGGTCAAAACAGATATGGTCCTGCGCGTACAGAGCGAGCCGGAGTGGTCAAGTTGAAAAACATGCCCTGGTCGGTAGTTGTCGCTGAAGCGGAGGAGGTTTTTCTAGCTCCGGTTGAACAACAGGGACGTGTGATTCGTTTACTGGGTATTCTGGCAGTTGCGGTGGGTTTAGTTGCCGGTTTTTCGATTTCTCAGGTGCTCGCCTCGCCGATTGTACAACTGACGGGAGCAGCGAGGCGCATTGCTCAGGGGGATCTTACCGTAAAAGCTGAGGTTCGTACCAGCGATGAGCTGGGTATGCTTGCAGGTACATTCAACTCGATGGTGGAGCAATTAAACGATCTGATTGGTACACTGGAGCGGCGTGTTGCCGATCGAACGCGTGACCTGCAACTGGCAGCAGATGTTGGTCAAAGGGTCAGTATGGTGCGTGACCTGGATGCCCTGTTGAACGAAGCGGTAGAGCTGATCCGCCAGCGTTTTGGTCTGTATCATACGCAGGTCTATTTGGTAGATGCTTCGGGCAGCAATCTTGTTCTGCGTGCGGCAACAGGTGAGGCTGGTGCGGAGCTGTTGCGGCGTGGGCATCAACTGCCGCTTGGCCAGGCTTCGATTAATGCCAGAGCGGCTGCTGAACGGCAGGCAGTAATCGTTTCGGATACCGCTGCCAGTGAGACCTTCCGCCCCAATCCACTTTTACCGAACACGCGCTCCGAAATGGCTGTGCCGTTGATTGCAGCCGGGCGTGTAGTTGGCGTGCTGGATTTGCAAAGTGACCGCGTGGGTGCGCTAAAGCAGGAGAATCTGTCCGCATTTGAGACGCTGGCTGGACAACTTGCGGTTGCCATTTCAAATGCTGAGCTGTTTGGGGAAGTTGAACGGTCGCGAAAAGACCTGGAAGTGTATCTGAAGCGAATGGAGCGGGAAGGTTGGGAGGACTTCCTGGATGGAATTCATGAGAAAGAACGGCTGGCTTTTGCCTATGATCGGGGTACGGTTCTGCCGGTGAGTGAAGTCCAACCAAGCGAGCAGAATGCGAACGCACTGGTGAGACCGTTGCAAATTGCTGGTGAGCCAATTGGCAAGCTGCTGCTTGAGCGTGACGAATCATGGACAGAGGAAGATGTTGAACTGGTGGAGGCAATTGCCCGCCAGGTAACACAGCAAGTGGAAGGTCTGCGTCTGTTGGCACAGACCGAGCGTTATCGCGCTCAGGCAGAAGAGGCAGTGCGGCGGCTCACTCGCGAAGGCTGGCAGGATTACATGAAAGAATTTGAACGGGCGCAGGTGGGCTACGTTTATACAGGCGACCAGGTGTTGCCGCTGGCTGCTGAAAACGAGGGCAATCATTTCGCTGCCTGCGAAATCAGAGTGCGCGACGAGGTGATTGGACAATTGGGTATTGCTGGAACAGAAGAGTTAGCACCAGAAGATGCTGAACTGGTGGCGATCATCAGCGAACGTCTGGGCGCACATCTGGAAAACCTGCGTTTGTTCCAGACCGCCCAGCAGGAGCTTTCTGAACGCCAGCGCGCCGAAGAAGAGAAAGCTCGCCTGCTGGAACAGGTACAGGCTGCGCTGGCTGAAACCGAAACGCTTTATGCTATTTCCAGCGCTGCGGCGCGTTCGCTGGAACTGGATGAAATTTTGCGTGAGACACTGGGAAAGCTTTTGAATGCCACCGGATATGATGCTGCTCTGATCAGCATGACCGACGATTCGTCTGGCAAACCGAGACTGGCAATTCATCAGAATCTGCCCGATTCGCTAATAAGGCGTTTGAGTCGAGAAGATACTGAAGACGTTTTGCGTGATCGGTTATTGCAAAGCCATGAGATGGTCGTATTTGATAGTCTGAATGAAGACGTCCCTCTGGATATCAGGGACCTTCTTCATGCCGGGCTGCACGCTCTTCTCAGCGTACCAATTATCTCAAAGGGGCGTTTGTTGGGTAATATTGTATTGCTTGATCACTGTGAACGCTCGACCACAACGTCTCACCTGTCACTGGTACAGGCTGCCGCGCAGCAACTGGGTATTGCGATTGAAAATGTGACCCTCTTCCGGCAAGTACAGCGTCAGGCAGAGTACGAGGCAACGATTAATGCCATCAGCCAGAAGATACAAAGCGCTACAACAGTTGAAAGTGCTCTGCAGGTTGCAATTCGCGAACTGGGGCGCGCGCTTGGTGCACAACGCACGCGCGTTCACCTTACGATTGGAAAAAATGAACAACCGTCCCTGCAACGCGGTGGTAATGGTTCACAGGTGGGTGAAGAATGAGCATTAACAAACCCTATGTTATAGCCGTTTGTCATCAAAAAGGCGGGGTTGGCAAGACAACTACGGCGCTGGCGCTGGGTGCCTGTTTTGCCGAAAGGGGATTGCATACTTTACTGGTTGACCTTGACCCTTCCGGCAATCTCACCAATGGGGTGGGACTGATGCAGGCGACTGCCTACAAATCCATAGCTGACTATTTGCTGGTGAGTGAGCCGCTACAGAGCATTTTGAGGCAAACGACAATACCGAATCTGGATATCGTTCCAACGAATCAGGATGTCAGCGGGTTGGGAAGCTCATTGTATTCTCTTGCTCAGTATGAGACGCTATTGTATCGGCGCTTTTCTCAAAGCGAGTTGGACACGTATGATTTTATTATTATAGACTGTCCACCTTCGTTAGGTTCGTTGACCATTCTGGCGCTGGGCGCTGCGCATCTGGCACTGATCCCGGTACAGTGCGAGTATTACGCTTTTCAGGCGCTTGAAGGCTTATTCAAGCTGATTCGATCCCTGCGTGTCAAGGCTAATCCTGATCTAGCTTACCGATTGCTGATCTCCATGTATGATCGGCGTGGTTCGTTACATCAGCGTGTGTTGGAACGGATTCTGGAAAAGATGTCCAAAGCGACTTTTGAAACAAGAATTGGATTTGATAGTAAAATACGGGAAAGCCAGATGGCTGGCGTGCCTTTGCCGCTTTATGCCCCAAACGCCCGCGCCTCCTTGCAGTTCCATGCTTTAACGGATGAGATTTTGGCCTATGTCCAAGCGCAAAGTATTCCTCAACCGGCTTGATGATCTTTTTTCTGAAGACGTGGCGCCGCCAGACCCCCTTGAAACGACGCCGAAACAGAAAGAAGAAACCCATCCTGAAGGTTCAAGAGAACAACCTGAAGCGTTGTTGACTCGTCCGTCACTTGCCCCGGACGAAAAGCCTCATAATGAGCTGAAATCAATGGGCCAGTTTACAACTGCACATCTGGAAGGAGCTTGGGCGGAATATCTGAATGCTATTGACCGCCCAGAACAGATGACTTTCAGTTACGACTTGAGCGGTTCTTCTCCTGCTGGACAGTATGATGACGATTCGTCGTCGAATGGCGATAAGCCGCGCCTTTCGGTGCCGCTGGTAGTAGGCAATGAATGTATAGGTACAATTGAACTAGAAGGTGATCCGGAAAATCCCTGGAGCGAACAGGAAGCCGGATTGGTTTCTAGTGTCTTGCAGCAGATGGCTCAACATCTGGAAAACCTGCGCCTGCTTTCACAAGCGGAGAAATATCGCGAAGAAGCGGAACTTGCGGTGCGTCGTCTGACGCGTGAGGGTTGGGAGAGTTTCCTGGAAAGCCGCGCAACTTCGATCAGCGGCTATGTCTATGATGCCAATCGTGTTGTTCCTTTTGAAACCGATTCTCTACCTTCCGTCGCTACATCGAATTGTATCGCTCATCCGATCACGGTGCGCAAGGAGACCATTGGCGAGCTGGTGATTGAGGCTCCCCGAACGGACACGGCAGCCGATTTGCTTAAGGCGGTTGCCGAGCGGCTGGGTGTGCATATTGAAAACCTGCGCCTTTTAGAAGAAACGGAGCGTGCTCGCCGCCAGCTTGACCGGCGTGCGGCTGAGCTTGAGACAGTTGCAAAAGTGAGTACCGCAGCGGCAACCATTCTTGATCCAGTGACACTGCTGCGGACGGTGGTGGAATTAACTAAATACAGCTTTAAGCTGTATCATGCACATGTTTACGAGTTCCATGAATTGACTGGTGAGCTGGTTCTGGCGGCAGGCGTGGGTAAAATTGGTGATACCATGCTCGCCGAAAGGCATTCGATTGCATTAGGTGATGCCCATTCGGTTGTGGCGAAGGTGGCGCGCACGCGCAATGGGATGATTCTTTCCGATACTCGTAGTGACCCTCACTACCCATATCATCCATTGCTGCCGGATGTGCGCAGTGAGCTTGCAGTACCAATGATTGTCGGTGATCAGGTTTTGGGCGTGTTCAGTGTTTTGTCCGATATTCCTAACCGTTTTCAAGAAGACGATATGCGCACGTTTTCTACTCTGGCTTCGCAGACGGCGGTGGCATTGCGCAATGCGCAATTGTATGCAGAGCAGATGCGCACAGTGGAGCGCCTGCGTGAGCTGGATCAACTGAAGACTTCTTTTCTGGCAAACATGAGCCATGAGTTGCGCACACCCTTGAACTCTATTCTCGGTTTTACCGATGTGATGCTGATGGGATTAGATGGCCCATTAACTGATTTGATGATCAATGATCTGGGACTGATTCAGAAGAATGGCAGACATCTGCTTAGCTTGATCAATGATATTCTCGATATGGCAAAGATCGAAGCCGGTAAGATGAACTTGAATTTTGAACGCTTCAAGCTGGAAGATGTTATCAAAGAGGCGCTGGATGTTGCCAGCCCTCTGGCGCGTGAGAAGGGTCTCAGTCTCGATTTTGACCCCGGTAATTCGGAGGGTCTCGAGCTGGTGGCTGATGCGGTTCGAATGCGTCAGGTGTTAATCAATATTCTGGGCAACGCAATTAAGTTCACTGAGACTGGCGGTGTAACTATTTCAGTAGAAAAACGGCAAGAGGTTGTGCGCATTGAAATAGCAGATACCGGTATCGGTATCCCAGAAAATAAGCTGGAGATGATCTTTGAAGCCTTCAGTCAGGTGGATACATCCACAACTCGCAAAGCAGGCGGTACCGGGCTGGGCTTGCCGATCAGCCGTCGTTTGATTGAGCTTCAAGGCGGTAAACTCTGGGCAGAGAGCAGCGGCGTACCTGGGGAGGGTTCCCGGTTTATCATCGAAATGCCAGTAGAGGTGAAAGCTGAATAAAATGATGCGTTTGCAGCGGACACCCTGAAGAGGCTCTGTCGAAACATTATTGTAGAGGTTGTCCAAAATTACTCATGTCAATCCCATTATATCTTGAATGTACTCAGTGTCAGCATCAGCAGGTTTATGAACCGTTGGAGTTGCCCACCTGCGAAAAATGCGGTGCCAACTGGTTAGAGCCGGTCTATGATTACGCTTTGTTCAAACGACAGGTATTACGCGGGTTACCTGGGCGGCTGTTCAATATGTGGCGTTATCATGAAGTCTTGCCAGTCAATGATCCGTTCGCGCTGAATCTGGATTATGTGGGCGGGACGCCGCTTGTCCCTGCGCGGCGGTTTGCCGCTGAGCTGCTGGGCACACGGGTGTTTATCAAAGATGAACGTTATGGCCCGACCAGTTCTTTTAAGGATCGTCAGGCAGCACTTTCGGTGGCGGCAATGCTGGAAGCCGGTGTGCGCGAAAGTGTCATTGCCTCAACCGGTAACGCTGCGGTGGCTTACGCAGCTGCCTGCGCCCGAGCAGGTATCAAGTTATGGGTTTTTATGACCAGTCTTGTGCCTTCGGAGAAGCTGCGCGAGACGGCGCTCTTTGGCGCGGAAGTCATTAAAGTCAGTGGTACTTACGATCAAACCAAACAGATTGCGGCAGAGTTTGCCCGTCGGCGCGGCTTGCTGCTCGATCGCGGGGCGCATAGTATCCCGGCAAGGGAGAGTATGAAAACCCTCGCCTATGAGATTGCCGAACAGCTTGGCTGGCAGGCGCCGGATTGGTACGTACAATCGGTCAGCGGTGGGTTGGGACCGCTGGGAGTGTACCATGGCTTTATGGAACTCATCCGTATGGGACTGGTGGATCGCATTCCTAAGGTCGCGGTGATTCAAACAGAAGGCTGCGCGCCGATGGTGCGTGCTTTCAAGGCAGGTAAATACACTGCTGATCCGGTCATCCCGCAAACGTTGATAGCCATTCTTTCAACAGGCGATCCCGGAAAGACATACACCTATCTCTGGAAGCTGATCAATCAGTATGGTGGTGTAATGGAAAGTGTGAGTGACAGTGAGGCATTTACCGTGATGCATTCGCTAGCAAAGAGCGAAGGGATGGCAGTGGAGCCGGCTGCTGCAGTGGCATTTGCCGGTTATGAAAAACTACGCCGGCAGGGTATCATCGGCGCTGATGAACTGGTGGTCATCAATTGTAGCGGTCATACCTTTCCAGTGGAAAAGCATGTGCTGGGTGATCAATGGAAGGTGGATATCAGTCTGGGTGGTGCTGCGCGGACGGCTCCCAAAGAAGGGCTGGTAGCTGCGCTGGAATCTCTGGATGAGAAGACGACCACTGTGTTGATTATCGAAGATAACCCCGATGACGCCTTGTTAATACGCCGGTTTTTGGAAAGCCGTAAAGCTTACCGGGTTTTCCATGCAGAGAGCGGCATGGAAGGACTGAAACAGGCGCGTCAACGCTTGCCAGACTTAATCGTTTTGGATATGATGATGCCCGAAGTAGATGGTTTTCAGGTTTTGAAGGAATTAAAACAAGAAGAAGCTACTAGTCGTATTCCAGTAATTATTGTCAGTGCTAAAGATGTCACAAGATCAGAACTGGAAGCTGTGGGCGGTGTGGAAGGTATCTATCAAAAAAGCAATCTTCCAGTTCAGACATTCTTGAAGCAGGTGACGGAAGTGCTTGAACAAAAACGGCGCATGGAAGAGGAGTAAGCTGATGAGCCGACGTGTACTTTATATCGAAGATAACCCCGACAATATGACGCTGGTTCAACGAGCAATTGAAGCCATTGGGTTGACTTTTATTGGGGCGGAAAATGGGACGCGTGGATTAGAAATCGCCTTTTCTGATACACCTGACTTGATTCTACTGGATATTAACTTGCCTGATATTGATGGCTATGAGGTGGCGCGCCGTCTGCGGAATAGCGGTAGAGCTGAATTAAAATATGTGCCCATTGTAGCGGTTACTGCCAATGCCTTGCGCGGCGATGCTGAGAAAGCATTGGAAGCTGGCTGTGACGTTTACATGTCCAAACCGATTAATATCCGTGAGCTCTGGGCACGGGTTGAAGCATTGCTGTCTGATACAAAGTCGTGACCTTCAACTCTTCTTTTTCTTATTTTAAACAACTGGAATGCTCTGGATGTCATGAGTATTTTGACCCGCGTCAGTTGCAAACATATTGCCCAATCTGTCAATCGCCTCTGATTGCTCTTTACGACCTTGAAACTGCCAGAAAGCAACTTGACCGCGAGCAGATCAGCCGACGGCGTCAGGCGATGTGGCGCTGGCATGAATTATTGCCAGTATTTGACCCGCAGAATGTCATCACGCTGGGCGAGGGGGATACACCTCTGCTTACCCTGCCACATTTGGGCGCAAAGCTTGGGTTGCGTCATCTGATGCTTAAGGATGAAAGTATGAACCCGACCGGTAGTTTTAAGGCTCGTGGGCTTTCCGCAGCCATCTCAAAAGCGAAAGAACTGGGAGTGGAGAAAGTGATTATTCCCACCGCCGGCAATGCCGGCGGTGCGATGGCGGCTTATGCCAGCCGTGCTGGTTTAAAAGCACATATCTTTATGCCCAAAGATACCCCGCTGGCGAATGTGTTGGAAAGCCGCATTGCCGGCGCAACGGTTATTTTGATAGACGGTCTGATTTCGGAAGCCGCCGGCATGGCGGGCGTGAAAGCGCGTGAGGAAGGCTGGTTCGATGTCTCAACCTTTAAGGAACCCTATCGCTTGGAAGGCAAGAAAGTCATGGGATATGAGCTGACGGAGGCGCTTGGGTGGTCACTGCCGGATGTGATCGTTTATCCAACCGGCGGCGGCACTGGACTGGTAGGCATCTGGAAAGCGATCGGCGAATTGGAAGCGCTGGGCTGGCTGGAAAACCGACATAAGCCGCGCATGATCGCCGTGCAGGCTGAAGGTTGCGCGCCGGTGGTGCGTGCCATTGAAAGTAATGCTCCCTTCTGTGATTTTTGGGTGGGTGCGGAGACGATAGCTTCCGGTCTGCGGGTGCCGAAAAGTTTTGCCGACCAGTTAATCTTAAAGACAATACGTGAATCGGGGGGGACGGCAGTGGCGGTCAGCGACGCGGCGATTCTGCAGGCACAGAAAGAACTAGCAATCATGGAGGGGGTGTTCGCTGCGCCGGAAGGGGCTGCCACGTTGGCAGCGTTAATCACGCTTAAAGAGCGTCAGTTAATCCATCCGGATGAGCAAATCCTGCTTCTCAATACTGGCACCGGTCTGAAGTATCTGGAACAGTTGCATTGAGAAGAGCGGAGTAGGATGCAAAGTTCAGCGCCTTACCTGGTGATTTTTCAGTACCCGGTAAAATGTGTAGATGGCAACCCCGGTGAAAGTTATCAATATGATGGCGGAGATGCGCAAGATATTCCACTCCAATTGTGGATTCGGTTCACTGTGATAAATATCCGTCAGAGCAAGGTGGCTGAAAAACAAGGCAATAAGTGAGGCGATTCCCAAAGCTATACTCAATTTGATAAGCATCTTTAGCCTACCCATTTCAAACCTTCCCGTTGTATCAGGCAATTTTTCTGTCCGGTTCATAATCAGGCAATGCGAAACATTAGCCTGTCTTTGCAGTGGAAAAATATTTTGCAAAGATCTGCAATTCTTTTCTGTAATACAAGATAGCAATTGTAAAGAGCATTGTCAATGTTAGCCCGAAATTACAGAGACTTTGGTTCTGAATCACCGCATAGTAAGAGAAAGATGCAGCAGCGTTATTCATGGTGATATGAGCCAACGCAGTTACAAAGACGCTTTCGCTTTTGACGTACACATATGCCAGATAGGTATGAGCGCAAGTGGAACCAAGTGCCAGAATAAGCAGGTTAAGCGCAGTTTGCCAGAATGGTAATTGGGTGGTCTGCGGGATAACAAATGCAAGCGGCACATGCCAGAGGCACCAGAGCAACCCTCCGATGATGATACCAACCCAGGGCTTGATTTGGTAGAGCATGGGAAACATCAAGCCACGATGGCCAAATTCCTCACCGAAGCCGGTGATGATGCCGGGAAAGATGTTTAGCACGGTCAATCCGCCAATTGTGTAGACGAGAAGCATTGTACCGGGAGTGAAGCCAGGTGGAAGTGCAGTTTGGATATCTTGCCCGGCGGCGGCAAATTGTTGTGTCAGCTTATCCAGAAAAACCTGACCGCTGAAATCCCAAGTGATACCGCCTAATACAGTGAAGAAGGTGTAAGATACAATAGTAATCCCTAGCGAAACCAGCCAGAATTTGAGGTAATCTTTGAACCTGCCAAAGCGCAAATTGGCATCGCTGAATTTTGGTGGATAGAAGAAAAGGCGTGTCAACAGAGCGGCGATGGCAGGGGTCATCATATATCCCTGTGCTAGATAATTGCTCTGCTGTCCAGACATTTTTGCTCCAATAATAAAAGCGGCACAAAGTGCAACAAGTAATGTAAGGTAAACGATAAGCGGTTTGTGTTTCATTGTTGTTGATTATTAAAATTTACAGGTAATCATAAGTTTTCGTGATTGATCTTTGCGTACAAGAACTGGTCAAGGATTTATCCATCTTTAGTTAATTACGCTGCTTCTCATTCGACCTTCTAACTCAAAACCCGCTTTTTGCAACACCCGACAGGAAGCGGTATTAGTAACGTAAGGCTCGGCATAAATGCGTACCAAACCACAATGTTCAAAAGCAAAATCAACGAATCGAGTAACAGATTCGGTCATTATCCCTTTTCCCCAATAGAGTTCTGCCAGCCAGTAACCCAACTCGGCAGTTAGCCGGTGGACGTCCGTCTTACTTAACTTAATAGTAAGTCCTATTCCCCCAATGACTTCTTCTGGAGTTGCAATGGCATAAAAAGTTATCGGCTTTTGCTGAGCGACCATTGCCAGAAATCCACGTGCATGTTTAATTGTGTAGGGAAAAGGAAAACCGTCCCGCAAGTTAATCCAGATTTTGCGATTGTTGGCGTACTTTGCCAGGTTTTCGGCATCCCCAGTATTCCACAAACGGAGCATCCCAAACGATGTAGGGGTGGTTGTCATAAGATGACCCTATTATAACACAATGACTGCACGTTGCGGTTCAATTTCGTGCAGGTTACCTTGTATTGAGAATGTAAAGGCTCACTGCTAGCACGTTTGTTTGGGAACCTTTTGGATAGCAGATCAGCTTGCCAGAGGATTAGTAAGCAATTAAGTTTTGTGGGAGTTTGCAACGCACAACCGGCCGCGTGCTCAAACCTGCTTTCTTTTAGCGCTCCTTGCTTACCGTGGTTGTTTTCATTCACCTAGCGCTGTATTCATGTTTGATTTGATGAGACAAGGATTTGCACAGCCTCTTCGCTATCAATGACAACATTGGGCTGAGTGCGCGCCATGATGCGCAGGGCAGCACGGTGCGCCTCATCGTCAGTGGTGGCGCAGCCATCTGCAACTACACGCAAGTAAAAGTCGCGGGCATGGGCGTCCATTGCCGTCATCAGCACACATCCGTCGGTGATGATGCCTGTCAGTATGACAGTGTCCACTCCAAGACAACGGAGAAGAACTTCTAAATCGGTGTTGTAGAAGCCGGAATACCGGCGCTTGATAACCGTATAATCACCGTCCAGGCGTTCCAACCCCTCGATGATGTCAGCGCCAGCGGAGCCTTCTACGCAGTGAATGGGACTGATGTCAGCCTCGCGTCCAAAGTCCACGAGTTGACGGCGATGCTCCTGCGTGATCCAGATCACTGGCACTCCAGCAGAGCGCGCAACATTTGCCAGTTTGTTTATGACCGGCACAAGCGCTTTTGCGCCTGGCGTGTATAAACGGCTCTCTGGTTTGATGCCGTCGTTTTGCATGTCAATAATTAAGAGCGCTGGTTTCATGTGGATTTTCTCCGAACAATGGTAAATTTCCTATGATTGGATGGGGCATGTTAATGTATGTTATCACAAAATCGCGTTAAAATAAAAGCAACAAGATTGTTTTCTGTTTTCATGGACAATAGGAGCGCTATGAGCAAAACGCTTGGTTTTTTCATTGGGTTTCTCTCTGGTGTTGTGATAGGTGGAATTGTTGCATTGTTGTTTGCCCCTAAAGCAGGTCGCGAGTTGCGCGATGATTTACAGGATGATCTGGGCAATATTGCTCGTGATGTCGAGCATACGCTTGGCGGGAGTTATATCCTGCTGGAAGGTCAGCAGCAGGCTAATGGGGCATAGTAAACCGATCTGAACCGGTATGGAACTTGGATTAACAGTGGGGTGGCAAACTTTTTATTGCGTTTGTCGACTGGAGCGGTGAATTTTTGCAAAACGTCAGAGGAAAAGCTCCTGCTATGCGGGAGCTTTTCCTATTGTCAAGAGGTGTCTGTAACATAGATGGTTGGTTTTGACAAATAGGCGAGCTCCGAGTAAGATGATAGATACCACCATCACAACGGAGATCGCCATGTCGATTGTTGTCCTGCAGCTGCCAGATGTCAAGCGCAAAACAGA
>DAOTYY010000150.1:0-18148 GCA_034434695.1 Anaerolineaceae bacterium
ACAAATCCTGGCAGGGCATGTGGGCTGCACTGCTCCTGGCTGGGTCCGGTGCTGCTTTCTAAGCTGTTATTGGGCAGGGGGACTTCCTGCCTTTTGCCTTTTCCCGAAATTCACCCACCGCTGATGTTACAAACACTCAACCGCCTCAGTCTTGACGTGTTGAATTGGCAATGATATAGTAGTACATATACCTCTGCAATCAGGAGGTATTACGGACTGAAGGAGAAGATGAAGCTAAACTCAAATTCTTAAAAAAGGAGAAGGATGATGAAGAGAATTGTTCTACAAAGTCTGGGGCTTGGTCTGGTGGTGGTATTGCTCTTGGCTGCCTGTGCCCCGGCAGCGACTCCTGCGGTTGAACCCACCAAAATGCCTGAAGAAGCTCAACCTGCGCCTACTCAGCCGCCGGCAGAGACGGTTACGCTGGTGGTTTGGGATCAATATGCGCGCGATGTCGAGAGCGAGGTCATGAACCAGATCAATAAGGAGTTTGAGCAAGCTCATCCGGGCGTCAAGATCGAGCGTGTGGTCAAGTCGTTTGACGATCTGAAAACCACGATTAAGCTTGCGCTGGGTCAGCCGGATGGACCGGATGTTGCTCAAGTCAATCAAGGGCAAGACATGGTGGCTATTGTTGCCGGCGACTTGCTTTTGCCGCTGGATGATTATGCGGCGAAGTATAAATGGCGCGAAATTTTCCCGGAATCGCTCAACAGCCGCAACAGCGCCACTGCAACCGGCTTTGGTCAGGGTAATCTTTACGGCATGAGCGTCACAGCAGAGTTTGTTGGCGTGTATTACAACAAAGGCAAGTTTGAAAAATACGGCTGGAAGCTGCCGGCAACTTTTGATGAGTTCACCAAGCTGTTGGCTGATATCAAAGCTGCTGGTGAGATTCCGATCACCTTTGGCGATTTGGATGGCTGGCCGGGCATCCACATGTTTAGCTCGGTTCAGCATGTGCTGGTGGATGTGGATTACATCAATAACTTCACTTATGGTCTCAACAATGTCAGCTTTGACATTCCGGAGAATCGCGAAGCCGCCAAGATTGTACAGGGCTGGGCAAAAGATGGTTACTTCACGGATGGCTTTATGGGCATTGGCTATGATGACTCGCTGAAGATTTACAAATCCGGTCAGGGCGCCCTGATGATCACGGGTACCTGGGCGGCTGGTGAGTTTGTCACGGATACTGACCAAAAATTCGGCAATTTCTTGATGCCGCAGAAGACGCCGGATACATCGCAACTGGCGATTGGCGGTGTTGGGCTGCCTTTCTGCATCCGCAAAGGCTCAAAGAACGCTGATTTGGCGGCGGAATATATCAACTTCCTGGTCAGCCCGCGCGCGGCGCAGCTCTGGGCTGAAAAAGGAATACTGCCCGCTGCTCCGCTTCCGGCAGATTACAAAGTCGAAGAGGGCACATTGCTGGCGGATCAGGTGGCTGCCTGGAACACCCTGCTCAAATCCAACGGCGTCGGACACTATATTGACTGGGCAACGTTGACCATGTACGATACCCTCAATGCCGAATTGCAGAAGTTGTTTGCCGGGGAAACTACCCCCGAGCAGTTTACCGCAGCCGTTCAGGCAGATTACGCGAAACGATAAACGATGGATGGGTTTACCCTCTTCTCCCTCTCCCATGGGGGAGAAGAGGTTTTTTTATGACAATTCGCTGAAGGGATTATGAACAAAAAGTATCACTGGCCTGGCGAGTCTCGCTTTCTGGGCTACCTGTACATTCTGCCGGGGTTGGTGATTTATCTTTTGTTTGTGTTGTACCCTGTTTTGGAAACGGTGCGCACCAGCTTTTATCGGTGGGATGGCTTCACGGTTAACCGCACATTTATCGGGCTGCAGAACTATCGTCAGTTGTTGATTGATCATCAGTTTTTACAGGCGCTTTCTCATAATCTGATTTTCATTGTTTTCTACAGTATTATTCCCATTATTCTGGGCATTATTCTTGCCAGCTTGTTAGGGCGCCGCAGACTGCCGGGAATGACCTTTTTCCGCGCTGGTTTGTTCCTGCCGCAGGTGATCAGCATGGTCGTGGTGGGCGTCATGTGGCGCTGGATTTTCAACCCTGTTTTTGGACCGCTGAATGCCTTTCTTAAGCTGGTTGGCTTGAATTCGCTTGCCCGCCCATGGCTGGGAGACTTCACTCTTGCCTTGCCTTCCGTCGGCATCATCGGCACCTGGGTGATGTATGGATTCTGCATGGTTTTGTTTCTGGCGGGGATGCAGCGCATTCCGGAAGATTATTATGAAGCTGCCGAGCTGGATGGCGCTAACGAGATTCAGCAATTGCGCTATATTACCCTCCCTAGTCTGCGCCCTGAATTTGGAGTTGCTTTAATCACCACGATTATCGCGGCGCTGCGCGTTTTTGATCTGGTGTACGTGCTGACGCGCGGCGGACCCGGCGACCGTACGCTTGTGGTGGCTTTTCTGGTCTATCGGGCAGCATTTCAACAAAACCGCATTGGCTACGCTGCGGCGGTTGCCACAGTTTTGACCCTGATTATCTTGTTGATTTCGTTTCTGATTCTTCGCTTTCAATCCCGTTCTGAGGAATGATCATGCGTTCTTGGGCTCGGCTTCTCCCGAATTATTTTCTGCTCACGTTGTTTTTGTTAGTTGTCATCCTGCCCATTTTGGGTATTGTTTTGAGCGCATTCAAGACCAATCAGGAAATTGCGAAGGGACCTTTTTCGCTTCCCGCCAGACTCAGTTTTGATAATTTTGTTGGGGCTTGGACAGGAGGGCATTTCAACAATTACTTTCGCAGCAGTGTGATTGTCTCTACAGTAACGGTTGCGGTGAGCGTTTTCTTGAGTATCCTGTTGGGTTACGCGTTTGGGATACTCTCGTTTCCCGGTCAAAACCTGATTTACGGTGTGTTGTTGATTGGTTTCATGGTTCCTTTTGAGGCGGTAGTGATTCCTCTGTACCATTTCCTGAATCGTTTGGGTCTAGTCAATACCTACTGGGCTTTGATCTTACCGCAAATCGGACAAAGTATTAGTTTTGGCACGTTGTGGATGACCAGCTTTTTCCGCACTGCACCGCAAGAGCTGGTAGATGCTTCGGCAATGGATGGGTGTAATCGCTGGCAAACGTTGTGGCATGTTCTCTGGCCGCTGGCAAGACCGGCTGTGTTGACACTGGTCGTGTTGTTTTTCATGTGGACCTGGAATGAGTTTTTGCTGGCTCTGATCATGGTACAGGATGATCGCCTGCGCACCCTGCCTGTCGGACTGGCGTTCTTTCAGGGGCGTTATGTGGCGGATATTCCGCGCATGGCAGCCGGTTCAATCATTGTTGCAGGTCCGATTGTTTTGGTGTATATTCTCTTTCAGCGGTATTTCATTCGCGGATTGCTCGGCGGGGCAATCAAAGGTTAGAAAGGACTTTCAATGAAACTGACCATTTTGGGTGCGGCAGGAGTTCGCACGCCGCTGATGATCCAGTCTATTCTGCGGCGTCAGGAACGCATTGGTATTGATGAACTGGTCTTGATGGATATAGATGGTGAACGTCTGGAGTTAATCGGCGCGATTACCCAGCCGTTGGAGCTATCAAATGAAATGCGGTTTCGCATTCAACGCACGACCGATGCGGCTGAGGCGCTGAAGGATGCGGATTTTGTGATTGCCACGTTTCGCGTAGGGGGGATCGAATCGCGCAGGATTGATGAACGCGTGCCGTTGAATTATGGTGTATTGGGACAGGAGACGACCGGGCCGGGCGGTTTTGCGATGGGCATGCGGACAATTCCGGTGTTGTTGAAGTACATTGAACAAATGCGTCAACTTTGTCCTGATGCCTGGATGATTGATTTTGCCAATCCGGCGGGGATGTGTACTGAGGCGCTGACGCGAGTGGGCGGCTGGCAGCGCTCGGTGGGTATCTGTGATGGTCCGGTGGAGATTTTGCGCTTGGCGGCGGCTGTCTTGAAAGCGCCGATGGATGAGATTTCACTGGGGTATTTTGGGTTGAATCATCTGGGCTGGATCCGTTCGGTGCGCTATCAGGGGCGGGAGTACCTTGGGGAAATCATTGCGCTGTTGCGGCAGGCTGGCGGCGTGGGCGGGTTAAATATTGCGGCGGATTTAATCACCTCGCTGGGGATGATACCGAATGAGTACCTTTATTATTATTACTATCGGCGTCAATCGGTGGAAAATATCCTGCGCGCAGAACGCAGTCGTGGTGAACAGATTGCCGCTTTGAACTTGAAGCTGTTTGAACAATTACAGCGATGCAGAGCGCGCAGCAACTTCGAAGGTATGCGTCAGGCTTATTTTCGCTATCTGGAGCAACGCAGCAGCAGTTATATGCAGGTGGAAACTGGACGCGCTCCAGTACATGGTGATCTTGAACGTCTGGCTGCCGAAATCGCAGAGGGTGAGGGCTATGCCGGCGTTGCATTGGATTTGATTGAGGCGCTGGTGGGATACAAACCGCGCCAGATGTTGCTCAATGTTCCTAACCGCGGCGCAATTCACGGCATGAGTGATGAGGATGTAGTGGAAATTCCCGCTTTTGTCCACCGCAATGCTGTGGAGCCGCTGGCAGTTGGGGTTGTGCCGGATCATTGTCTGGGTTTGATGAAGCAGGTCAAGGCGTATGAACGGTTGACCGTTGAGGCAGCAGTGGAAGGTTCATACCAGAAAGCGTTGACCGCGCTGGCAATTCATCCATTGGTTGCAGATTATGAGCTGGCAAAACGCATTCTGGCGGATTATCAACGCGAACACGGTGCATGGTTTCCAACTTTACAGTAAAAAGGATGAAATCATACGATGGCGTTGCAATATGATGTCATGGTGGTTGGCAATTACAGCATTGATTTGATCTTCACTGGTTTGTCCGATTTTCCACAGCTTGGCAAGGATACCATTGGCACAGGGTTTGATATGCTGCCCGGCGAAGCTTACACGCCGGCGGTTGCCATGCACCGATTGGGGTTGAAGGTGGGCTGGGCAGGAGATTTTGGTAATGACCTTTTGAGCCGTATCGCCCTGGAATTTGTTCGTAAAGAAGGGTTGGACGAATCGCTGTTTGTTATTCATGACCGCCCGCTGCGGCGGGTGAGCGCTTCGGCTTCTTTTCCTGAAGATCGGGCTTTTATGACCTACTACGATGAAGATCCGCAGCCGCCAGCGATTGCATCCGCTCTGCCAAAAGCAGAAACGCGCGCCTTGTATTTGCCTGGTCTCTGTCAGGACTGGGTTTTGGATTTGTTCTTAAGTGAATTGCAAGAAAGGCGGATCAAGCTGGTTATGGACGGCAACCTGTTGGGAGAGCCCAATATCCATGACGCTAGGGTGCGGCGGGCAATTGAAGCCTGTGAGGTTTTTTTGCCGAATGCGGCTGAGGCACGTTGTTTGACAGGGGAGAACGATTTGCGTCAGGCTGCGCGGATATTAGGAACGCTTTGTCCACTGGTAGCCATTAAGGATGGCGCGCGCGGCGCCTGGGGCTGCCAGCAGGGGCAGGTTATCCATATGCCGGCGATTCCGGTGAAAGTTTTGGACACCACCGGTGCAGGGGATTGTTTCAGCTCTGGATTTGTGACCGCGTGGCTGCAGGGGTGTTCGCTGGTGCAGTGTTTGCAGTGGGGCAATATCGTTGGCGGATTGTCAACACAGAAATGGGGCGGGACGGGGGAACGGATAACTGCTGAGACTGTTCAGCAATGGTTACAGTATTATAATAATAGTTCGTTTGGGTGATTCTTCTTGACAGCGAATGTGGCTGTCATTATAATCACGCGCCTTGTGCAGATATACATGGTGAGCAGAATTGTGACAGATGATGGACATAGACGAGTATAATGGAACGGCCGTCATGCGCCGGACGGTGGGAGAAAAACCCCGACGATCCTGGCGCAGTTGGTTGATTGGCCGCCCTCTTCCCACTGCAGATGCACCGCATCAGACCATCGGAAAGTTCATCGGTCTGGCGGTTTTTTCTTCCGACGCCATGTCTTCGGTGGCATACGCGCCGCAGGAAATATTAATTATTCTGGCGGCAGCAGGGGTTACGGCTTTTAGCTACTCTATCCCGCTGGCTTTTGCGATTGTTGGATTGCTGGCAATCATTATCTTTTCGTATGAGCAAACCATTCACGCTTATCCAAACGGCGGCGGCTCTTACATCGTGGCGCGCGATAATCTCGGCGCATTTCCAGCCCAAGTTGCTGCTGCCGCACTGTTGACTGATTATGTGTTGACTGTGGCGGTATCCGTTTCTTCTGGGGTGGCGCAGATTGCTTCGGCTTTTCCTTTTCTGTACCCGTGGCGGGTCTGGGTTTCGGTGGCGTTGGTGCTTTTTGTCATGATGGTCAACTTGCGCGGTATTCGGGAATCAGGCATCACCTTTGCCATCCCTACCTATTTTTTTATTGTGATGATGTATTTGACGATTGGCTTAGGGATCATTCGCTGGTTGACCGGTACGTTGGGTGCAGTTGTTGATCCTCCCGAAATGGAATTTGCGCAAACGCTTCAGATGGTCACCCCGTTTCTTTTGCTGAAGGCATTTGCCAGCGGTACTTCGGCGGTGACAGGAGTGGAAGCGATTGCTGATGGTGTCCCCGCTTTTCGGGAACCGAGAAGCCGAAATGCAGGTATAACCTTGCTGATGATGGCTTGTATTCTCGGTTCTTTGATGTTAGCAATCACGATTCTTGCGCATCAGGTTTCAGCTTTACCGTCGGAGTCTGAAACACTGATCTCACAACTGGCTCGGACAGTTTATGGTGAGCGCGGAATTTTGTACCTGATGACCATTGCAGCAACGATGATTATTCTGGTGATGGCGGCGAATACCGCTTTTGCTGATTTTCCCCGTCTGAGTGCTATTGCTGCGACGGATGGTTTTCTACCCCGTCAGTTGACCTATCGCGGCAGCCGGCTGGTGTATTCGCGCGGTATTATGGCTTTGGCGTTTATCGCCAGCGGGTTGATTATCGTCTTTCAGGCAAGCGTTACCCGCCTGATTCCGCTTTATGCGATTGGCGTGTTTGTGTCCTTTACCCTTTCTCAAGTGGGCATGGCGCACCGCTGGTGGAAATCTGGACATCTCAAAGCGGGCGAAGAAAAAGTGGAGCGCGGGTCAACCCTCCGTTTTGATCCGGGCTGGAAGTACAAGATGATCATCAATGGGTTCGGCGCTTCCGTGACCGCCGTGATTGCTTTTGTATTTGGCGCAACCAAGTTTACCGATGGCGCCTGGATCGTTATCATTTTGATCCCGTTGCAGGTATTTATTTTTTCTTCCATTCATCATCACTACCGCCGTGTTGCGGAGCGGCTATCGCTGGAACATTTTGGCGCCTATCCAAGAATTTCACGGCATCGCGTGATTTTGCTGCTGGGCGGTGTACATCGCGGCTCGCTGGCGGCGCTGCGTTATGCCAGAACGCTCTCCGATGATATTACAGCGGTGTACGTTTCCATTGATCCGAATGAAGCTGCCAAAATCCAGAAGAAGTGGGAAATCTGGGGGGAAGGGGTGCGGCTGGTGATTTTAGACAGCCCCTATCGTCTGTTCCTTGAGCCGCTGCTGGAATATATTGAAGAGATAGACGAGCAGCGTCAGGCAAATGAAATCATCACCGTTGTTGTGCCGCAATTTGTTCCCAGGCACTGGTGGACAAGGTTTTTACATGCACGCACTGCCGACACCCTGCGGAAGGTGCTTTTGAATCGTACTGAAATCGTGATTACGGAAGTTCCTTATGAAGTTCATTAGTAACTTGTCAGGCAGGTCAGGATGAAAGTGATTGTGGTGGGTTGTGGTCGTTTTGGCGCTGAGCTGGCATACCGTCTTTTCCAATCCGGTCATGAGGTTACGGTGGTGGATTATTCGCCGGCATCCTTTGCGGTTTTGCCGTCCGATTTTGGCGGGAGGCTGGTGGATGGTGAGGCAACCAGCCAGGACGTGTTGGTGCGGGCGGGGATTGAGACTGCGGACGCGCTTGCGGTGGTTACCAATTCGGATGCGCTCAATCTTGTGATAGGAAGAATAGCTCGTGAAGTGTATCGTATTCCCAATGTTGTCGCGCGTAATTATGATCCACATGCGGCTGATTTGTACGAGCTGTTTGGTTTGCAGGTGGTCAGTGCTGCCAGTTGGGGGGCTCAGCGGATGGAAGAAATTCTCAGTCAAAGCTCATTGCGGCGGGTTTTTTCTGCCGGTCAGGGTGAGGTGGCAGTATATGAAGTGACTATCCCGGAAGCCTGGCACGGCAAGCCGTTGAAACAACTGGTGAATTCTTTTTGCAGCGTTGTGGCAGTTACCCGAGGAGGGAAGGCGCATATTCCTCAACCTGATCAAATGCTAGAAGCAGGCGATTTATTGAGCATCAGCGCAACTGCTGAAGGAGCGATGCAGTTGCAAAAACGGCTAACCGGTTCTTTTGAGGAGGGCAATTAGTATGTATGTTTTGATTGTAGGCGGCGGTAGAACCGGTGCGCAACTGGCGCGTTTCCTGCTGGCACAGAATCATGACGTGATGGTTGTGGATGATCGCAGAGAAGTGTTATCTCGCATTCACAAAGAATTGCCCACCGAAATCATTATTGAGGGTAATCCACTTGATGCGCTGGTTTTGGAACAAGCGGAGATTGGTCAAGCTGATGTGATCGTCGCTTGCACGACCAGTGATGAGATCAATCTGGTGGTCTGTTATCTGGCTCGGACGCGCTACCATGTCCGCCGCACCATTGCCCGTGTGAACAATCCTCGCGATGCTTGGTTGTTTAATGACTTATTTTGTGTGGATGTAGCGATCAATCAGGCTGAAATCATGGCGCGCATCATCGAGGAAGAAATGTCCATGGGGGATATGATGACTCTGCTCAAACTGCGCCGTGGGCGTTACTCTCTGGTGGAGGAAAAAGTGCCGCCGGATGCAAAAGGGATTGGCCTGGCGATTAAAGATTTGGGCATTGAAGACTGCGTTATTGCGGCGATTATTCGTCAGGGTAAGATCATCGTGCCGCGAGGCGTTACCACCTTTCAGGAAGGCGACGAGGTTCTGGCGGTGGCTGACGCAGAGGGGGCGCGCTGTCTGGCGGAATTGCTGGGGAAACCTCAGGCAAGAGATGAGAATTCAGACAAGCGGGCGTAGGAGATATTGGGCAAACTGGGCGGGGTTGTTTGACCAATCAAGCCTGACTAGGGTATAATTTTACTTTGCTGATTTGACAGCAATGATCTGAAACAGGTAAAGGAGCAAGATGGTAAAAAGAACCTATCAACCGAAAATTCGCCGCCGCGTGCGTGTGCATGGCTTTCGAGCTCGGATGGCAACTGCCGATGGACGCGAAGTGTTACGCCGGCGCCGTTTACACGGGCGACACAGACTGACCGTGAGCGATAAACTGCGCGCTAAAGATGTCCGCTGGTCATAAGGCAATCTGGCTGCCGCCGTTCCATGCTTAAAGGTTGCGGCATGAACACCAATGGGAAAGATGGGTTAATGGGTGAAACGGAATGTTCGCCTGCGAAGCCAAACCGAGTTCCAGCGGGTACGGCGTTTAGGAAAATCGTTTACGCACCCATTGATTGTCTTGCTGGTCATGCCGGAAGAACAACACGGCGTCAAAATTGGCGTTGCGGCGGGGAAGGCTGTGGGCAGCGCGGTTAAGCGCAACCGCGCCAAACGGCGATTGCGAGCGGTATTGGATGAGTTTGTGCCGAATTTGCAGCCTGGTTACAACTTGATTGTCATAGCGCGTGAAGCAATTAATCGGGCTAGTTATTTTGAGTTGCGCGCAGCGTTAAGGGATGTGCTGATCAGGGCGCAGTTATTGAAAGAATCAAATGAGTTTCCAGGTGACTCAAACGCAGGAGTTTCAACCTGAGCCGCGTTTGCGGGATTTGCCGCTTAAACTCAGCACCTTGCCGCGCTGGGTGTTGCTGCTTTTTATTCGAGGGTATCAGCGGTTTGTTTCTCCTGTTTTGCCGCCGAATACCTGCCGCTTTTATCCGACCTGCTCCCATTACGGTTATCAGGCGATTTATAAGCACGGGGCGTTAAAAGGCAGTCTGATGGCAGTCTGGCGCGTTTTGCGCTGTAATCCCTTTAATCCCGGCGGATTTGACCCGGTGCCCTGATGGGTTGAGTAAAAGGCTTTTTGCTTACAAGAAAAAGAAAAATCCGAGATAAGGTTGTATAAAAATCGAATGAGGCTGAAACATTTTTCTATCATTTTATTGCTGGTTGTAACCAGCTTGTTTTTAGGGGGGTGTAGCGGGGCTGGGGCAATGGCGAATAACTGGCCCGGAATAACAATTGACCAGGATACTGTTTATGTGGCTTATGCTGGCGAGGTCATGGCGGTACGGTTGAGTGATGGCAGTCTGGTCTGGCGCTTTCCTGAGAAGGTTGAAAGCGGCAGAACATTTTACGCTGCACCAGCGGTCTCTGATGGGCTGCTGGTTGTGGGAGATTACGCGGGGACGCTCCATGCTCTGGACGCAGCCAGCAGTGTTCAAAAATGGGCCTTCACGCCGCAGGTCAAATCTGGAAATGCGGCGCGTTTTGTGGGGAGTGCGCTCATTCATCAAGATATGATCCTGGCGCCTACCGCTGGACACGATAGTCTTTATGCCGTGAGTCTGACTGGAAAGGAGCTGTGGCGCTTTCCTACTGGACAGGCGATCTGGGCACAGCCGGTTAGCGATGGTGAACGCGTGTACATTGCTTCTATGGATCATTATTTATACGCTGTTCGCCTTGTGGATCATCAACAGGTATGGAAGAAGGACCTTGGTGCAGCATTGGTTGCGGCACCCGTTCTGGCGGATGGTACCTTGTATTTGGGCACGCTGGGGAATGAGATGATAGCCGTCAGTACAGATGGGGAGATTTTGTGGCGCTATACTACGGACGGGGCAATATGGTCCAGCCCTGTTTTGGTGGAGGGCTCTCTTTATTTTGGTGATGCTGCTGGTTCCATTTATGCGGTTGATGTGACAAGCGGAACTGGACGATGGAAGATTGACCTTTCGAGTGGCGCTATTACCGGTTCCGGGGCGGTTGTATCGGGTAATCTCGTGTTTAGCAGCGAAAACGGTAGTCTGGTCGCAGTTGGTTTGGATGGGCGCAGGTTGTGGACACAGACGTTTCAGGGTAAACTATATACTGGTCCTGCGGTCTCGGATGACAAAATCATTGTTGCCATTACGCAGGGCGACCAATTGCTGAAAGCATTGGATAGCAATGGGAATGAGTTGTGGTCTTTTGCGCCACCCAAGTAAGGATAGGTGAAACATGTGGGACGCGTTTATAGGGTTTTTTATTAATACACTGCTGTTTATTTATCAACTGGTCGGTAATTTTGGCGTTGCGATCATCCTGTTTACAATACTGATTCGCCTGGTCACGCATCCTTTGACGGTACAGCAGCTCAAGGGAAGCGCAGCGATGCAGGAATTGCAGAAAGACAAGCGCTGGCAGGAGATTCAAACGAAGTATAAAAATGACAAGGAAAAGCTGGCTCAGGAACAGATGAAACTGTATCAGGAGTTGGGAATTAATCCAATGGCTTCTTGTCTGCCAACCTTAATCCAGTTACCGATTATTATCGGGTTATATCAGGCAGTGATCAAGGCTTTGGCATCCACACCGCTCGAACTTCTTAACCTGACCCGCCATGTCTATCCCTCTCTTCTTAATGTGGCTTCGATTATTCCCTTGGATAACCGCTTTTTATGGATGGACCTTGCACGACCAGACTGGTTGCGATTGGACTTTTTGCCGTTTGGCATTCCAGTACTGGCAATTGTGGTTACCATAACCACGTATCTCCAGTCCAAGCTGATGTCACCGCCATCCACAGGTCCAAAGGATCAGACAGCCATGATGACAGGCATGATGAATCTGTATATGCCGTTTCTTATGGGGTATCTGGCGTTGACTTTTGCCTCTGGGCTTTCGCTCTATTTCTTTGTCTCCAATGTGATTGGCATCTTGCAATACGCGCTTTTGGGCAAGGTGAACTGGAAGAATTTATTCCCCGCTCGTAAACTTGTCGGCACAAAATAGCGATCAATCTGATCGAGTGATTAGAGGCGGATTATGGAAGATGGAAAAACGATGCTGGAAGTGATTGGTCCAACCGTTGAAGATGCCATAGAAATGGGATTGGATCAGTTAGGGTTGCCGCGAGAAGCTGTGGAAGTGGAAGTGCTTGATCCGGGCAGCAAAGGGGTTTTTGGGTTAGGCGGGCGTCAGGCACGGGTTCGTCTGATTTTTGGAGTAAAAGAAGAGGCTGTTGCGGATGCTGGCGCAGTGCCGAAGGCAGAAACCAAACCGAAAGCTCTGTCAGCTGAGGATTTAACCACAGAGGAAGATCAGCAGCCGCTTCAGGTGGCAAGCGTTGTGGTGCGTGACTTGCTGGAGAGAATGCATGTGCGTGCAAGGGTATCCGCCCGCTATCTGCGGGTTCCAGACGAGGCAGAACAACCGACCGTTCTGGTCGAAATTCAGGGGAACGATTTAAGTATTCTGATAGGACGTCGTTCTGAGACTTTGAACGCGTTGCAGTATCTGACGAATTTGATTGTGGGCAAAGAACTAGGGCGTTGGCTACCGGTGCTGATTGATGTGCAGGGTTACCGCGCCAGGCGAGAACGGCAGTTGCGCATTCTGGCACGCCGCATGGCTGAGCAGGCAGTCCATACTGGGCGTCGTCAGGTATTGGAGCCAATGCCTCCTGATGAGCGCAGATTGATTCATCTCGAATTACGCAATCATCCTCAGGTGACTACGGAAAGCATTGGGGAGGATCCTAACCGCAAAGTTACCATTGTGCCGAAAAAATAATGTATTGTCTTTTGCTTTGATGGAAGGCGGATGAAAAAGATGACCCTTTGCGCCTTCCATGAATTGTTTGTTTTGATGGGTTATTCCTGAATAGAGAGGAACATGATGCGGGCTGTTGACATTATCATCAAAAAACGCGATGGCAAAGAGTTGAGCCGTGAGGAAATTGAATTTTTTGTCAATGGTTTTGTTCGGGGCGATATTCCTGATTATCAGGTCTCTGCCTGGGCAATGGCGGTATTGCTCAACGGGATGACCGATCGAGAGACGACCGATTTGACCCTGGCGATGGCGCACTCAGGCGAGGTTTTAGACCTGTCGGGTGTTGTGCCGATTGCCGTTGACAAACATTCTACCGGTGGTGTGGGTGATAAGGTAACGCTGGTCGTTTTGCCTGTTGTTGCTGGCTGTGGATTGGCGGTAGGAAAGATGTCTGGGCGCGGTTTGGGATTCAGCGGTGGGACGTTGGATAAACTGGAGTCTATCCCCGGCTACCGAACCAATCTTTCCAAGCAGGAGTTTCTTACCCAGCTAAAAGAAATTGGCATTGTCTTAAGCGGTCAAAGCGCTGACCTGGCACCTGCAGATGGCAAATTGTATGCCCTGCGTGATGTGACCGGAACAGTGCCCTCCCTGCCGTTGATCGCATCTTCGGTGATGAGCAAGAAAATTGCTGCCGGTGCGCATGCGATTGTTCTAGATGTCAAGACCGGTGTCGGAGCTTTCATGCAGACTCTGGAAGATGCCCGCAAATTGGCGAAGTTAATGGTGAGTATTGGTAAGTTGAGCCATCGGCGGGTTGTGGCTTTGATTTCCGACATGAACCAGCCGCTTGGCTTTGCAGTTGGCAATACACTGGAAATGCTGGAAGCGATGGAAACTTTGCAGGGAGGTGGACCTGCTGATTTTCGCGAGCATTGTCTGGTGCTTTGCAGTCACATGCTGGTTCTTGGCAATGTGGCATCCACGCTTGAGGAAGGGCGCATGATGGCAGAAAAATCCATAGATAGCGGCGCTGCCTGGAACGCATTCCGCAAGCTGGTGGAAGCACAAGGTGGAGACGTCAGTTATTTGGATGACGTTTCTAAATTCGAGCGTGCCAGTCTGATTGAGACTGTTAAGGCGCCGCGCTCCGGTTATCTGCTGGCAATCAATGCCAGGGAAGTGGGGGAGGCTGCGGTAGGATTGGGCGCAGGGCGCGCCAAAAAGGGTGACCCAATTGATCATGCTGTTGGTGTGATGATCCATCACAAGGTTGGCGATCGGGTAGAGCAAGGCGAACCGCTTTTTACCGTTCACGCCAATGATGCTGAAAAACTGACGGAGGCGAAAGATCGTTTGCTCAAGGCTCATCAGTGGAGTGAACAGCCTTGTCCACCTTTGCCGCTCTTTTATGATGTTATTTCTGACTGAGTTGACTCCTACGGCGCGCCTCTTTTATACCATAAAAACTTACGGCAGGCATTGGCTTCTCGTGGGAGAACGTGGCTGAGGAGACTCCCCATTGTTACAAAACGGAGAAAGCTGCCAATTTGTTGACCAATTTCAGCGGTTGTGGCATAATTCAAGTGTCAAAAAGCGATGATGGAAACGAGTAAGCCTGACGGAATCGTCAGCGAACCCGGGGCGGGTGTGAGCCGGGGCGAAACCACAGGCTGAAAATCCTTCCGGAGCTGCAAGCTGAACGCAGTCCTGTCGGGCTGTTAGTAGGTGCGACGGAAAGCCGACCGTTATCACGGCTCAGGTCTATCCGCATGGCGGATGTACCTGACAGAGTGCCCGCCAACCGGCGGGAAGCGGGGTGGTACCACGGGAATTTCTCTCCCGTCCCTGAAGGGGATGGGAGAATTTTATTTTGAACAGATACGGAGTGCGCTGAAGTTTTTTAAGGAGGCATGATGTTTCGACCAGTATCTTCTAAATTGAACATTACTGCGATGGAAGAAGATGTCCTGAACTTTTGGAAAAAGCATGACATCTTCCGCAAGTCCATGGATGAACGTGTTGGAGGACCAAAATATGTTTTTTATGAAGGTCCACCAACCGCAAATGGAAAGCCGGGCGTTCATCATGTGCTGGCGCGTGCATTTAAGGATGTATTTCCGCGCTATAAAACGATGCGTGGGTACCATTGTATTCGCCGCGGCGGGTGGGATACACACGGTTTACCGGTTGAAATTGAGGTTGAACGTAAACTTGGGTTCACCAACAAACAACAAATCGAAGCCTATGGCATTGATAAATTCAATCAGCTCTGCCGTCAGTCGGCGTTTGAATACATTCGCGACTGGGAACGTCTGACCGACCGCATGGCATACTGGGTGGATCTGGAGACGGCTTATATTACTTATAAGAACGACTACATTGAAAGCATCTGGTGGATCTTAAAGAATTTTTGGGATAAAGGATTGCTTTATCAGGGCTTTAAAGTTGTGCCGTATTGCCCTCGTTGTGGAACCCCGCTCTCCGATCACGAAGTGGCGCTGGGGTATGAAGAAGCCACCGATCCTTCGGTTTTTGTGCGCATGCCGCTTGTGGACACGCCTGACACTTCCCTTTTGGTTTGGACAACCACACCATGGACACTGCCGGGCAATGTTGCCGTGGCGGCGCACCCGGATGTCACCTATGTTGTGGTTGAACGAGAGCTTGCCGAAGGTGGGACAGAGCGGCTGATTCTTGCAGAATCGCTGCTGGGCGCTGTGTTTGCAGAGGAACCGGTGCGGGTTGTGGAACGGATGAAAGGCAAGCAACTGAAGGGCAAGCGTTACCAGCCTTTGTTTACGTTCTTACCGCTGGACAAACCTGCCCATCGCGTTGTTCTGGGTGACTTTGTGACCACAGAAGATGGCAGCGGACTTGTCCATATTGCCCCTGCATTTGGCGCTGAAGATATGCAAGTGGCGCTGGAGGAGAATCTGCCGATTTTGATGACCGTTGCAGAGAACGGCACCTTTATACCGGAAGTTCGTCCCTGGAGCGGGAAATTTGTCAAGGATGCCGATCCCTTGATCACGCGTGACCTTGATGAGCGCGGTTTATTGTTCCGCGCCACGACCTACACGCATACCTATCCGTTTTGCTGGCGTTGCTCAACACCATTGTTGTATTATGCTCGCCCAACCTGGTACATCCGCACCAGTCAATTGAAAGACCGGCTGGTGGCGTTAAACGAGCGGATTAACTGGTATCCTGGTCACATTAAGAACGGACGATTTGGCAATTGGCTGGAGAATAATATAGATTGGGCGCTTGGACGCGAACGATATTGGGGAACGCCGCTCCCGGTTTGGGAATGCGAAAGCTGTCATCATCAGCTTTGTGTTGGCTCGCGCCAGGAGCTTTCGCAATTATCCGGCATGGATCTTTCCGGTTTGGATTTGCATCGTCCGCATGTGGACGAAATCAAGCTGCGTTGTCCTGAGTGCCAGGGTGTGATGCGCCGCGTTCCTGAGTTGATTGATGTCTGGTTTGACTCAGGGTCAATGCCGGTGGCGCAATGGCATTACCCCTTTGAAAATCAGGAAATCTTCAAAGAGCAGTTTCCAGCCGATTACATTTGTGAAGCGGTGGACCAGACGCGCGGCTGGTTCTATTCGCTCCACGCGATCAGCACGCTGCTTTTTGACAGTGAGTGTTACAGAAACGTCATTTGTCTGGGTTTGATTCTGGATGCCGAAGGGCAGAAAATGTCAAAGTCGCGCGGCAATGTGGTGGACCCCTGGGATGTGCTGAATACCCATGGCGCAGATGCGATGCGCTGGTATCTTTATACTGCCAGCCCGCCGGGACAGGAGCGGCGTTTCTCGGTCAATCTGGTAGCAGAGGTGGTCAGGAACTTCATACTCACTCTGTGGAATACCTACTCATTCTTTGTCACCTATGCCAACCTGGATGGCTGGAAACCTGACGCGAAAGAAGTGATTCAGTACAGTGCGTTGGATCGCTGGTGCCGTTCTGCGCTTCATGCTTTGGTGCGTGACGTAACCGCCGCGCTGGAAAATTACGATGTTCTTGGCGCAACCCGCCCGATTGAAACGTTCGTTGATCAGCTCTCTAACTGGTATTTGCGGCGTTCACGGCGAAGATTCTGGAAGAGCGGTTCAGATGCAGACAAGCGGGCGGCTTATGCCACGCTCTATGAAGCATTGGTCACATTAAGCAAATTGATAGCGCCGACAATGCCGTTCCTTGCAGAGGAGCTTTACCAGAATCTGGTTCGCTCGCTTGATCAACAAGCGCCGCTTTCGGTGCATCTGGCGATGTGGCCCGGATTTGAGCCTTCAGCCATTGATGATCGGTTGAATCGCGAGATGGCACTGACCATGAAGCTGGCTTCGTTGGGGCATGCCGCGCGCAACAAAGCGAATCGCAAGGTGCGCCAGCCGTTGGCTGAAGCTGCTTTTGCAGTGGGTAATGTTGAAGAGCGCGCAGTGATTGATAAATATGCTGATTTGCTGGCAGATGAGCTGAATGTAAAGAAAGTTCGTGCGCTGGATGCTACTGTCGAGGCGGTGGATTATAGCCTGAATCCGCTGCCCAAACAGTTGGGACAAAAGTACGGCCCCCGTTTTCCGGGGATTCGCAAGGCGTTGTTGTCGCTGGATGCTTCTGCTGCGGCGGCAAAGCTGTTGCGGGGCGAGGTGCTGACCATTGAAGTGGAAGGTGAGCGTTATGAAATATTGCCAGAAGAAGTTGAGGTGCGTGTCAATGCACGTGCAGGTTTTGCCGTGGCGTCCGAAGGCGCGTATCTGGCTGCTCTGGTAACGGACTTAACGCCTGAACTGGTGCAGGAAGGACTGGCGCGTGAATTTGTGCGGCGGGTTCAGGATTTACGCAAGCAGGCGGATTTAGATATTGCGGATCGCATTGTTCTCTATTATCAAGCCACAGACGGTCTCCAGCAGGCGATTGAGCGATTCAGGGATTACATTATGGGCGAGACGCTTACAGTGGAGATGAATGCCAGTGCTATGCCGCAGGGAGTGCCGGTAAGCAGTGATGAGTTTGACGGCGAAAAGGTGACGATTGGCTTGCAGAAAAGAGGTTGATCTCGTCTGGCGGTGAGTTTGATGTTGTCGTCAAAACGTTAGGGGCTTCTCAATCCTTCCTGTTTGTGTTGTGAGTTTCCGCGTTGTAGGCGAGCGATTATACAACGAAGAGGTGTCTGTAACATAGATGGTTGGTTTTGACAAATAGGCGAGCTCCGAGTAAGATGATAGATACCACCATCACAACGGAGATCGCCATGTCGATTGTTGTCCTGCAGCTGCCAGATGTCAAGCGCAAAACAGA
>DAOTYY010000151.1:0-40936 GCA_034434695.1 Anaerolineaceae bacterium
TCTCGCCATCGCAGTATCATCAACTTCTTTGTAAATGTGCTGTGCGGCTTGATTGCTTACTGCCGCCGTCCATCAAAACCGTCTTCGGGCTTGGACGAGTACCTGCCCTTGCCCGCCTAACCCGAATTCACGTTAACATAAGATAGATCATGACAAAGCAAGACGCTATTACATGGAATAATCGATATAAAAACGAGCTTTATTACACTCGAGGACATCTATTTCCATGTTCATTACTACTGGAAAATGTTAATCTTTTACCCAAAGGCGGATGGATATTGGATATTGCTATGGGTGCGGGGCGTAATGCTATCTTTCTTGAGCAAAAAGGCTTCTCAGTTATTGGGATTGATATTGCATTTGAAGCCGTCTTTTTTGCAAAAACAAATGCACCAAATCTGAAAGCCTTTGTTGCTGATTTGACAGAGTTTCATTTTCCAAAATCGATACTTTTCAATGGTATTCTAAATTTTTATTACCTCAATAGAGACTTGGTCAAGGAGTTCGCCTGCTTACTGAAGCCTGGTGGTGTGGTATTTTTTGAAACCTTAACAATGCCAATCCGATTCATCAAACCAGAAATATCTGGAGAAAATCTTCTGCATGAAGGCGAACTCCTCAAAATGTTCGACGCTTGGGAGATATTATATTATCGAGAAGGCTGGGTAGATGGCAATAACGGAAAGATGAAATCCGTCGCTAGTTTAATTGCCCGCCTGCCCGGATAAGAAAGGACGAAAAATGGATACACAGAAATATGGTGTTGTTTATGTTGCAAGCGGTCAGTTGGAAGCTGAAACAATTCGCTTATTCCTTGAAGCGCACGATATTAAAGCCTTTATTTTCCAGGAAGGGGTTGGAAGCACGTATGGACTAACCATAGGACCATTAGGTGAGGCAAAGGTTGTGGTTCCAACAGAACAAACAGAACAAGCAATCAGTCGATTGGAAAGAATGGAAAGAGGTGAATTTGACTACACCGATAATTTAGATGATGGTATTGCAGACACGGATCAAACATTCGAAACTTAAATTTTCTCAATCGAATGATTCACATATTCTTGATACCGTTTAGACAATAATTGGGTGATCTTGCCTGGCTTCCCTTCACCTATCAGATGATGATCAATACGAGTAACTGGAAGTACTGCACGACTTGTACTTGTGATAAAAGCTTCTTGCAAACTTGATAATTCCCGAATATTTACACTGTCAAGCAGGATTGGAATACTTTCCTTTTCACAAAGCCCCAAAATCACTGAGCGCGTAATTCCCCCCAATGCCTTCTCTCTTTCAGTGTGCACCACACCATTAATCACCCCCCAAAAATTACTGCTCAGTCCTTCCAACAGGCAACCGTTCTCATCTACCATGATAACCTCTTGTATTTTTGGAGGCAGAGTATTCCTAATATGAGCCGCCGTAGTTATAAAGTCGGTGGTCTTTGCATGTGGGTTTTTCCTCTCCAATGGGTAAGTGATAACGGATACACCTTTTTTATATGCGCTTGCTGGTAGTAGTTTTAACGGTTCTGCTGAAATGATGTAGGATTGATCTTCCAAGTTAAGAGCAACGCGTACTCTGATATCTTTATCAGGACAAAAATCATTCAGAATTCTACGCAATGCCACGCGTAATGAGTTCCTTGGTACCAGTATATTTCCATTAACTAGTTTTGCTGATTCCTCCAAGCGATTGAAATGACTTTCAAGCAATAAAACATGATCGTGTTGGTAAGTCCGAAAAGTTGTGTAAACTCCATTGGAGTAAGCTTCTGTTACAGAGTCCAGTGAACTGACTTTTGGGTCAAGCTTAACATCTTGAATTGTTAAGATTGAGTTTTTGATTTTAACCCACCATGCAGCAACATTATTAGTTGTCTCGTTCATTCCCTTGGCTTTTGCCTTTCGTAATCTTCAGGTGTGTCAATATCCCAAAAAATTGTCGGTGTATCTACCACGACATAGGTGATCTTTTCTTGATTAGCTTGTAAAAAGTCTCTCAATGTTCTGGGCGGTTTAATCTCTAATACTTCCTGCCAAAGCTGTCTGGCAATCAACCACGGATGTCCGCGACGCATTTGGAAACTTGGAATAACCAATAGAGAATTTGCCTTTAAGAAAGTCTGAACCACTGATTCTATTGTTTCTTTCTGCATAAATGGCTGATCCCCTAGTACAATCAAAGCGCCCTGAATGTCTGGAGCAAAAGCTCGCAAACCCAATTGCAGAGAATTGAGCATTTCACCATTGTGATATTGAGGGTTGAAAATGGCACGAACATTGTATCCTTTCAGGGCTTTAAGAACTTCTTGATGTGCGCCACCCGTTATTACACGAATAGTTTCAATCCCCGCTTCAAGCAACGTGACGATCACTTTTTCGATTATCGTTACTTTGCCCCAAGGTAAAATCATCTTGGGTTGTCCCATTCGGGTAGACAACCCTGCAGCCAGCACAACTGCGCCGACTTTATTATTCTTCATCACGCCATATCGTCCGTCAGTTTCTTGTAGTCTTCTTCTGTGTCAATATCCAGCAATAATCTGGGATCATTCCAGTAAATAGGTGTCACCGGATACCTGTCAAAAATAGCTCTACCCCCTACGTCTCCCTCTAATCGTTCCAGTTCACGGAATGTAATCGCATCAAATAAGACTGGATTGCTTCTGTGCCCCCCAACAAATGGTGCCATGATTGGGTCTAATGTTGTCGCGTGAGTCCTAACTAACGTTAACAGTAAATCAACTGTCACTCTTGGTTGGTCAGCAAGCAAAAAAACAACCGAACCAGTATAAGGTGGAAGGGCTGCTAATCCAGCTTTTATCGAGCTGCTTTGCCCAAGTTCCCAGTTTTCGTTGATCACAAATTCGACTGGCAATCCCCTCAAAGCTTCAACAATAGACTCGCGCACGGCTCCAATGACTACAATCACAGGGGATAAACCTGCACGGACAGCAACACCGACAATAATTTGTATCAGGGGCTTTCCTTGCCACTCTAATAATGCCTTGGGGCGCCCCAATCTTGTGGAAGCTCCAGCCGCCAGAACAATTGCCGCTGTTTTCTCGTGAACTGCAAAGACTTCGCCCGATGTGCCAAGTGAGGAGATCAACACCGAGTGGTAAAACTGCTGTAATCCTGGAACAATTTCCTGAGCGAGTGAACGCAACTCGTGATTATCTGCCTGATTGAGCAAGGCAACACGTTTGGCTTGCAACGGTATATTTTTCAGACCACCTTTGGCGTGACAAAGAACCTTCAGGACTCCATCTATCGTAATTGGTTCGCCAATGGGTATTCCGGATAAACCCGAGAATAATTCTGGACGATGAACGGTCTCTTCGTTTAGCGGACGACCAATCCCTGACAATCCAGCAATAACAAGCGAAGTATTAATCCATTCTGGAATGGGCGGCTCGTGACTGGCAGGAGCTTTCAGTGGACGCATTCGGGAGCCATCAGCCTCAATAAGTAACGGATAACCCATTTGATCTGCAAACAACCGTAGTTGCTCAAGCTTTTGAGGTGGCAAGCCGTTTACTCGATCATCACTGATGGGTTGTTCCATAATAACAGAGACACCCTTCAAACTGGTAAAGTCAATATCTTGGTCACCAGCCCAAAATACGTGATGATCCGAGCTCAGGACCTGTGCAAGCGATAAGTGTGTGCTGGCTGATATCAATACAGGTGGAGTAAGTTGTCGCGCCAGTTGAAATAGTGCGGTTGTTTTGCCGCCAGCACCACTAATTGCCAACCGTATTCTTGAGTCAGCTCTCAGAGCGTTGACAAGTTTCATGAGCGCTCATTACAAACAAACAAGTTTTCGAAATTCCGGTTTCGATAAAATTCCCTCCAGAACGCCGCCACCAATTGCCAAAGCTTTATCGGACACATAGTAACAGTGCCGTTCATCCATCCGTGGGTCAACATCACCAACTTTCAAGCCAGTCTTAACATAAATTCCTTCATGTAACAATCCTCTTAGGATTCCTGAAAACTTCGCAGTAATTGGTTTTCCGTTCACTTCGGCAACAATTGTCCCAGCTTGAACTTTTGAGCCTAATTCGACGCAATTGTGTATTACTCCATCTGCAGGAGCTCTCAAGACGCGCTCTTCACCGTAATTAGAAACGGGTTCTGGTAATCCAGTATCAGGTTCTGCGCTTCCGCTCCAATATACATGCCCCAAAAAATGCCCTCGTTTCGTCTCGACAACTGCATGGCAATTTTCACCAACAATAAAGCCAGGTCCTGCGCCAATCACCAGTGGAGCACTGTTTATGCCCTTATCAGGTGGCTGTTTTGTCATTCGGGCATCCACCATCACCTGTGGATTAAATGCCTCGAGTGTCTTTGCATCAGGATCAACCAGTACAGGAACTACTCCCTGATGTAAAAGCCGAAAGGCATCTTCGAGATCATCAGCTAGCCTGCCCTTTACTCCTTCAATCATGACTTCACCAACAAAAACAGCTTGGGCAAAGGATACCAATCTGCGTACTGCCAGCGGTTGTGAAAGCTCTGTTACAACAACTTTGAAACCACAACGCCACAGTCGGAGTGCTATTCCACTGGCTAATTCTCCGCCACCACGTAAATAAACAATTGACATCTCATTCTCCCTAGATGAAGATTTGCCCAAGTTAATCCTCGATTTTTACTAGCCCAAACAACACCCTCTCTGGTGTAAACGGAAATTCATCAAACCAAATACCCGTAGCATCATGAAGTGCAGAGGCAACGGCAGGCACCAGAGGAAGATATGGCATTTCCCCCATTCCACGCGCTCCAAAGGGCCCTATCGGATCAGGGTATTCTAAAATCAAAGACTCGACGCGATTCGGGATGTCTAAAACAGTAGGAATAAGATATGTAGAAAGACCGCGAGTCAATACCTCACCATTTTGTTGAATAAAGTTTTCCAGAATGGCATATCCAGCCGCTTGTACGACTGCACCCTCAATCTGTCCTTGTACAAGCTGAGGATTGACAGCCTGTCCTACATCATCAGCGCAAATTACATTAAGAAGTCTGATTTGACCGGTTTCGACGTCAACTTCTAACTCAACTGCTTCGGCTACATAGCCGTAAGCAAAATTAGGTTCCGACTTCCCCGTTTCTGGATCATAAGGGGTCGTTCGAGGGGGGCGATACTGATAATGACCAATTGCTGGTCTCTCTTCGTTGCGCCATCGTTCGAGTGCCAGTTTAGCGGCTCCTTTAATTGCATTTCCCGCCATAAAAGTCATCCTGGAGGCTGATACACTCCCCGCATCTCCAGAAGTAGCGGTGTCCGAAGCAATTAATCTTACTTTCTCAATGGGGATACCTAGTGCTTCTGCAGCCATTTGAACCAAAACTGTATGTACACCCTGCCCCACTTCAGCGCCGGCGTGATACAAAATTGCCTCTTCAATCTCGCCCATTCCGCGCAACTCAATAGTTGCTTGACATTGTTCTGGAGCGCCAAAGGAAAATCCAACATTCTTGAATGAACAAGCAAACCCAATACCACGACGCAAGTTTGGATTTTGCGTCTCTAATGAAGGATGATTCTTACGGTCGAATTTCCACCCGTCAGGGGTCTGCTTCCAACCTGCCCTTTTGGCGCAGTGTTCAACAACTTGGGCAATGCTAACGCCTTTCGGCAGCGGTGTTCCAACTGATAGCAGCGATCCCTCGCGCAGAACGTTGCGAAGACGAAGCTCGACAGGATCCATGCCCAATTTTTCTGCCAGTTTATTCATTTGCATTTCGGCTGCAAATGTACCCTGAGGCCCACCAAATCCTCTAAATGCTCCATTGGGGATCGAATTTGTATATACCGCATAGGAATCAACTTTAACATTTGGAATTTCATATGGTCCAGTGCACATCAATGTGGCATTTCCCAGAACTTTTGTAGATGTATACGCATAAGCTCCACCGTCCGCAATAACTTTGACCTCTGCTGCAATAACCTTTCCTTCTTTTGTGGCTCCCCAACGGGCATAAATATGATAGGGATGCCTTTTGTGGTGCCCAATAATAGATTCTTCCCGAGTCCAGACGATCTTTACCGGTCGTTTAATTCCCCGTTGGCTTAAGCGCCAGGCTGCGAGCGCAAGGACAATTTGAATGGACATATCTTCCCGCCCACCAAATGCTCCTCCAATGGCAGGATAGATCACGCGCACGTGTTCCTCTGGGAGATTCAACGCGTGGGCAATTTGTTTTCGATCCTCGTGTGTCCACTGTCCAGCCACAATGATCGTTACTCTGCCCTCTTCATCAATATATCCAAGGCCGGCTTCCGGTTGCAAATAAGCATGCTCCTGAACAGGTGTATGATATTCTCCCTCAACAATTACATCACTCTGCGAGAAAGCCGTCTCGACATCCCCTTTGCGAATCCGGTAATGACAAAAAACATTTGAGCCACGATCCGGGTGCAAAAGAATATCGGTCGATTCCATAGCCTGGTGAACATCTGTCAGCACCGGCAAGTCCTCATACTCGACTTCAATCAATTCTCGAGCTTGCGCAGCAATTTCCTCGCTCTCTGCAACAATTAAGGCAACCTGATCTCCTATGAAACGAACCCTGTCAGCATATGGTTTGTTTGAGCCAGGCCCGCATAACACTGGCTGGTCGGGCATAATTAATCCGTATTCATTAACTGGCACGTCCTTTGCTGTAAAAATCGCCAGAACTCCTGGCAATGCCTCAGCGCGCGCAGTATCAATGCGTTTAATAATGGCATGCGGACGATTGGCAAACAAAATTTTCATGTGAGCCTGATTAGGCAAATTGAAATCTCCTGGAAATAGAGCCTCACCTTTAACTTTTGCTTCGGCATCTATTCTAGTTACAGGTTTTCCAACGTAGGACATAGTTCTCTCCTAAAATTATTGCGAAATTATTGCAAATATCTTTGCTTTGCAAGTTGATAACTATCTACGATATCTTTTTCCACGATATGTGACTGGAGGAACATCAAAGGGACCATAACGCGAAGGCCCAAAAGCGCTGTATAAAACAAAGGTTATCATCGTAAAAAAAGCCCCAATCAAGACCATCAAGACTAGTGTCAATACAATTCTGACTGCGAAGAGTGGATCAACAGGAAACTGTTTGATCAAAAGCTCTGATGGAATTGCAACCCAACCGTGAATCTTATTTTGTTCAAGTAATAACACTGCTGCAGCATAAGATAGGATTGGTGTCAATACTATCAGAACGCAACCAACCCCACGCCAGACAGGGTGTATCTCTCTGGTTCTAGAAACTTTTTCTCGCGAATATTGGCTGTACTTCATGTGAAGCTCTCTCTCGCCGCATTTTCAATTGCCTCTACAATTTTATAATACCCAGTGCAACGACAAAGATTACCAGTTATTGCTTGCTTAATTTCATCCTGAGATGGTGTTGGGTTCTCTTTTAGTAGCATTGTAGCAGACATAATAAAACCTGGAATACAGTAACCACACTGAACTGCGCCGTTTTCGACGAACGCTTGCTGCACAGCATTCATCATTCCTTCCTGAGCAATTCCCTCAATCGTGATAATATCCGCATCATTGGCACGTGGGGCTGGAACAAGGCAGCTCATAACCGCTTTGCCATCTAAGAAAACTGTGCAGGCTCCACATTCACCTTCTGCACAACCTTCTTTAGTACCGATCAACAAACCATCTTCACGTAATAGCCTCAAAAGAGACTTACTCTGACCAGAACGAAAAACAACCTGTTTCCCGTTTATCTGGGCAGTAATCGGGGTAGCATGATCATGAAGCATTGTTCTCTCCGGAGGATTTACCTTCGATTGCTTTTCTGCCAGAAGAACAGGAGTCACAGTCGGGATGGTATTAGACTGTGTCGCAATTGCTTGGAGTGCCCGGCGGGTAATCACGCGGCTCATAGCACGCCGGTAAGAAGCCGAAGCCCTAATATCATTAATCGGGCGAATAGCTCCTAAGACAAGCTCTGCCGCTTTTTCTATAACTTCGTCTGATAAGCGCTTGCCTATTAGAAATTGCTCCGTGTCAAAGGCATTCACAATCGTGGGGGCTACAGCTCCTAAAGTGACACGCGCGTCCGTAATCGTTTCGTTTTCCAGCTTTAAGATTACAGCAACGTTGACCAGTGAAATTGCTTGTGCACGTCGTAATGCAAATTTGAGAAAAAATCCACAATGGTCAGATGTCATTGCAGGGAACGTGATGTTAGTTAACATCTCATCAGCGGCCATGACTGTGTTTCTTACACCCGTGTAAAACTCTCTTAGGGGAACGACTCTTTTCCCGTGTGCCGATTCCAGCGTAACTTGTGCTTTGAGTGCCATCAGCGGTGTAATCGTATCATTAGCTGGTGATGCAGTGATAAGGTTTCCAGCAACTGTACCTCTATTACGAATTTGAGGGGAACCTACTTCCCATGCAGCCTGAGCCAATGGATAAGCGAACTCCCAAATTAACCTAGACGCAACACATTGGTTATGGGTAACTAGAGGTCCAAGATGGATCATTCCATCTTCACTCAGTGTGATCTGATCCAGTCCGGTAACTCGCGTAATGTCAATTAATGTGTCAACACCTTTGCGTTGACCTCGTTCTAATTCCAGCATGAGATCTGTTGCCCCAGCAACAATTCTGGCTTTTTCACCATACTGGGTTAGAAGTTGCAGAACATCGTTTACATTTGCTGCGGTATAGTAATTGAGCCACATAGATATCCTCCAGAGTAATGTTACATCTTTAGGCTTTTTCCAGTTCCGCCATTTCGTCGCATAATTACCTCTGCCATGATGCTTACAGCAATCTCCTCTGGTGTTTCGGCATTTATGTCCAAACCAATTGGCGAATATACTTTAGCCAGCTTTTCTTCGGGAATCCCAGATTCAATTATTTTCTTGCGAGCAAAGATCCATCGCCGCTTAGACCCAATAACGCCAATGTACGCTGCTGGTGTGTCAAGCAGGGCAGGCAAACCAGGAACATCAACCATCAAGCCGCGTGTGGTAAGCACAAGATAAGTGCTCGGTGTAATATTGAGATACTTAGGCAATTCTTCGAGAGGGACGTTATAAAATTCATCTGCATCGGGTACGGCATCAGGATTGCAAAATTCTGCTCTGTCGTCCGAAACCGCCACGCGAAACCCCAACCATTTCGCAAGATGGGCAACTGCCTTACCTACATGTCCCCCCCCAACCACTACCAATAGTGGAGCGGGGACAATTGGTTCCACAAAAACCTCTACCTGTCCCCCACAAATTCCAACATCACCACGTTTAGGGTCAACTAAACTATATTTTAGCATTCGGGTTTTACCATCCGAAATTGCTTGCAACGCCTCTTGAATGACACGACTTTCAATCTCTCCACCTCCCACAGAGCCAATGATATTGCCATCCTGATAGACCAGCATTTTACTTCCCGTATGTCTTGGTGCAGATCCCTGACTGTGAACAATTGTGCACAGTGCACCAGTTTGTCCAGTTTCTTGTAGCCGCAAAATCTCCTTATAAATCTTGTCCATTGTTAAACCTCCAACAAACCTAATACTACTGGTAATAGCTGCTTTTTTCTCGATACAACCCCTTCTGCGAGAAGTGTACCATCTGGCTGACGCGGATAGGGCAGCTCGTCCAGAACCATTGGCGCATTGTTAAGCAATAAGCGGCTTGAGCCACTTACAACGTCGGTGACCATGAGCATGGCAAAGTCAAGTCCTTTGCTTTCTCGGAATTTTCCTAATGCAGCTTGAAGTACATCAATATGTTCGGTTACCTCGTAAAGGTCGCTCACTTCCGCTTGAGAGATCGCAAATTGGTAGGTGCCAGCGGAGTAAATCTTCATATCACTCGTAACAACTTCACTGGGCGAGCGGACGCCTAAGCCAGCCCCAGATGCAAGCAATTTTTCCCCAAATGAGCGTATGCTTTCTGCTTCCAATGTGCTTCCCGGGACAAATGCCCAGCGTGCTAATCGGTTTGCCGCTTGGCGATCACGCTCAGTGGTTGTTGGAGAGGAGAGAATTAATGTGTCAGAAAGCAAACCCGCTAACATGATGCCAGCTAACGCAGGCGGAGCGCTTAAGCCAGCATCTTCTATCCGTTCAGAAACCAGAGTGCTAGTGCTACCAACAACATCCACGGTAAAGCGAATTGGTACGTGGGTTGAGGGATTACCAAGGCGATGATGGTCAAGAATCTCTAGAAGCTCTGCTTCTTCTAAAGATGAAATTGCCTGGTGAGCCTCATTGTGATCCACCAGAATTAGTTTCAATCTGGGAGGATTTAGAAGGTCTCTCTGCCGGCAAATTCCCACATAACGTCCTGCTTCATCAAGTACCCAAAACTCATCTCCTTCTTCCCGCAGAATGCGATGTAACGCATCGCGAATACGAGCCGACATCTGAAATCTAACAATGTTTGTATCAGCAGCTTTTTCACAAGGAAACTCAAGAATCTGGCTGATCGTGATCTCTTGTCTCCCAGGATGCGGTCCGACAAGCTGACTCAAAAAGCTGAAAAGACTTCTACCAGTTACCAGTCCATAGGGGGATCCATCTTTATTTAGCACGGGAGCGATTCCACCTGTTCGACCTGCAATTGCCCAAGCTTCCTTGAGTGGTCTGTCCACCGTTGTTGTATCTAATCTTCGCATGACCGTTTCAAATTTTGGCGATGCATCCGTCAGCAATATTGGAGCATCTAAACCCAGTTTCTTCAAAACCCATGATGTTTGAGGATTGATTGCACCTGCGCGAGCAGGAACAGCATCTATACCATCCCGCTCGCGTAGCAGCCAGGCATATCCCAAAGCAGAGGCTATCGAATCTGTATCTGGATTTACATGACCAATAACATAAACAGAAGACATGTTTTTCTCAGAAGTCTTAGGCTTGGGCAAAGGTATCTATCAGCAATTTTACATCACCACCCACCGAATAGAGAATTGGACAGGTACAACCATTCTTTTTGTATTCTTCTACTTTCCTGCGCGCTTCTTCAGGGGTTCCGGAAGCGGTTATTCGCAAAACCAGCTCTTCGGGAACAAAATGTTTTGCTTTCTGAATTTGTTCATGCGTTGCAGGCCATCCTAGAATTGATTGGATTTGAGCCACTACATCGTTGGACACGCCAGAAGCTTTTGCAATATGCGGCTGTTGTGCCAGATATTGTGTCAGAAGTTCACGCGAAGTGTCAATCGCCCTATCATGGTCATAATCTACAGAACAAACAATAAGCTGTGGGCGATCGATATCATCAACTCGTCGTCCTGTTTTCTTTGCTCCCTTGTCCAAAAGCTCCATCGCACGCAAATTGTACTCGGGCGGAACGCAATAATTCAATACAACCCCATCACAAAGTTCGCCTGTCATTTCCATCATTTGATCGCCAGTAGCGCCAATCATGATGGGCACATTACGGGGTTCTCGTCTTCCATGAACTACGTCCAGCTCAATTCCATCCACATGAACAAATTCGCCGTGAAACGTAACGCGTTCCATATTCAATAAGCGCTTGAGCACAGTGACAGTTTCGCGCATTGCCACCAGGGGCTTCTTTCGTTCAATTCCTACGTTTTTCGCCAAAGGGTCCCACCATGCACCTATGCCACAAATGATTCGATTGGGAGCTAAATCATCCAATGTTAGGAAGGTAGCAGCCAACAGTCCAATGTTACGCGTCCAATTATTAATGACGCCGGATGCTACCTTGATACGTTCTGTGACAGCAGCATAGGCTGCCATTGGAACGATGGCATCCCGAACCAACCGGCTTTCAGCCTGCCAGACGGCTTCAAAGCCGCGTTGTTCTGCATAGCGGACATAATCTAAACCATCCCGTAAATCATGTGCATCTTGAAGATAAAGCGCAACTCGTTCCATTTTTCCTCCATATCCTATGACTTATTTTGCGTCTTTGTAATAACATAGACGCATGAACGGCAAAGATACACCTGAAGATTGCAGCAATGTCAGGTCTTCAGGCAAATCTAGGTCAAATTGAAAGGCTGGTGATGTATAAATTGACACCCGCAAGCCCTTTCTTTGAGCTTGTACAACATGAGAATAAAAAGAATGTTGTCCAAATTCATATCTGAAAGCATGATAAGGATTTAAGAGGAGCGCATTTGTCCCTTCAGCCCTGCGGTCTGGAGCAATAATCATTTCTGGAGGACATCCAATGCATGATATAAATTTTTTTAGTTCATTGCTGCTAATCAGCGGGAGATCTGTTGGGAGGACTAAGACCGCTTCAACGCTATAACATGTGGCAACAGACGTTGCCTGTTGCAATGCACGGTTAAGATCAGGATTTCGTTCTTCTTCCCAAACTGCCATTGCGCCATATTCATTTGCCAGTCTCAGTACCTCATCATCTTTACTAACGACCAGAATGCGATCTATTTGTGACACATCACTTAGCGTTTCCAACGTTCTTTTTACCAATGAACGGCTTAATTCCATGCGTGCGTCATTTGGTAACACATCAACTAGCCGAGATTTTCCCAGTTTTATGGACTTAACTGGAACAATAGCCCACAATTTCATGATGATAACTTTCTTAGCCTTAGATAAAAATCCAGCACTTCACGTGCAAGACGGATGCGCTCTTCTCTTGTTGGAATCAAAATGTTTGTGGTATAGGGAATTATACCCCATTGAGCTATCAAGTCGCATTCTGAATTGTCCACACTATCCAAAACATATCCTGTTAATAAATCCCTATAATGTAATGCGACGGCTGAGGCAGATGGCTGAATACCCAGCTCAGAAAACATTTTCGCCGCAGGACCCTTGACTGTTTTGCCCTGAATAATAGGAGAAATGGCAATAACAATTTTATTGGAGATAACCTCCCGAATCCCATGAACAGATAAGATTGGGTCAATACTAACCCATGGGTTCGAGGGACAAATAATGACCAGATCAGCTTTTTCAAGGGCATCAAGAACTCCGGGCGCAGGTCTGGCTTGCTCAATCCCTTGAAAAACAAAACTTTCGACTTGAGGCTGGCATTCATACTTGACAAAATACTCCTGAAATGGCAGCATTCTTCCGTCCTGCGTAACAACCATTGTTCTGACCGTCTCGTTACACATGGGCAAAACAGTAACTCGAATTCCCCAAGCTCTACAAAAATCGCAAGTGATCTGGCTAAGCAGCTTCCCTGCTCTACGTCGTTCTGTTCTTATGAGATGAGTCCCTAGGTCGCGGTCGCCCAACCTAAACCAGGTCTCTCCCCCAAGCGTTTTGATTGTATCCAGCGCATTCCAGGTTTCTGCAGAGCATCCCCAGCCGGTTGAAATATTCTCTAGCCCAGCCAATGTGTAGCATATTGTATCAATATCGGGACAGATATATAAACCAAAATGCTCAAAATCATCCCCCGTGTTAACAATGACGGTCAAATAATCCGGAGCGAGAACTTGAGCCAGTCCATCCACCATTTTGGCGCCACCCACCCCGCCGGCAAGAGCTACCACATTCATCGAGTACTTTTCACCTGAACAAGTCATTTTCTTTTGGACGCAACAACTCGGTTATGCTTGATTCTCGCAAGGCATAAGGGAAACCACGCACGTGGACAATCGGCGAACCCTCTGCTGCCTGCCCCATAATGAGAGACGCGGCTGATGCCAACTCATCGGCCGCACCTACTTGCGTAACGCGCAACTGATAACCAAAAAGGTCTGGTTGTCCACGCAGATCAACCAGACCAGGTACCCCCGCCATGCCAATAGCCACTCCAGCTGTTCCCATACGCCAAGCACGTCCATGCGAGTCAATAATCAAGATCCCTAATTTCAATCCACATCTTTGTTCAAGCTCTTCTTGAAGTTTTTTTGCCGACCGGTCAGCATCTTCAGGGAGGAGTAAAACCCAATCTTCAGGGTTACCCCAATCTCCTTGCACATTCGAATGATCAATGCCAGCATTAGCACATATGAAACCGCACCTGTGTTCAACAACGATTAATCCTGGTCGCACACGCAGGATTGCTTTGCTTTCTCGTAAAACTAATTCCACAAATCTGGCATCCTTCTCGCTTTGTTGTGCGATTTTAATAGCTTCATTGCTTGGAATGATTTCTGTTAAGTTAACCAGGCGACCTTCTGATTTTGAAACAATTTTCTGAGCTAAAACGAGAATATCATTTGCCTGCAATTCAATCCTGGTTTTCTTTAAGGCGGTCAAAATGATATCCTCCAGAGAGTCGCCTGGCTTAATGAGAGGTATTCCTTTGAGAGGACGTAAAATAAGTGTCATGTGACTTATTTAGGCCGTGGTACTCCCGTGATTCTGATTCCAGCCGACTGGGTGCCAAATTGTTTATTAATCCCAATCAATATCGAAGTTAACCCTTCCGAAACCACTGAGTTCTCAACAGGACCAGCATCCCATCCAACCATACCAGCTGCTTTTACAAGTTCCAGAACCTGTGAACGCGCTTGTTTACTGCTCCCGCAGACTAATACATCACATTCCAACTCTTCGTCGTTAAGAAGGTGTTCATATGAAATATTTTGAAATGCTGAGACAACTTCAGTCTCAGGCCCTAAAATCTGTTGAGCTTCTTGAAGAGCACTTCCCGCTGGTGGCATTTGCACCTTTGTAACCTTTGGCGGAACCAATGGGACAGTAACATCAACTAATATTTTGCCCTTCACAAACGGCTTTACCATTTGTAGCATATCTTTATGGACCTCGTAAGGAACTGTCAACACAATCAGGTCACCACGTTCTGCGGCTTCTGGATTGGTCATCCCGGTCACTTTGGCGGGCACTTTCAATAAGCTCATAACATCTCTCGCTGCTGCCTGCGCTTTTTCAAGCTGGCGGGAACCAATTACAATCTCATAGCCAGCTTGTGCCCAGCGATAAGCCAGTCCCTTTCCTTCCTTTCCCGTTCCGCCAAGAATTGCGATAACTTTAATTGGTGGTAATGGCGTTTCAGACATCTACTCTGCTCCTTGAAATAAAATTGTGCTTAAAACTGTTGTTGATATCGTTCCCAAACAATGGGAGCAATTTGTTGAGCTTCCCAAGCGATTTTGGCTTCATCAAGTGTAAGAAGCTCTCGATCTTTCATGAGCACCTTTCCAGCAACCATTGTCATGGTGACCATGCTTTCGTGGAAACCAAAAATAATATGCCAAGGGAAATTATCCACTGTGACTGGAGTGTATGGATGGTAATCCACAAAAATAATATCGGCAACTGCCCCCTTCTTGATGATACCAATTGAAGGTATTCCAAAATGTTTACTGGCTAATTCAGCATTATTGTAAACAGCCATTTTTACAACGTCTGTTCCGGACATCCGGCGCGGATCTCGATGCCATAATTTGTGTCCCAAGTAAACAAATTTCCATTCCTCCCACATGGCATTTGAAAATCCGTCATTTCCAATGCAGACTTTGATTCCGGCGCGGAGCATTGACTCAACCTCGGACATACCCACCGCGTTATTCATATTGGAGCGGGGTTGATGTGTAACCCAGGTGTTGGTCTCAGCCAGTAGAGCGATCTCTTTTGCATCTACATGTACCGCATGAACGACAATCGTTTCTGGACCTAAGATACCATGCTTGTGAAGACGATCAACCACTCTCAACCCGGTTTTAGCAATGCTATCATACTGATCAGCAGAATGTTCCGCTACGTGAATATGAAAACCTGTACCCTCTGGTGCAGCATTACGGCAGGCATCCAAAGTGTTCTCCGAGAGTGTAAGACTTGCGTGAAGACCGAAACTTGCTGCTAATTTTCCCCCCAGATTATCTTTCTTGCAGCGCTCTATGAAACGTACATTCTCTGCTATACCTGCTTGTGCTTTTTCCTCTCCACCACGGTCGGTAACTTCGTAACACAAAGACGCTCGAACTCCTGCCAGTTCTACAGCGGCGGCAATTTCATCCAATGAACCCTTTATGGCACCGGGTGAGGCATGATGGTCAATTAAAGTAGTCGTACCATGCTTGATTGCATCAATCAGACAAACCAAAGCGGAATAACGTATTGCCTCAGAAGTTAATGATTGATCCAGTGTCCACCAAAGTTTTTCCAAAATCTCTGGAAAATCTTCTGGTGCAGAGCCGTGTAAGGCCATTCCGCGCGCATATGCGCCATAAAAATGTGTATGAGCACAGATATTGCCGGGCATTACGAATTGTCCATGCGCATCAAGCTTTTCTGCATCACTATACTTATGCTCTAACTCACTGCTTGGACCGACATCAGTTATAATCCCATTCTCAATGTAAACAGCATGGTCAGTTAAAATGAGATTGGGATTTTCCCAAGTCACTATCGTACCATTTGTGATCAGCATCTAAGAACTCCTTTCTATAATAAAGATTCATTGTTTATATAAGCCCTCTCGTGTGCTTCGAACACAGGCAGAACCCCAAACACGGATTCGGTGCCACGTTACATCGCAAACGGAAATATATAGCGAGAAGATAAATTTTATTCCAGGGGATCATAGGGTCGGTGGATATTTAAATGGCGGCACTTTTCGACGGGCGCTGGAATTACCCGACGCCGGCTTAGAAAATCATAAACCGACCACCGAGCCTTCATGCTTACGATTTTAACATTTGGGCAAAAATAAGACAATACTAACAAGACACATTTTAACTAATTTAGCATATAATCACCATATTGATTCGGGATTTTTGAGTGTCTCTATGATTATGGAACGAAGACGGGCTTTGAGTTTTGCACAAGACAATTATGAAAATCTAATTCATGACTTATTCGAATTTATAAAAATACCTTCTATCTCGACAGATCCCGAATGGAGCGTTTTAGAAAACGCAGCCAATTGGGTGTCTCAAAGACTGAAAAAGGCTGGAGTTCAGAAAACGCAGATTTTTCAAACAGGTGGTTCTCCCATTGTTTATGGTGAATATCAGCCGGCTCACCCCCCGGCCTGCACAGTTCTTATTTACGGGCACTATGATGTTCAACCAGTTGATCCGCTTACTGAATGGTTGTCCCCTCCATTTGATCCCAAAATAAACGGTGAGCATTTGTTTGGACGCGGGTCCTCAGATATGAAAGGGCAGATTGTTGCAAGCATTGGAGCGGTGGAAGCAATTTTATCCCAATCAAACTTGCCTATTGCATTTAAGTTTATCTTCGAAGGAGAAGAGGAGATTGGTTCTCCGAATCTGATACCTTTTTTACAAGGACATAGTAAGCTTCTGAGTTGTAATTTTGCTTTAGTACCTGACACAGGAATGATAGCTAAAGATACGCCAACAATAACATATGGTTTGAGAGGATTGTGTTGTTTTGAACTACGTGTCTTTGGCCCGAAGAACGACCTACATTCTGGTCAGTATGGTGGCATTGTTCACAACCCTGCTCAGGTTCTCTGCGAATTGATCGCTGGTATGCACGATAGCAAAGGAAAGATCACTTTGCCTGGTTTCTACGATAAGGTTTTGCCAGTTTCAGAAGATGAACGTAGAATGTTATCTGAATTGCCACAAGATGATAACAGTTACAAGACGCAAACTGGGGTCAATTACCTTTGGGGGGAACATGGGTTTTCAGCAGCGGAAAGATCCAAAATAAGGCCAACGCTCGAAGTCAACGGTTTACTTTCTGGTTATACCGGAACAGGAATGAAAACGGTTATACCATCACGTGCAATGGCTAAAATATCTATGCGCCTGGTTCCAGATCAGGATCCTGAAGACATCAGGCGTCAATTGGTTGTGTACTTGGAGCAGCATGCGCCTGATACAATCCGCTGGGAGTTGGAACAAATGACAGGACATCCCTCAAGTGTATCGGAGCGTTTTTCGCCTGTGATGCGGTCTCTATCAAAAGCCCTTGAGACAGTTTGGCATACTGTCCCGGTTTTTGAAAGGGATGGTAGCAGTATTCCAATTGTTGGCGCAATAAAAAAATATATGGGGATAGAATCAGTGATGACAGGCTTTGGTTTGCCAGACGATAATATCCATGCTCCCAACGAGAAGCTTCATTTGCCAACCTGGAAGCGTGGTATTAATGCTCTGATTCACTTTTTCTATAATCTGAGTGAGAGTGCAGTATGAACACCGATAAATTACCTTCCTATGGAGGGCAAGCGCTTATTGAGGGAGTTGTTATGCGTGGTGAATTCGCAGTGGCAGCCGCCATGCGTGCCCCGGATGGTAATATTATTTTCTACACAGAAGAGTTAGGTAAAATATATCAAAGTAAGTTAAAGACTATCCCCTTCGTGCGCGGTTTGGTAATACTGTGGGATGCTCTTGGATTAGGGATGCGTTTTCTTGTTCTGTCCGCAAATGTGCAAACTGGCAATGAACAGAAACTCGAGAAACACGAGCTAGTCTTGACTATCTTACTCTCATTAGCTTTTATGGTATTGCTATTCTTTTGGGGTCCTTCTGAGTTGGGGAATTTAGTCGCTAATGCATTCAGCTTGAGCAGCCATACAGGCATCCTTTTTGAAGGATTATTGCGGTTCTTTATCGTAATCTTGTACTTATGGGGCATTGGAAGAACATCGGATATCAATCGGGTGTTTGCCTATCATGGTGCTGAACATAAGACAATTAATGCCTTTGAAGCTGGCGTCAACTTGATTCCCGAAGAAGTTGCAAAATACCCCCTTGAGCACCCGCGTTGTGGCACTTCATTTTTTCTCACGCTTATTGTTTTATCGGTCTTAATATTTACACTTTTAGGCCCATTGCCATTTTTAATTAGATTGGTAAGTCGGGTGATTCTCATACCATTGCTGGCTGGCGCTGCTTATGAATATATTCGCTGGGCGGCCAATCATCTTTCATCCCCATTGATTCGCATCTTGATCAAGCCCAACCTTTGGTTACAGTCTCTAACAACGCGCGAGCCTACAGTAGACATGTTAGAGGTATCTATTGCCGCGTTTAAACTCATGCTCAGCCAAGAGTTAGAAATCAAAAACAAGTTGCAAGCGATGTGAAAATGAAAACCTGGCAAGCAATAGTTTTTGGCTGTTTCATAGGTCTGATATCTTCGGGAATCATCCTGTTCATTGCTTTGCCTCCCCGAGGTATCCCTGTGTTATTGTTGCCAACTCCCACGCCAATGCCATATGTTGTTCATATTTCAGGCGCGGTGCATAACCCTGGTGTATATTCTCTTCCTCCAGGAAGCAGGATTATTGACCTGATTCAGGTGGCTGGAGGATTGCTTCCGGATGCTGATGCGGACTCAGTTAATCAGGCAGCTAAACTGTTCGACGGACAGAAAATTGTCGTATCACGAAGAGGTACATCATCTATCACGGCAAATTCAGAGACACTGCCAGTTCAATATCCTCTAAATATAAACTTTGCATCACAAAAACAGTTAGAGAGTCTTCCTGGAATTGGTCCAACAAAAGCACTTGATATTATCAGTTATCGCGAGAAAAATGGCTACTATAAGTCTGTGGATGAGCTATTAAATGTGCCAGGCATTGGTCTAGATACGTTAAATCAAATCCGTGAACTGATTTCAGTTCAGTAACCATTTCTCGAATCTCTTCATAAACAAACGAAGGAAGCTATACTATGACAACTAAACAGGAACTGGAATTTGCACTGCGAAATGCTATGAAAAGTGGAGATGAAGTAAGTAAAAGAACAATCCGCATGGTACTTGCAAGCATAAAACTTGTTGAAGTTGAAAAGGGAAGCAGCCTGTCGGAACCTGAGCTGGCGGCAATTCTACAGAAAGAAATAAAGCTTCGAAAAGAAGCCATTCAAGATGCTGAGAAAGGCAATCGCCCTGATTTAGTTGAAGCCAATCAGGCTGAAATTAAAGTGCTTGAAACGTTCTTGCCTCAACAACTTACAGAAGATGAATTGACTGCCATAGCAAAAGCTGTTATCAATCAAGTCGGCGCTAACAGTCCGGCAGATATGGGTAAAGTGATGAAAATGCTACTACCTCAAATCAAGGGTCAAGCTCCTAACGAACTGGTCAGCAAAATTGTAAGACAACTCTTAAATGGGTAAACTTTCCAGATATTTTAGTATAAAAATCCCTCACATCATCACTGCACTGTTAATTTTGATTGTAACTAGTGGATTGGCTTTATTGGCAATCATATTACCGATTGCTATTCGGCCATCGTCATATTTGCTCAACGTAGGTGATGTTGCACCTGAGGATATCCGGGCTCCGCGCTCTCTTTCTTATACCAGCGAAGTATTGACCGAGAGGGCGCGTCAGGAAGCCGCTGAAGCAGTAAATAAAGTTTACTTGCCGACAGACCCTACAATAGCTCGCACACAAATTGAACGTTTGCGTAGTACGCTCAACTTTATAACCGCGGTGCGCATGGATAAGTACGCGACGCCCGATCAAAAGCTTGCAGATTTACGATCCTTATCCGATGTAAAACTTGAACCTGAAAAGTTGAAGCTCATCTTAAACCTGCCCGAGATACGGTGGGATGCTATTCGGAAAGAGGCACTTAGTGTACTTGAACAGGCAATGCGCAAAACAATCCTTGAGGATGAAGTAGCCGAAGCTCGAAAGAATTTGCCGACACTTGTGAGTTTCTCTCTGTCTCAGGAACACGTTAACCTTGTTGTTTCGTTAGTCAGTCCCTTTGTAGCGCCGAACAGCCTGTATAGCGAAGAATTAACTAAGCAAGCCCGAGAGGTTGCTAGGGATTCAGTATTACCTATACAAAAGATCTACATTACTGGTGAGATGATTGTGCCGCGCGGTCAAATTATAAAGCCTGAAGACTGGGAAGCATTGCAACAATTTGGCTTAATTCGTTCAGAGCAAAATATTAAAAGCACGTTTTCCGCAATAGTTTTTGTCTTAATTCTTGGTTTTTTGGTAGGATTTTATTTCCGTCAAAGGAATTTGTCATTACTTCAAAACCCCCGAACTTTATTAATAATCGCTATTCTGTTTCTAATTTTCTTGTATGGGGCTCGCATCTTAATACCTAATCGAACTATCATCCCATATTTTTATCCTCTTGCAACATTTGGATTGACCATTTCAGGCTTATTTTCGATGGAAGTTGGTTTGATCCTGGCTTTTGTATTAAGCCTTTTGGCAGCATATGGATTAACGAATGAGCTGGAGTTGATTCTCTTTTACCAGTTGTCGGTTGTGTTTGGGATTTTAGCTCTTAATAAGGGACGACGTTTTGCCAATTTTATCTGGGCAGGATTAGCGGTCAGTATTACTGGGTCAGTGGTTATTCTTGCTTACAGACTGCCCAATCCATATACTGATTGGATTGGAGTCGCCACTCTGGTTATTGCTGCATTTTTGAATGGTTTGGCAAGCGCTAGTCTGACACTGCTACTCCAATATTTAGTTTCTCAGCTTTTAGGACTAACAACAGCATTGCAACTGTTGGAAACGTTACGACCAGACCATCCATTATTGCGATTCATGCTTCAAAATGCTCCCGGCAGTTACCAGCACAGTCTTCAGGTTGCCAATCTGGCAGAGCAAGCTGCGGAATCAATCGAAGCCGATAGCCTTCTGGTCAAGGCAGGTGCTATATATCATGACGTAGGAAAGGCAGCTAACCCTTTGTTTTTTATTGAGAATCAGATTCCCGGCAATATCAATCCACACGATGACCTTGACCCGGTGCTTAGTGCTGAAACGATTATTCGCCATGTTTCGGATGGTGTACAACTTGCCCGTAAGTTTCGCCTTCCACCACGTGTAGTGGATTTTATAAAAGAACACCACGGCACATTATTGACACGTTATCAATATGCCCGGGCAATTCAGACAATCAATTGCGATATGATTGATGAAAGCAAATTCCGATACCCCGGTCCGATCCCCCAGTCGAAAGAAACTGCGTTGCTTATGCTTGCAGATGGTTGTGAGGCGCGTGCAAGGGCTGAGTTGCCCAAAAACGAGGAAGAGTTGCGATTGTTGATTGAAAAAGTTTTTGAGTATTGTATTCAGGAAGGCCAGCTCGACCAGACCCCTCTGACACTGCTGGATTTAAGTAAAATTAAATCTTCATTTCTCAGCACAATGCGCAATGTCTATCATCCCAGGATACAATACCCAGATATTAAGAGACAACATAGTAAGTACTCGGCTTCCATGCCACAAAATTCAGAAGTGACCATACCTGCTTCTCGATCTGTAGAATGATACTCTCTATGATCAATGTATTTGTTTCTGCTAATTTTAAAGATCTAGTCAACGTTGATGTTCTTGAAAAGGTTGCTCAAAAAACTCTCACCAGTACAGGTTATTCTCCACATGCATTTTCCCTAACAATTGTTATTGATGATGATAATACGCTTCAAAAGCTCAATGCACAATATTCTAGTGTTGATGAAACCACAGATGTACTGTCGTTTGAAATGAATGAAAAAGACCCGGAAACAGGTATCGTCTATCTTGGGGATATTGTAATCTCATTTCCGCGCGCTAGCGAGCAAGCACTGGCTGCTGGTCATTCAGTGATGAATGAACTCATTCTGTTGCTTATTCATGGTATCCTGCATCTGATTGGATATGACCATGTTTCGGAAAACGACAAAGCACAAATGTGGACACTTCAATATAGGCTTTTCTATGATTTAGACTTAGGAGACGTAAAAGTATAAAGCTGGCAGGTATGAGAAAATGATGGATTACTATAGATCCAGATTGCTGTCGTTCCGGAATGCGTTTGCAGGGATAGGCTATGTCTTGCGGACTCAAAGGAATAGCTGGATACACACAGTAGCAACCTTCGCTGTTCTTGGTATATCATCTTGGCTTAAGCTTCCTATTACTCATTGGGCAATATTGGTTTTGACTATATCAATGGTTTGGACTGCTGAAGTGATTAATACTTCCATTGAAACTCTGATTGATTTGCTACATCCGCAGTATCACCCGGTGGCAAAAATTGGCAAGGATGTTAGTGCTGGAGCAGTATTGATCGCATCTATTTTTTCGGCTCTTGTTGGAATATTGATTTTAGGACCACCACTAGTTCAGAAGCTCTGGACGTTATTTGTCGCGTTGCAATGATTGAGTGAATGATGGAGGAAGTTATGCCCTGCTCTTTTCTTTTCGGTACAGTTGGATCGCCAATTTCTACGCCGGTAAAGCCGGGTGGAAGTGTCGGCGCGGTTTTACGAACAGCAGAACTAGGTTTAGAAGCGCTTGAATTAGGCTGGGTGCAAGCTGTAAGAGTTTCCGAAGAGACCTGTATGGCGATACGAGAAGCTGCGCAAAAACATCACATAAGTATTAGTGTTCATGCGCCCTACTTTATCAATCTCAATGCGGATGAAAATGAATGGCCCAAATCCCGTAAACGTCTCATGGATGCAGCTTATTATGGACATCTAGCCGGAGCTACCGATATTGTGTTTCACCCTGGCTCTTATTTTGACAAGTCTCCAGAACTTGTTCTTCCACTTGCAATTAGGCGGCTTCAAGATTGCGTTAATGAGTTACGCTCTAATGGTAACCCGGTTATTCTTAGACCAGAAACAATGGGTAAGCCTGCTCTTTTAGGTTCGATTAGTGATGTCATTGAAATGAGTCGTGCTGTGTCTGGAGTATTGCCTTGTCTTGATTTTGCTCATTTGCATGCCAGGGTTGGTGATGGTTCTATGAATACTTTTGATGAGTGGGTTGGTTTATTGAATGGCTATGCGAATTATCTTGGAAAAGACTCGCTTTCAAGCCTGCATATCCATCTTTCTGGTATAGCCTACAGTTCCAAGGGTGAGCAGAAACACCTCGCAATCTCCGAATCAGACTTAAACTTAATTGCCCTGCTCCAAGCATTGCATCACCTTAATTGTGCAGGGCGCATTTTATGCGAAAGTCCTATACTCGAAACTGACGCTCTATACATAAAGAAAGTTTGGTTTGAAATTCAATAGTCTTGCAAGCTGGTTCACAAATATTCTTTTAGATTGTGTTCAACTGCATAAGCAGCCGCTTCTGCACGATTGCTTACTCCAAGCTTAGACAGAATACTGCTCACGTAATTGCGAACCGTCCCCTCCCCCAGAAAAAGTATCTTGGCAATTTCTCGATTCGTTTTCCCTTCGGAGACCAAAAGCAAAACGTGTTTTTCCTGCTGACTGAGGTTTGCAAAAGCAGATGCTTCTTCTTCTTTTACCGCACGTCTTACTTCCTGAAACACACGTTGAGTTACAGCTGGGTCCAGTAACGCCTCGCCTCTACCAACGGCCTCAATTGCGCGAATCAGGTCTTCTCCGCCAATTTGCTTCAAAACATAACCAGAGGCACCAGCTCTAATAGCAGAAAAAAGCATCTCATCTTCAGCATAAGAAGTAAGCATCACAACTCTGGTTTCTGGGTATAACCGGGTAATTTCCTCACAAGCCTCAATTCCCGATGCTCCTGGGAGCCGGATATCCATCAAGACAATGTCAGGGCGATAGCGCTCCGCTAATTCAATGGCTTCCTTGGCTGTTCCTGCCTCACCCACCACCTCAAATTGAGAATGGTGCTCTAATAATGCCCGTAAGCCCAATCTTACGACCTCATGGTCATCCACAAGAAGAATACGATGTTTTGTCATTGATCAGTATCTCCTGTATAATTATACAATTCCTAACCGAGTAACACTAGCAGGTAATTTATACCCTACCCCCCAAGTAATAACGAAACGGGGCAATGGTCAGCGCCCATTACATCGCTGTGTATAACCACATCTTCAACTTTCTCCACCAGTTGTTGTGATATCAAAAAATAGTCAATACGCCAGCCGAAATTCCGGCGACGTGTTCCATAGTAGTAAGGCCACCAGGTATATTCAACCTTATGCGGATATAACATGCGGTAAACATCGACAAAACCGCAACGCAAATATGTATCAATCCACATACGTTCTTCCGGAAGAAAACCTGAGGTATTCTGATTGTCTTGAGGGTTTGCAAGATCAATCTCCTTATGAGCTGTATTGAAATCTCCAGCAATAATTATCGCTTCTCCCGCAGAAAGCAAAGCTTCACATTGTTTAAGCAGGGCTGCATAGAAATCCAATTTATATTGCACACGATCTGGTCCACGTTGTCCATTAGGAAAATACACATTGTACAAGTAAAAATCAGGATAACGAGCTCGGATCACCCGCCCCTCCACATCAAATCGCTCAATGCCGAGCCCAACTTTTATTTCTAATGGTGGTGTATGATAATACATAGCAACACCACTGTATCCTGATCGAACAGCAGAATACCACATTGTTGAATAGCCAGGAAAATCTCGTTGTTTTTCATCAACCTGATCAACTCTGGCTTTAATCTCTTGAAAACAAATGATGTCAGGTTGATTTGATACTACCCAATCCATTATTCCTTTTTTCAATGCGGCGCGAATTCCATTGATATTCCATGTTGTAATTTTCATGATTAGCGATCCGTTTTTTTTGAAGCCTATGGTAAACTTTAACAAAACATAGGAGGCAAACCCATGGCAAACGAGATTACGCGAACCGTCGTTTACATTGAAGACGATCCAGAGATGATTGACCTTGTCACTCTAATTCTAAACCGCCGGAACTTCATCGTAAAGGGAGCTCATGGCGGTAAAGCAGGGTTGGACCTTGTACAAAAAGAACCACCAGATCTTATTCTGCTTGATCTCATGATGCCAGACGTAGATGGCTGGGACGTATACCAACAGCTGAAAACCAATGAAAAAACTCGATCTATTCCAATTATTGTGATTACCGCTAAAGCACAGCCGATAGATCGGGTGCTTGGGTTAAGCATTGCAAAAGTTGACGCTTACATTAGCAAACCTTTTCGTCCCCAGGAACTAATCGAGTGTATTGAACAAATATTTAGTAAGTAGTTATTTTTGTGCGTGTGAGCACTAATTTGTTGGTTTACAATCTTTCTCAACCAGTAAAATCCCTCATTAAAGTTGATTATTGCGATAGTTTTCTGCGTAAGTTTTTAGGTTTGATGTTAAGAAAGTCTATTGGCGAATTTGAGGGAATCTTACTAGTAGGAAAAAAAGAAAGCAAATATGGCGTTGCCATTCACATGATGTTTATGCGTTTTGATATTTGTGTTATCTGGATAAATTCCTCAGAACAGGTTGTTGACAAGTGCATTGCAAAACGCTGGAAACCATATTGCGCGCCAAGCGTACCAGCAAAATATATTCTTGAAACTCACGTAAATAGATATGCAGATTTTGATATTGGTGACCAAATCAAAATTGAACGCTTGTAAAAGCATTATATTCCGCTCGACAATTGTACTTCTGTTGTTGTGGACTGGTTATCCTGTTTATGCCCAACAACAAGAACCCGAATATCCAATCTATGTCGTTCAAAGTGGCGACACCCTGAGTGCTATTGCACAGAAGTTTGGGGTTTCAATCCAAGACATTATCAGTCTCAATGAGATTAAAGATCCAAACACAATTCCAGTTGGAACTCAGTTAAAAATACCGGGCTTACAAATAAGCGGTTTCTTAACCACAAAAGTTGTTCGTCTTGGAGAAGATTTATCTACCTTTAGCTTAATAAATCGAATTCCCGTGGATAAACTAATTCAAATTAATCGAATAACCAGTCCTGCCGAAATATTTGCAGGCAATACTTTAATTGTGACACAATCTAACCAATCAGATAATCCTGACTTCAACACTAATACATTATTGCCTCAAACTTCACTTTTGGAAAGAGCCATTCTTGAGCAGGAAAACCCCTGGTTCCTGTTAATAACCAATCATCTTAAGAATAGCTGGCAAGCAATTTCTGGTGATACGCTACTATCCAGGCATAAGTCGCAGACAGCGACTTTATCAGCCCCATTACTGAGCAGCATAAACCTCTTTCCCTTACCATTAGTGCAAGGTAAAACCATAGTCCTTAAAACAACAACTCGATCACCGGTTAAATTAAGTGGCGGGTTAGCAAATCAGACCCTGAACTTCTTTTCAGAACAGGAAAATAATTATGTGGCGCTCATTGGTATAGACGCGATGGAAGTTCCTGGGTTGCAACGACTCGTCATAACCGCTACTTCCATTGATGACCCTACCCAAGTTTACACTATAGACCAGCAGGTATTGCTAAAAGCTGGAGAGTTCACTGAAGAAGTAATTGAAGGAGTTGATGCCACTACAATTGACCCAAATATCATTGAGCAAGAAAATGAAATCCTCAACAAAATTGTGAATCTTACCCCTGATCGCAAGTGGGAAGGCGCATTTAAATACCCAGTAGATGAGCCTTGTCTTGGGTCTAGGTTTGGCAACAGGCGTTCCTACAATAATGGTGCTTTCGCTTATTTCCATACGGGCGTAGATTTCAGCGTTTGTGCAGACAACCTTAACATCTATGCTGCAGCCCCAGGAATCGTTGTTTTTACTGGTCAGTTGCCCATTAAGGGGAATTTCACAGTTATTGACCACGGCTGGGGAGTGTATACAGGTTATGCCCACCAATCTGAGATATTCGTGAGTGTCGGCGACTCTGTTGAGACTGGTCAGCTCATTGGAACAATTGGAAACACTGGACGGTCAGTGGGCCCACACCTTCACTGGGAACTGTGGATAAACGGAATACCAGTTGATCCAGTTGATTGGGTAGAAAATATATTTCCATAAGAAAATCCCCTGTTGTCATTCAGTACTTTATTCGTGTATATGATCACCCTTTGAGGTATAATTTTTATTAGAAATTTTTGTGCTCTATACACGCTAAACACGGGTTGTTATCATGATGACTAGTATGGATTTCATAAGCCCAAATTATTGGGAAGACTTTCATCTTTCCGAAACCGATATTGAGTTTCTGTATAACTATTTACTTGAAGTCGAAACTCCACAAACGACAGAAGAGTTGTTGTACGCACTGATTGAGGAAAGGATTCGTATTGAAAGCGACAAAGTTAGACAAAACCGCGAAAAAGAAGGGAAAATCTACCGTCCCAAGGATGACTACATTGTTGGTCAAAAATTAATATTTCCTGTATTAAACTGGCAAAAAGGACAAGTTGTAGGCATCAGACAAGGCAATAACCCGGAACTTCCTCCCTTCTCTGTCATCGAAGTTTTGTTTGAGGATGGTTCAAAACGATCGTTCGCGGCAGGCTTAGAAGACCACATACTCAATCAACCAATCAAAATCGAACAAGAAGTATCGAACCTCAATGCAGATTATGTACTTAAGAAATATGGCAACAAGTTACTAAAAACACTTACCAGTGAACTGGAAACCAAACCGGACTTGGTGCGCATTGCAGGACGGTGGTTCGCTCGTGCTCTCTTAGTAGATGTTAATATGGGTTACCTAAACATGGCGGAGGCACTGCTCGATATGGAAGGAGGAGGTCCGCTGTCAACACAAGCCATTCTTCGGCAAATCGAACTACCATCCGACGTCAACTTAAAGTTGACGGAATTTTCTTTGAATTTTGCCCTTCAGGAAGATGGCAGGTTTGATGAGGTCGGTCCCTCAGGCGAGGTTCTGTGGTTCTTACGACGCCTTGAACCAGAAGATGTTAAAAACACCCCATTATGGCTGAGGTATTCTCCAATTAATTTTGATGCAAACAAAATTGACCCCATAAGAAAAATGCTTATGGATAAAATCGCTGATGAACTTGAAGAGGACGACACAGGTGAAATAGTAACCGCTCAGCGAGAAGTAGTAATTAGCCTTAGTTATCCTCACTGGCGTGCAGGTACTCTGCCCTTATCCAATCAAGTGAAAGGAGTTTTTCCCACAGCGATTGAATCTCCAAGAATTCGTTTCACATTCGTTGATGGAGATACCCAACGTAAATTTTCAGGATGGGTTGTACGAGAAAAGCGTTATGTTTTCGGACTGAAAGAATGGTTCACATCTTTAGGACTTATGCCAGGCAGCTTGGTCTTTATTCAACCCGGTAAAACGTCTGGTGAAGTTATTGTCCGCGCTGAAAAACGCCGCTCTACGCGCGAGTGGATACGAACTGCATTGGTCGGTGCAGACGGCGGTGTAGTTTTTGCCTTACTAAAACAAGTCGTGACTGCCGCTTATGATGAACGCATGGCAGTAGCTGTTCCAGATGTTAATGCTCTAGATTTGGTTTGGGAAAGTAATATTAAACAACGAGTACCTCTTGAAAAGACCGTCCTCACTGTTATGCGTGAACTGGCAAAGTTAACACCTCAAGGAAATGTCCATGTTCAAGAATTATATGCAGCCTTGAACACCATTAGACGATGTCCGCCGAGTCCAATGTTAAGCGTATTGATTGAAGGTAACCGCGCGAACCATCTTGGCGATCTTTATTTCAGGCTCAACGAGACTCTCTTGGAGGAAAAGGAAAATGCCTGATTTAAAACACTTCAGCATGGTAAAACCCACTTTAACTACACCATTTCACATTGACTTTGAATGGTGGCAACAACATGATAATAACTGGCGGATTTACTTGCACAGTTGCTTGTGTGAAGAACATCAGGCAATGTTTTCAGATACAGGTCAAAACAATTTTATAGATTGGATTGACCCACAAACTGCAGAGGTCAAATCCATTGACGGCTTACAGAGCATACTGGTTAGTCATTGTGCGAAACAACCAGGATTCGTAACAAGTAACACCACCCTTGTGGATGCTGTTTTTAGAGTCTTTCTTGCAAACGGAAATTCACCTCTAAGTCCCATACAATTAGCCCAGCAAATAGGAAAGTCCGCAGAAACAATTCTAAGAACACTATCTGGACCAACTGTATATAAAGGAATTCGTCCTTTTCATGGATAGTATGTGTTTTTGGATAGTTATGTTATGTTATGTATAATGACCTTGCCCCTGTAGCTCAATGGACAGAGCACCGGACTTCTAATCCGATGGCTGTGGGTTCGACTCCCACCAGGGGCGCCTGGATAATAGACTTGGACAATTAATTGTTTTTGGTCACAAATAGGAAATGTCAGATGATTACTGTAAAGTTTAAATCCACAGATGAACAGCGGTTCGAAAATGCTTCAACAGAACGCTCTGCTTATGTATTAACTAGCATCCTGAATTGGCGCATTGGAATCCGCCCCAATACATTCCATCCACCAACAGACCTTTACGAGACCGACAACAAACTTGTTGTGCGCGTTGAAATTGCTGGTGTTAACGATAACGACTTTATCATCACTTTTGATCAAAACATTTTGACCATTTCTGGCGTACGTAATGAGTCCCCAGAGCGGAAAGCTTATCATCAGATGGAAATACATTTTGGCGAATTTTCTACCGCAATTGAAGTCCCGGTCCCAATCGACAAAAGTAAAATTGAAGCAGTATATGAAAATGGCTTTCTCTGGGTGTTTTTACCCAAGGCAACCCCCCAACAAATCCGTATCAACAACAAGGAATAACGTGTACACCTATGCCAGCTTCGAGATGGAACATGTTGCTAAGCGAGATCCTGGAATGGATAAATCCAGAAGATTTTGAATACGGACGGTGGTTTAGCAATCCCCCGGTTGGTGACCTCAATCCGTCGGAAAATCAGTCTCCAAGCAGTGAACCGGCTTCAAACTCTCAAACAAGTGAGTTTCCCCGAGAATTGCCTATCCTACCTCTACGGGGACTGGTGGTGTATCCCCAAACGGCAGTGCCATTAACTGTCGGTCAACCCCGGTCAATTAAGCTTGTTGACGACGTGGTTAGTGGAGAAAGATTAATTGGACTGGTAGCTTCCAAAAACCCCCAGATAGAAAGTCCAGGTCCGACCGATTTATACCAAATTGGTACTGTTGGCATTGTTCATCGTTTATTTCGAGCACCAGATGGAACCATTCGTTTACTAATACAAGGTCTGGCGCGTTTTAGAATTTTTGAGTTTACCACACTTGAACCTTATCTCAAGGCATACGTTGAATATATTCCGGAGATTGAAGAAAGCGGCATCGAAGTCGAAGCGCTTGCTCGCAACGTCCGCGAACAATTTACACATATTGCGGACATGATCCCTTCCATACCCAGAGAATTGGTTGCTTCCGTCAACATGTTGGAGAACCCATTACAAACTGTTTATACGATTGGGAGTTTCCAACGAATGAGTCTGGAAGATGCTCAACAGATTCTTGAGTATGATACGGTAAGTCAAAAACTTCGCAAGCTGGTCAATATTTTGACAAGAGAAATTGAAGTTCTTGAATTGGGACAGAAGATTCAAAATGAAGCCCGATCAGAAATTGAAAAAGTTCAACGAGAATATTTTCTCAGAGAACAAATTAAAGCCGCACAAAGAGAGCTGGGAGAAGGCGACGAGCAAGCAGCTGAAATAGAAGAATTCAAAAAGCGAATTGAAGCCACCGGGCTTTCAAAAGAGGCTGAAAAACAAGCCCGACGCGAGCTGGATCGCCTGTCAAAATTACCGACGGCAGCCGCTGAGTATGGCGTTATCCGAACTTACCTGGATTGGTTGTTATCCCTTCCATGGTCACAAGTGACCGAGGACAATTTAGACATTGCTCACGCTCGACAAATTCTTGATAGAGATCACTATGGACTAAAGGACGTAAAAGAGAGAATATTAGAATTTCTTGCCGTTCGCAAACTGCGGCTCGAGCGTAAGGATGAGCTTTCTGACAAATACGGTGATCAAATACGAAAAGAACGAGAAGGTGTAATCCTTTGTTTTGTTGGTCCGCCAGGGGTGGGTAAAACCTCATTGGGTCAATCAATTGCTTTTGCGCTGGGTAGAAAGTTCATACGAATATCTCTTGGCGGACTCCGTGACGAAGCTGAAATACGTGGTCACCGTCGCACCTACATTGGTGCAATGCCAGGACGCATTCTACAGACACTGCGTCGCGTTGAAAGCCGTAATCCAGTTTTCATGATGGATGAAATTGATAAGTTAAGTTTTGACTTCCATGGGGACCCAGCTTCTGCCCTGCTAGAGGTGCTTGACCCCGAACAAAATCGAGAGTTTGTCGACCACTACCTTGAAGTTCCATTTGACCTGTCACAAGTCATGTTCATTACCACTGCTAATCAGTTGGAAACGATACCTGCGCCCCTGCTGGATCGCATGGAAGTCATTCATATTTCCGGTTACACCGAAAAAGAAAAAGTTGCCATTGCGAGTCAGTATTTAGTTCCACGGCAACTCAAAGAGAATGGTCTCCGACCAGAAGAAATCAATTTTACTGAAGACGCTCTTAAGACCATTGTTCGTTACTATACTCGCGAAGCAGGCGTTCGAAACCTGGAGCGAGAGATTGGAAGCATTTGCAGAAAAATCGTAACCAATCTAACCGAAGGCAAATCACCCCCACAAGAAGTTACAAAAGAAATCGTGGAAGAATTTCTGGGACGTCCAAAGTACCTGTGGAGTGAAGAAATTGCGCGAAGAACAGCCTCACCGGGGGTTGCCATTGGTTTAGCATGGACACCCTTCGGGGGAGATGTGTTGTTTATTGAGGCGACTGCCATGCCAGGATCAAAAGGTTTTCAAATAACTGGTTCAGTCGGGAAAGTAATGCAGGAATCAGCCCAGGCTGCTCTATCTTACATTCGAGCAAACGCCGAAAGGCTTGGGATAGACCCCGACTTTTTCCAAAAAACCGACTTACACCTCCATATACCTGCTGGCTCTCAACCGAAAGATGGACCATCTGCTGGCATAACAATAACTGTAGCCTTGGCATCACTTCTGTTAAAAAAACCTGTGCGCTGCGACGTTGGGATGACAGGAGAGATTACGCTGAGTGGAAAAGTTCTACCAGTTGGCGGTATTAAAGAAAAAGTACTTGCCGCCCACCGCTCTGAACTTAAAACGGTCATTTTGCCCAAACAAAATGAGCTTGATCTGGTAGATGTACCGGATGAAGTCAAGAACTCAATTCAATTTGTGTTCGTAGAAAACTTAGACCAGGCACTTCAGATTGCTCTTGATCATCGCCAAGGACAACCCAACTCAAAATCTACCCAAAGGGGGAAATCTAAAGCAGAAAAATGAACAAAATATTACTTATTGAAGATAGTCCAACCATGCGTACACTGCTTCAAACATTGCTGGAGCTTGAGGGGTTTGAGGTACTAATCAGCAATGCTATGAAAGAAGAAGATATTTTGCGAGAAATTGCCGAAAAGCAGCCCACAGTAATTTTACTGGATGTACATCTGCGCGGCATCAACGGCATCAAACTTTTGGAGCACATTAGGAAAAAACAACCCATCCAAGGGCTTAAGGTACTTATGACTTCCGGCATGGATCTTCGAGATGAATGCATCAAAGCTGGAGCAGATGGTTTTATACTAAAACCTTATATGCCCGATGAACTGTTTGCGTATCTGAAAAAGTTTACAGAAACAGGAGAGTAGTCATTTTGAAAGTAGCCATCCTGACTGTATCAGATAGATCTGCTGCTGGGATACGTCCCGATAGTTCAGGTCCAGCCATTGAAGCACTTATCAAAAAGCAGGGATGGGAAATTACCAGCATGGCAACAGTACCCGATGACCTGTTAGAAATTAAATCCATACTAGAAAACTGGTGTGACCATCTTGCTGTAGATGTGATTTTTACAACAGGTGGAACAGGATTCTCTCCGAGGGATGTAACCCCGGAAGCCACCAGACTAGTTATTCAGCGCGAGGCGCCAGGAATTGTCGAAGCCATGCGCTATGAAAGCCTGAAAATCACACCACACGCAATGCTTTCTCGAGCCATTGCAGGCATCAGAAACAAAACCATCATAATTAATTTACCCGGTAGTCCAAAAGCTGCGATAGAAAATTTGAATACAGTAATCGGGATACTCCCCCATGCCGTTGAATTGCTCCATGAAAGCCCAAACGCCGAGTCAGGACATTCATTCTATCGGTCACCTAAACAAGATAATCATCCCCAATAATAACCAACCCAATAGACTTAATACTCCACCAAGATAAAAAGACAGAGGACGATAGGAAAAAGATACTATATGCAGCCCCGAGTCCACTTGTATTGCTTTGAACAAATAATTAGCACGATAAACTGTCACCTCTTGCCCATCAACTCTTGCCTCCCAACCAGGATACCAGCTATCGCGTACAACTAACCAACCTCTGCGTTCAGCTGCAACCTCAACCCCAAATGATCCGGAGCTCACATCAACAACCCGAACTTTGCCAGCTTTGGGGTAAAAACAATCATTTCGAAAAGTCTCGCCGTTATAACCTTCAATAATGACTAGCTGCTCAAATTGCTCAACCGTTTTTTGCAGGAGCTCTAAAGCTTCCTGCGAATTTTTTGCATGTCTGGCACAATTGACCCAGCCAATGATATCAGAACCATCCAACTGTTCAAACCTGATCCCCAACGGTTGATCTATATCAAGCTTTTCAATAAGACCAACGCCTAAAGACCTTAACCATGCTGTTTTTTCATCACCATTGAGCTTTTCAATTTTATCCATCAGGGTTCGATAACGATACGGAACCAACGGGTCAAAATTATTAACTGAGGGAATTCCATCAAGCAAATTCAAATTAGGTATCAAAGCAAGACGAATGTTTTCTCGAGCCTCAATCGGATTGTAATCCACAAATCGTAGAAAACGATTAAACTTCAACAAGTATTCATCTGCAGCAGATAAGTAATGTCTCTTAACTGCAGAGAAATCGCTCTCCAAACCTAAATTGGAAACCCCTCGCTTGTAAAACTCAATGGGTATAGATGGATTTAAATTCCAATTAGCAATCAATAAATCAAAGAGCACAATTCCAATAACCAAACTAGACCAGGTAAAGCGCCTTTTTTTCAACGCCACATTTGGTACATATAGCGATAACAATCCTGAACAAATTAACCAGATGCCAGCTATTGCAACGGAACGCACAAATGTGGAGGCTACATCGGGCAAAAAAATTCTCGCTAATAACGAACTTAAAGTTACTGCAATACCCCCAGCGGTGCCCAGTCGCATCCAATACAATGTTTTTCCTTGAGGTGCCCGCAAGCGATCTAAACCCAAACCAGCCAGTAAGATTATTGCAAACTCGACCAAGATTAGCCAACGTGAAGGAGCATTAAACATGCTAAATGTTGGGACATAACGATATAGATAGTAATAAATGGGGTTATTCTTTCCTAGAGCAAGAAATAAGCCAATAACTAACACCCACAACAAGTACACGACAAAATTCTGATAACCAACATCTGCTTCTTGCTCCGTCTTCCCTTTTTTTAGAATGGTGGTTGCTGTGAATACCGATAATAAAAAGGGAAATACCCCCAAATATATAGCATCCTCCCAATAATTGGCATATCCCCAGTAATCACCCCTCCCAGGATTACCAAAGAAATCAGAAGCGAGAAAAGTGATCAAACGCCATGGCCAAAATGAATAACTCACAGCAGTTGAATAATCTACACCGCGGGAACGATAAGAATTGAGCAAATACTCCGCAGTGGGTAGTAATTGAATAGACGATAACACCACCGCCCCTAAAACAGCACTGCAAAATCGCAAAAGCGAAAGCATTCCTCTTCGCAATCCATTTTCTTGGATTCCTCCAATAAATACCCAGCTTGCCGTCAGCAAAAGAATATACCAGCTTAACTGAGCGTGTCCTGCGAGCAACATTAAGGAAAGGCTAACCAATAATCCGACAAGATGCTTTTTACCCAAGGTGCCTTGAAGCCATAATCGTTTATAAGGCAAAGCAATAAAACCCGCAAAATAAATGACCCATGGCAACCAGGAACCCACATAAATCATGCTAAAAAAACTACCCCGAGCGACTAAATAACCACACAAGCTATAGCATGTACCACATACCGCTTGAGCCAACTCGCTCATTCCAAGTTGCCGTGACAGCAAAACCATTCCAATTCCCCCCCAAATGAGATGTATTACAACAAGCAAAGTATGCGACCAAGCCATCCAGGGCACGTCCCCGATGACCCAAAAGAAATAAGTCAACCAGACTGGAGGATAAAGTAGTGCACTTTGATAATTAGCCAGCAGAGGCGCTCCCATTCCATTCAGCGGGTTCCATAAAGGGAGGTCGCCAGAATGAAGAATTTGCCATGCATAGGCGCGCCAAGGAATGAATTGCAAAGCAGCGGTACCCCAATAGAGTGCTTCACCGCGGATGAGTATTGGAACAAATAAAGCGGATGTACCTAAAACAGGCGGAATAAATACCCATAAAAATCTTTTCCGGTGCATATCATCTTCTCTGAATCCTGTTAAAAAATAAAACATAAAGTTCAACAATTAACAAACATAACATCGTGGAGAAAAATACAGTCCAACCAGCATAAAAACTCATTGGAACGAAGTAAAAACGAACAACGTGAAAGCCCTCTGATAACTGCACGCCTCTCAAAAAACCGAGTGGTGCAACCAAATGGGCGCGTTGGCCATCCACGTCAACACGCCAGCCAGGATAAACAATCTCCGATAACACCAATAATCCAGGACCTTGAGCATTCACTACAATCTCATCAGGTGTATATTGTCGAATGACTGGTTGACTAAACACCCCTTCTCCTATATTAGCTTTTTCGTCCTGAACCCAAGTGCGCGGCAAATACATTCTGTTCAAATAGACCCTGGACTTACCAAACTTTTTTAACAAAAATAATTCGCTGTCAACCAGATCAAATTCCGAGATAACATAGCGAACATTCAAGATACCTAAGCTCTTCATATTTGGATGATAATTAGCATTATCTGCATCAGGATTTCCCGAAGCAAAGGGCGGGATCGTTACACTATATCCCATAACAGGAACACCAGTTGCCTGCTCCATAAAACGAACATAATGTATAAGCTGCATTGGATTAACACCATCAGCCAATTCAAGTTTAAATTGAGCCGCAACATGCTGAGGAACAGAATAAGAAGGTGAGTAGGTGCGATAACGTTCATTACTCAAGCTTGTTAAGAAATCTATTAGATCCAATTTTTCATTCAGAACTTGTCGGGTTTCAACAAATCTGAGTTGTGAAAATCCAACTCCACAAAGATCAAGTACTAAAACCGGCACAATTGCTACTTGAAATAACTGTCGCTTCAAAATTTTACTGATTCGGAGAAAAATCAGCATCGTATATAGAATTCCCCCTGCCATACTCCACACAAACTTGACTTTGATCCTAATGTCATGGACAAGGAGAATAACCCCAATAGTAAGCAAACCCATAAAGAGTACGAATGCAGTCAAGATTAAACGAAGGCGTCGAATCTCAGACTTCGATAATCCTTCCTCTAGAATATATAAACCAATGGCGCTCAAACCCGAAAATGCGAAACCGAGCAGAAACAATGCCCGAGCCGGCACTCGTAATAAATCAAAACCCGGCAAGATAACAAGCACCTTCATAAAAGGGAAAAAATCACCTAGCGAAAAGAGCAACGCTGCAAAAGTAACAATTAACCAAAATAAACTATTATGCCTCGTATATTTTCGATTAAGAATTATTAAGAGCGACAATAACGAAAAAATCCCAGGGTAAAGTAACCATTCTGCAAATCCAGCAATATCCGGAATAACTAATCCAAACAAATAACTTGGCGGTAAGGAAAGAAATAAACTATCTGAACAAGATAACAGGCTCCTGGTTGATAGAGGGATATATTCCACAAGTGGAAATACAAGAGGGGCGCCAGTCAAAATTGCAACAAAAAACTGGGGTAATATCCGACTCAGCCACCTTACTACTGTAGTCCATAAAATTCTTAATGTTGTTAGAAAATTATCTGACTGCCCTCTAGTTGGCTGGAGTTGCCATAATCCATAACCTAGCCATAAGAGCGTTGAATAAAATGCCCATCGGACATCAGCTAAAACGATCATTCCCAGAACTAATCCACAGCTAACATGACGCCAGGGAAAGCAAAACTGACTTCGTTTTTTTTCACATAATAAAAGCCATGGCATCCATGAAATTGCAAAAACTAGTGTGACATGTCCTTCGCCTAAATGTCCGAAAGTTTTAGGCATTAATTCAAAACTAAGCCCTCCTAACAAAGAACAAAACTCACATAACCCCTCTGCCTTTAGGAATAAATACATCCCCACCCCGCCGAAAACCAAATGTGCCATAAACAGGATATTAAACCCTTGGGGCAGAGGAAGCTTAAGTAAAAGCCAACCTGGTGGATAAAATAAGCCAGATAAGGGATCAGATGAGAGTGGATAGCCACTCATGATCAGGTTCGACCAAAGCGGGACTCTACCAATTTGTTCCAAGGACTGCCGAATGTAAAGGATGTTGGGATAATGGCTGATCAACAAGTCTGAATATTCAGAATTAAATGGGTATATAAAATGGTTCAGATATGGGACAAAAACAAGTGCTGGAACACAAAAAATAAGTAACCTTATGAATTCTGTTACACTGCGATGTCTCATCAGTTTTCATCTCCGGCTTTGTACAATATAGTATCACCGGTTTGATGCACAGGACGCAATAACCAAATATAACTAGGGTTTCCCAATTTTCGTTCTCTTGGACCCCTGAAAATGTAATCCACCCTCAATTCTCGCAACAAAAGCTCTGCTTCTTCCTCACAAAAAACACCCTGGAAATAACCCTCCACAAGCTCTTTGTATTTCTCAGCATTTACGGTCTCAAATGGATGTCCATATATTACTCGCCGTCCAGTATATGCTGGAATAAAAAGTCCGCTCTCAGGTGAAGCCAAAATTAACGCACTATCGGGCGTGTGTTTCGCAATCCATTGATACATCTCAAAATCGTCACGAGAGATATAGATCATTTGATCATGAGCATGTATCCCCCAGAATCCAGACAAAACCACTACCAGATTTGTGAGAATGGACATTGCAACAACAGGTAACCAAATAGCTTTAGTATGCAACCTTAAGCGCTTTTGTAGAAAATCCACCCCGATTACAGCCAACGAGGCTACCGGTACATATAAACCGGTCATCAAACGTCTTTGAAGATTAAACGGTATAAACAAAAATATCGTGACAGTAAATATCCAGCCAATCATTAACGATTGAAAACGCCAAAGGCGGGTCTCCGTTTTAGGGCATAGATAAAAGCAAAATGGCACCAATAACAAGGCAGGTGATAACGACACAATAACATCCCACAAAGGTGGAGCAGGCGTCTGGTTTTGGATATTCCAAAGCGACAAAAGTGGATCTGTATGAATGATCCAATACTGATAACCAAGCAATAATATACCTCCAATCATAAACAATGGAAGATCGTGCCAATAAAGCTTTTTCATGGAAAGACTGCGTACCAGCATCGCGCCGCATAAAGCAGCTATAACAACTACCACACCAAAAGGCTGAACAATAGCCAGCACAGAGCCCAACCCGAATAAAATTAGTTCATCTTTCGTTGAACGCTTACGGTCAGCCAGTATTAAAATCCAAAGAATAATCGCTAAACCCAAGGGAAAATGTGGATTTGCATAGGTAGAGAGAAATGGATAAGTCTCCACGACCCAGAAATCTGAGGTAAAGTGACCGGACAAAAAAAACGCCCATCCCATTCCAGAGCCTAGTGAAACAATGAGAAAAGCTCGTTTTGCATACCTATCTTCTGAATAAAAGTAATGAAAAAACCTCCATAGTGTAAGCCACAAAAAAACACTTGCCGACCATCTGCTAAGATGATAAGTTATAATAAGAGGCATCGAAAGCAAACGACTAATATGACCTAAAAACAAGTAAAACAAAAAAAGTGGTGCTCCGTTTCCCGGCTCAGCTGTATAGGGAAGATTGAAAAGCCACTCTCCCATCCACCCCTGATACATTTTTGCAAGGTATGAGTTTGCGTCAATAGGGTTGATTAGGAAACCAGCAAAAACTGTATCTGCACCACTTGACATTACTCCATAAACATACGGAAAATTGATTACAATGGATAACAAAATGATGACTAAAAGTAGCCATTTCGATTTCATTGTAAACCTCTCAAAAAGTATACGTTAGAACAACAAGGCAAGCAATAATGTTGTCACTTGAAATTGTTCTCATTTTGCTCATACAGGCTCTGGGGGAATGGTTAATAATTCCTATGAGATTTTTTACCACGTTGGGTCAGGAAGAGTTTTTTGTCGCCATATTACCACTGTTTTACTGGTGCATTGATACAAACACCGGAATTTGCATGGCTTTGGTACTATTGATAAGTAATAGTCTTAATTCATTTCTGAAATTTTCCTTTCACGCCCCGCGGCCCTACTGGCTGGACACGCGAGTTAAAGCCCTAGCGGTAGAATCGAGTTTCGGTTTTCCCTCTAACCACGCACAAACCGCCAGCAGCCTGTGGGGTTTGTTATTCGCATATAGTAAAAAAGTATGGCTAAAAACCATTTTCATCACGCTTATTCTGATGATTGGCATATCAAGAATATATCTGGGAGTACATTTCCCACACGACGTTTTAGCCGGCTGGCTGATTGGTGTGATTATACTAATCGGATTCCTGTACCTCAAACAACCTGTCTCTGGCTGGCTAAAACAACTTACATTTAAAGCACAATTGGCAGTTTGCATAATAGGTTCTCTTTTTATTACTGCATTCATTCAGGTGCCTCTTTTATCCTCGCCTAACAATACTATCCCGGCCGAATGGTTACAGAATGCCCGCCAAATCTTCCCCAACCATCTCATCAATCCGTTTGATCCATCAATAGCATATTCAACCGGAGGGATATTTGCAGGTTTTTCAGCAGGAGCACTTTGGCTGGCGCGTCGTTCAAAACCCTTTAGTGCTTCAGGAACAGCGCAACAAAAGATTCTTCGCTACATAGTAGGCACAATGGGTACAGTGTTACTTTGGTATGGAATGAAAAATATATATCCATCCTTGTCAGATACGGGATATTATATGATTAACGTGAATTCGGGTTAGGCGGGCAAGGGCAGGTACTCGTCCAAGCCCAAAGACGGTTTTGATGGACGGCGGCAGTAAGCAATCAAGCCGCACAGCACATTTACAAAGAAGTTGATGATACTGCGATGGCG
>DAOTYY010000152.1:0-45056 GCA_034434695.1 Anaerolineaceae bacterium
TTTCTGTTTTGCGCTTGACATCTGGCAGCTGCAGGACAACAATCGACATGGCGATCTCCGTTGTGATGGTGGTATCTATCATCTTACTCGGAGCTCGCCTATTTGTCAAAACCAACCATCTATGTTACAGACACGCATCAAACATACCTGGGCGGTCAGGATCAATAAAGATCAGTCCTGTAACCAGCCGCCCACTTTTGAACTCGTCAGCAAGCATACACAATGCCTGCGATCGATTCGTAGGATCATAGTCTTTGCCTAGCTTCTTGAGGACAATCACTGAACCATCTTGAAGCCTGACCTCCCGAATCTGCCCTTCGTTAAAATCGTCCAAGACAATTTCATCAGACTTGGGTACAAAACTGATTTCGTGTAACGGGTTTTCCATTTCTTTCCCCCCTGTATAGGAATGCAGTGTGCCTTCCCGATTGTGAAATGTCACGCATGGACTGATAATATCTATGACAGCGATACCGCGATGCATCAATCCCGCTTTAATCAACTCCTTGACTTGTTTAGGATCACCAGCAAAGGAACGTGCCACAAAAGTGGCATTTGAAGCTAAAGCCTCCAGACAAATATCAATCGGTTCATAAGGGTTTACACCTTGTTTCTTTAAAGTCAATCCCTGTTCTGCAGTAGGTGCAAATTGACCCTTTGTCAAACCATAAACACCGTTATTCTCGACAATATACAAAAATGGCAAATTTCGCCTGAGCAGATGTTTAAACTGTCCCATGCCAATGCTAGCTGTGTCACCATCACCACTGACGCCCAAACCTTTTAAGTGCTTATTGGCAAATAAAGCACCAAGAGCTAGCGAAGGCATACGCCCGTGGAGACCATTAAAACCAAACGAGCGCCCCAAAAAATAGGCTGGACTTTTACTTGAACAGCCAATCCCGCTAAATTTAATGATTCGTTCCGGAAGAATATTCAGCTCATAACAGGCAGAGATAATTTGATTGGCAATTGCATTATGACCACACCCCTGACACAACGAGCTTGGTGCTCCGCGATAGTCGTTTCGACTTAATCCAATCGTATTAACACTCTGTTCTTGTGCAACATTTATTGCAACAATCATTTTTATTTCCCTTCCCTTTCCAGAATTTGTTCCTTGATCCACCGTGCAGAAAGCGGAAGTCCATCTGAGCGGGAAATTTGTCGAAGATGCGTGGCGTATTCTGGCATTCCAACAGTCAAGAGTTGTTTCAATTGTCCATCTCTGTTAAGTTCAACAACATAAATCCTTTCATGGTCTCGTATAAAATTTCGCACCTCATCGCTAAAAGGGATTGCTCTAATCCGCATATAATCTGTCACAATGCCTGCCCGTTCCAATTCATGTCGAGCCTCAAGAATCGCAAAGTCCGTAGAACCACAGGAAATGACGCCAAACTGTGAATTCTCCCGAATATCAATGATCGGTTTGGGCAAAATGCTTTTTGCGGTTTCAAACTTTCTAGACAATCGCTGCATGACACGTTCCCAAACTTCCGCTTCTTCACTATAACTTCCAAATTCATCATGACCAGTACCGCGCGTAAAATAGGCACTTCCTGGAAATGTATTACCTGGCAGGGTACGATAAGGAATTCCATCGCCATCCAAATCCAGATAACGCCCCCAGTGTAAATCTTTGTGACTGAGCCTTTCAAGATCTTCCTCCCAAAAAACCTTGCCTCGATCCATTGGTTTATCTGGATATTCAAATGGCTCAGACATCCATTGATTCATTCCTAAATCCAGATCACTTAATACAATTACTGGCGTCTGTAAACGTTCTGCAAAATCGAAAGCTTGCCATCCAAATTCAAAACACTCTTTCACGGAACCTGGCAAGAGAATAACATACTGAGTATCCCCATGGCTCAGAAAATACGCCTCAGTTAAGTCACCTTGCGCTGTTCGTGTTGGGAGGCCGGTACTTGGCCCCATACGCTGAACATCCCAAACAACGACCGGGGTTTCAGCAAAATAAGCCAGTCCCAAATACTCTGTCATCAAACTTAGTCCAGGCCCGGAGGTTGAGGTCATGGCTCGCAGTCCCCCCCAGCCGGCTCCAATTGCCATACCAATAGCGGCAATTTCATCTTCTGCCTGAACAATAGCACAAGTTTCCTTTCCGGCTTCAACCGGATCTTTTCGTAACAAAGGAGCGTATTCATGAAGCGCCTCAGCCAGACTGGAGGCTGGCGTAATCGGATACCATGCAACAAACTGCACGCCACCATAAATTGCACCCAAGGCAGCCGCTGTATTTCCGTCGGTCATAATATGATCTTTTGTAGCATTCATTGGTTCAACGTAATAAGGATCGCGTTTTTCCAAATGCGCAGCAGCCCATTCATCAGCGAGTTTGATAATCGTAAAATTAAGATCAATCGCCGAAGCTTTGCCCTTAAAGTGAAAGTCAAGTGCCAGATAAATCTTATCTAGTTCAATTCCCAACATCTGAGCCAAAACACCAACATAGACCATGTTGGCTGCGTAATCTCGTAATTTTGGTGGTACATTTGCTTCTTGAACAATTTTTTTCACTGGCATTGGATAAACTGCTATATCCGTTCGAGTTACAGGAAGCTTAATGTCATCAGCATAATAAAAAGCTCCCCCCGGCAACACAAATTCTTGTTCCTTACTAAAGGTAGCAGGGTTCATTGCGACAACAATATCATCTTTCTCCAGACGACCCAAAAAGCCATGCTTGCTGACTCGTAATGTATACCATGTGGGCAAACCTTGAATGTTCGAAGGAAAAATATTTTTGCCTGAGACGGGAATTCCCATTTTAAACAATGCCCGTAATAAGGTTACATTGGCAGTCGCACTCCCCGAACCATTTATCGTGCTAAATGTGATACAAAAATTATTGACCACATCAGACTGAATTTGTTTTGTGGAATTCGGAAGTCCCATGCCTTCTCCTTAAACTATTCAAATCTTTGTCTGGATGATGGCTGCGATCGTTGCTTAATAAGTGCCATATGATCAATCAATGCCTGATGACCGGAGCTATAGTCTCCGTTCGCAATTGCCTCCACCATCCGATCGTGATATTCCCATACACGTTGCAAGTAACTGTAATCCGTATATACATCCATGCCTATTGCTTCATAGACATCCCAATAAGCCTCCAAGAACCCGATAACAAACTGATTGTTCAATCGGGAAAAGATTTTAAGGTGAAGGTTGCGATGCTCAATATGGGGAATTTGAACCGGATCTTTGGATAATTTATTCTTAGCTCTTTGTACAAACATTCTTAACTGCTGTATATCCTCAGGGGTAAGTAACTCAACAGCCTGATACCAATATGCAGCTTCAAGCCGATTCCTCATATCAGAGAAACCTTGAAAGGTTTCGGGGGCAATGGATACTGCATATGTGACACTTTGGCGCACAGCGGGGCGAAAAGAATAAGGCAATCGTCGGATACCTATCTTTGGCCTCGCTTCAACAAAGCCCAATACCTTAGCAACTTCTAACTGCTCCCGTAAACCCGCAACACTAATTCCCGTTTTTTGACTTAATTCAATCAAAGAAGGTAAGCGTCCATTATTAGATTGGGAAGTGGTGTTTATCAAGTAATTGATGAAATCCGACAGGTAAGAAGATTTTGCACGCATTTTATTTAATAATCATATTAATTAGTTTATTCTGATGAAATAATCATAGCACTTTTATTGCCTGAAGTCAACTAGCCTTTGCAAGTACTTGGGGAATGGAAACAACTAACAAACTGTTTTTCTAGAAAACAAATCGGCTAATTGATCCAGAGCTTTCGCCAACCGAGTACCTGGCCAGGTAATCAAACTGCCTTCCACCAAATAAACCCGACCATTTTGTCCAGCCGGCACATTGTTGAGTAATTCGCAGACTCGGGTGCGATCTGACTCTGCAAAAGGATAAGGCTCACTAGGAAGAATGATTACTTCAGGCTCAAGGTTCCGAACCTCAACAGGGGTAACGCATGGATATCTGTCATCAAAATACCGGGCCTCATCGAGCACTAATCCAAGATCAGCAGGTATGGAATTCGTTCTTGTACGTTCTGCAAAAATATTTTCTCCCCCGAGTAAACTAAGCACATCGTGGATATATGTATATTTATTAAAGGTGATCCAGTAGAGTTGGTTCTTATGCGTGGTTTCCTGCCATAAGGGGCAAAAATATCGAACGGGCTGATAATCTTCGCGAGATAGTTGAGCCCATTCAACACTTCTTTCAAGGACTTGTAACTTTTTTACAGCTACTTCGTTATGAAAAATCCGCGCTAATAACCACAAATCGCTTAGACAATCTCGAACACTTTTAGGAAACGTGATCCATACGGTGATACCGCTTTCATGCAGGTCCTCAATCAGCCTATGAGGGTTTTCTTCCTGACTGGCTAAAACGAAGTCGGGGTTCAATTGCAAGATACGCTCAAGAAGCGCTGTTTTCGTCCCTCCTACCCTGGGTAAATGCTTGACATTGGGGGCGGGATGCACACAGTAATCTGTTATACCCACCAGCCATTGCCCCATGCCCAAGTCAAACATACTCTCAGTAAGTGAGGGGACAAGCGATACTACCCTTTCTGGTACAGAGGCAAACTCTATCGCACAACCAGCTGAATTTAACACATCTCTATCTATACGCCCATCAATTCATAAACTGCGCCTGTGATAACCGCAACTGCATTAATCAGAGCCCGTTCATCAAAATCAAACTTCGGGTGATGATGACTGTAACAAAGATCCTTTTTAGGATTAGCTGACCCAACCATAATGTAGCAGCCGGGAATTCGTTCGAGGAAAAACGCCATATCTTCGGATACCATCGTCCGGAACTGCCGGTCTATATTCAACGTTGGGTATAGCGTAATTGCACTTTTTTCAACAACCTGCGTAACTTCGGGATCATTAATGACTGGGGGTGTCAGCCCCTGAATATCAAGAGCAATCTGGCAGTTAAATGACTGGGCAACCCCATCACCGATTTGTCGCATACGTTCAATAACCAGATGACGTACACTGGTTTCAAACACACGAATAGTTCCTCGCAATTCTACCTGTTCAGGAATAACATTGTAGGCGTTTCCTGCTTCTAAATACGTAATACTCAGTACTGCCGACTGTAAAGGAGATACATTTCGAGAAGTGATTGTCTGTAAAGAAGTAATGAGATGAGCGGCTGCAACAACTGGATCAATCGCCTGATCTGGGATTGCGCCATGTCCCCCCTGACCAATAATTCGAATATTAAAGATTTCAGCTCCTGCCATTAAGGGCCCGGGGGTAACTCCCAACCAGCCAACCGGTCGGTCATTCCATAGATGAAAAGCAAGGGCGTAATCTGGAGACGGATCACATAGAATGCCCTCCTGAATCATTAATGCGGCACCACCAAGTCCTTCTTCCGCAGGTTGGAATATGAACTTAACCCGTCCCTTTAAGTGCTGTCTAGATTCTGACAGAATTCTAGCAATGGTGATACCAGCAGCCATATGCCCATCATGTCCACAAGCATGCATCACCCCGGCAGTTTGAGACGCATAATCGGCACCGGTTTCCTCTGTTACAGGTAAAGCATCCATGTCAAACCGCAACAGGATTGTTGGACCTGGCTTCTCTCCTTCTAACAAGCCAACGACACCTGTCTTTGCAATACCAGTAGTAACATCCAGACCCAGTTGACCAAGTTCTCGAGCAATGACACCCGAAGTCCTGATCTCTTGAAAACCAAGCTCAGGATGCCTGTGGAAATCTCTTCGTAAACTGCGGGTATATTCAAAATAAAATTCAGCCTTCTCTACTAATTCTGATTTATTATTCAAATGTTAACTCCTCACCATCTACGCTTTCTTCCTCTGAATCGGAAACTTCCACGCTTTGCCCGGCTTCATCAGGCACAATAATCTCCTTAAGCGGAAACTCGCGCCGCCCAACATCAGGTATTTCAACCATTACACATCCCCTAAGAGGGAAAGTATCCACAACTTTCCCTTCACCTGCGGGTGTGATAACACGCTTTTTTTTCTTTGGAAAACCCTTCCTTAACTCCAAATAAGTTTCATACTCATAGATCAAACAACAGCGTAACCGACCGCACATCCCAGTGATTTCGGAAGGCGTAAGAGATACACCCTGTTCCTTTGCCATTCGAATGGAAATTGAGTTGAAATCACACAAAAACCTTGAACAGCATCTGGTTTCCAAACCACAAGCTCCCATTCCACCAAGTATTTTGGCAACATCGCGCGGTCCAATTTGGCGCATTTCTAATTGAACAGGGCTAAAAAGCTTTTGCATGTCCTGGCGCAGGGATTTCAGATCAACCTTATCCTCAGTTTCACAACTATACATAACAGTAAGCTTAGAACCATCAAAACTATATTCAGCAGCAATAATTTTTACTCCCGAGAGATGCAACTCTCTGACACGCGTTTGGCAAGCTTCTACAACGCCAGCTTCTTTTTGCTGCCATGACTGGCGCATCAACAAATCACGCGGAGTTGCCTTTCGATCAATAGGCTTCAAGCTGCTGAGACCAGCAAAAGTCGCACTTTCCGGAAGTATTTGTACCACACGACCCAATTGCCAGCCGCGTGAAGTTTCAACAATCACTGCATCCCCAACAGACAAATCAGGTATGTTACCAGCAGTAAAATGATAAATTTTCCCAACCCTTGAAAATCTGACACCTGCAATTACGGGAGAACCAGTTGTCATCACACTACTCACGAAATTTATCTTTATACACATCTAATAATTCATTGCGAAAGACCGTGACTTTTTTCTTTCTGTTAAATAACGCTCAGCATCACGGTAAGCTTGATGATAGAGATGAATTATATCCTCATCTTTGCCATGAAAACGGCTGATTGCCTGATAAGCACATTGCGTACATCCGCGCAATGCGCGATGAGAGTCCGAGCCACAGGTAGCACAACCACATAATCTGACCATCAATAAAACAAATCCCATTTTTTCAGCCAGATTTGACTCTCTGGATATAATATGCTTTGCTAAACCTTGCCACTTTTCTCCCCGAAGACCAACTAGCATGGGGATTACGCGCAATGGAAAGATTAATTCAGTATCAGGGTTATACACAGTGTAATCTTACAATCATCTGATTGGTATTAAGAGAGAGTTTTTGCTGTTTCTTTCTCCACAAGCATTCTCTGCTCTTTCGCGTAGTTTCCAGGACGGATTTTAGCATAATAGGTTACTGGTTTAGCAAGTTTTTGAAGATCGAAAATGTGCGCTTTTTGACGATCATAAGAAGCAATTTCATAATCATGATCCATCTTTATAGCATCAAAAGGACAATATTCTGCGCAAAAACCACAATTCATGCATATATCAACGTCAATGTAAAATTCGGACGGTGCAGGCACAGGCCGCCCTGTTTCGGAATCCGTACTTCTAACGATCCAGATGCATTGTGGTGGACATACCTTTGCACAAATACCACAAGCGGTACAACGTAATTTCTGCCGCCCATCAACTTCTTCATATACCAAGAATGGGATATAACGAAATTCTTCTGGAACTGGCAATTTTTCTTCAGGATATTGTACAGTAAAAATTCCTCGTGTCTTACTATTCCGACGTTGCTCAATCCCTTGAGCAGTAAAATAGCGCTTCTTACCCTCTCGTAAATCCTCAATATACGTTTCTATAAAATGTTTCAAAGTAATGCCTAGCCCACGTAAAATCCATAATCCATTCATTGTCACACCTAACCTATCGATCCACCTCACCCAGCACAATATCAATAGAGCCAAGAATTGCCACTAAGTCAGCAACTTTTGAGCCATATGCCATAGACTTAAGGCTGGTAAGATTTATGAACGAGGGCGCCCTGACATGATAGCGCCACGGATTGGGTTTACCGTTTGAGACAACATAAAACCCCAGCTCACCTTTCGGTCCTTCCACTCTTCCATACGCCTCGCCAGAAGGAACCCGAACCTGAAATTGAGGCTTTCCCACCATCACAGGACCATCTGGTATATCTTTCAACACTTGACGCAATATCCTCAAACTCTGACGCATTTCCTCGATGCGCACCAAATACCGATCATAAATATCCCCATGAATGCCATAAGCCACATCAAATTCAAGCCGCTCATAAATGCTGTATGGATCAGCACGTCGGACATCATAAGGCACCCCAGAGGCACGAAGAACAGGCCCCGCTGCTGAAAGCGCAATCGCCTGCTCAGGTGTCAACACCCCAACCCCTTCACAACGGGATCGCAAAATCTCATTATGGGTAAGATACCGCTCGAACTCGTCCAGTTTTCTTGGCAGACGATCATAGACCAAAGCTTCGATTTTATCCAGTACATACTCAGGCACATCACGCACAACACCGCCAAAACGAAAATAATTACACATCATGCGTGATCCGGAAACCTCTTCAAAGATGTCAAGAATCAATTCGCGCTCTTCAATTGCGTACAGTGATGGTGTAAAAAAAGCCCCCAAGTCATTTAATAAAAAGCCAATGGAAAACATGTGATTGAGAAAACGGGTCAACTCTGCCATCATGACACGAATGTATTCTGCCCGTTCTGGCGGCTGAATCCCCATTAATTTTTCAACCGCAAGTGCATAACCGAAATTATTGCTCATCGAGCAAATATAGTCCAAACGATCTGTAAAAGGCATATTTTGCAAAAATGTGTTTCGCTCGCCTATCTTTTCGTGATTGCGATGAAGATATCCCATAACTGGCTTAAGATCCATTACTTTTTCGCCATCTAATAAAACAACCATCCGAAACACTCCATGGGTAGATGGATGTTGCGGTCCCAGATTCACAACAACGTACTCTGTCTTTATATCTGAATCTTCCCCAGCAAAGTGCAAACCTCCATAGAGTAATTCATCCTTTTCCGGTACCCATTTCTCTGGATCAAAACCAGTCGGATAGGATAAATTATTTCTATAAGGATTGCGATCCTCAGCCCGGCTGAAATGTCCTTGGGGCCAACGGCTCTTGAATGGTTTCGTCTCTTCCTCAAAGAAGGGCTCCCGCCAATCTTTGCGGAGAGGATGCCCGGCAAACCCTTCCCACATTAATATCCTTCTTAAGTCATGGTGACCTTCAAACCGAATTCCAAGCAAATCCCAAGCCTCGCGCTCCTGAAATTCGGCGCCAGGATACAACGAAACCACAGACGGGACTATCGGGGTATCCCGGGGAACTTGTGCCTTCAGCACTAAAGCAGGACCACCGGTACTTTTGTATAAATGATAAACAACCTCCATAAAAGGTTCTGGGTAATAATCTACCCCTGTTACTGATGACAAATAATCAAAACCCAATTCATCTCGTAGTGATTGAAAAACTTCCAGTAATTTTTCCGTTTTAACTATAAAACCATGATAGCCCGGACGGCTATCTGGTTGGACAGCTTCTCCAAAGCGTTCTGACAAATGATTGGTTAATGTTTCAATCCAGTGATTTGTCATGTTGAGCCTCAAGTCCTTCTGTGGCAACTGCTGATGATACATCATGCGTCTTTGGTTGACCAAGCTCTTGGATCAAAGGAATTTGCCTTGGATCTATTAGATCAGGCCCCAGAATCGGAATGGGAATCGGTTCACTTTTCCCTTTCTGATACCAGTGCGCTTTTCTTAATGACTCTTTATCAATTTTCTTTTGCAGGGTAATCAAGCCATTCAATAACGCCTGCGGCGTTGGCGGGCAACCCGGTATATAAACATCTACCGGGATAAAACGATCAATACCCGGAACAACGTTGTACCCCTCCTTAAAAGGTCCTCCTCCGGATGCACAAGCCCCCATGGCAATCACATATCTGGGTTCTGCCATCTGATTATAAAGGCGCACAATCTGCGGGACCATTTTTTTTGTAACCGTCCCAGAAACGATCATAACATCTGCCTGTCTCGGACTGGGACGCATTACTTCCATTCCAAATCGCGAAAAATCATATCGGCTGGCAGCCGTAGCAATCATTTCAATTGCACAACAAGCCAACCCAAACATCATAGGCCAGATTGAGTTTCGCCGGCTCCAGTTATATATTCGGTCGAGTGTTGTGATCGCAACAGCTCCCTTCAGTTCCTCGGGAATCTGATAAGACCGCAGATTAAGCTCATCGTCACTCATGATAAAAACCTCATCTAAATGTTACCTCCTCATTCTATCAGTTGTGCTACGAATGTCAAGAAGAAACAATTAATAAAATTTATTTTTATTTTATCCTTGGCGTATAATAGGATCAATGAAAAATATCCCAATACGCAAAAAAATTATCGAATACCTAAAGAATCATCCAACAGCAACCGCTTCCACCTTGAGCCGGGTCTTAGACGTAACTCTCCCGAACATTCATTATCACCTAAAGAAATTGCTGGAAGAAAATATTGTTATTTCTTCAAAATCAACTGAGATGTCACAACGAGGTCGCCCTGAATTGTATTACCATCTTACTCCAACCGCAATTGGTAACAATTACGAAAAGCTTTCTGACACATTGCTCGCCTTTGTTGCAAGTATGTCTCCCAACGTAAAACAGGAGTTAGTTCTTCAACAACTAGCTGGATACTTTACGGGCCCAATCAGCCTGCCAAAGAGCACCACGGAACGTCTAGCGAATGCCGTTAAGTCCTTGGAGCAATGGAATTATCAGCCGGGCTGGGAAGCCCATAAAGACGGCCCACGCTTCTTCCTCGGATCATGCCCTTATGCATCTCTGGTTAACAAATATCCGTTCTTGTGCATTCTTGACCAATGCATTCTGGAAAAATTGACAGGTTTTTCCGCAAAAATGATTCAAAAAATAGATTCGCATACGCCTTACACTAGGTGCGTTTTCACACTGTCTCCCAAAAACCAGAAATAGACCTCACTCCACAGTCACCGATTTAGCTAGATTTCTAGGTTGATCTACATCTAACCCACGTAATGAAGCAATGTGATAAGCAAACATTTGTAACGGAATGACAGTTACTACCGGACTTAACAACCACGGAGTTTGAGGAATCCAAAATACATGATCGGCAAGAGCTGCTACACGCTGATCGCCGTCGGTTGCCACAACAATAAGCGTTCCACCTCGCGCTTTGACCTGTTCCACCTGACTAACCATTTTCTCGTACCATGGGTCAAGAGGCGTCAACGCTAACACTGGCATATCCCGGTCAATCAACGCAATCGGACCATGTTTCATCTCGCCTGCCGGATAGGCTTCTGCATGGATATACGAAATTTCTTTCAGCTTTAACGCACCTTCATAGGCAATGGGCATATTAATTCCACGCCCCAAATAGAGCATATTGCGAACGTCTTTCATAGCACGTGCAACCGATAATACATCCGCCTCGCGATCAAGGCAGCGACCAACAAGGTCTGGAATCAATCTAAGATCGGCAACCAGTTTGCGCCTTTGGTTCTCAGGTAGACTACCGCGAAGGTCTGCTAATAATATAGCCAACATATATAAGTCAACTAGAGGAGCTGTAAATGCTTTGGTAGAAGCCACACCAATTTCGGGCCCTGTTTGCATAGAAATAAACCCATCAGCCAATCGCATAGCCTGTGAACCAATGGCATTTACGATTGACCATAGAACTGCTCCCCGTTTTCTCCCTTCTTCCATCGCTGCCAGAGTATCAGCCGTCTCTCCCGATTGACTGATAGCCAAAACCACCGTATCGGAGTCAATGATGGGATCGCTGTATCGAAACTCGGAGGCGATTTCCAGGGTGGTTGGGATACGCGCAATTCGTTCAAAATAAAGGCGTCCCACCATTCCGGCATGAGCGGCAGTGCCACAAGCCGTGATCACAATCTTCTTAATCCGATGAGCTAGCTCCGCTGTCAAACTTAACTCGGGTAAACGAATTCTCATTTCCTCAAAGTCAACACGCCCAGCCAGTGTGTCTGTCAAGGAACGAACCTGCTCGTGTATCTCTTTTTGCATAAAGTGACGATACTCGCCTTTTTCAGCAGAGACCGGATCCCACGAAACTGTGTGAATCTGAAAATTGACCGGCTCACCAGTTAACGTCTGAATTTGCACACCAGTCCGTGTTACCACTGCCATCTGAAACGAATCCAAAAAGACAACCCGCCTCGTATGCTCCAAAATGGCTGGAATATCCGAGGCAATAAACATTTCGCCTTCACCAAAACCGATAACCACGCCACCAGCATTTCCAATCCGCGCCGCGATAATCTTGTCCGGTTCTTCTGAAGACATGATAACGATTCCGTGAGCGCCTTTTAGATGAGTCAGCGCTTTTCGTGCTGAAAGTTCCAAACCCATCCCCCAGCTCAGATAGCGTTCTATCAGGTGGACGATTGTTTCAGTATCGGTATCTGAGTTAAAAACAACCCCTTCGCTGGATAATTCCTCGCGCAATTCTAAAAAATTTTCAACAATTCCATTATGAACAACCACAACGCGACCAGTTGAACCAATGTGCGGATGAGCATTTCGAGCACTTGGTTCCCCGTGAGTAGCCCACCGCGTATGCCCAATACCAATGTTTCCCTCGATTGGCTGTTCGGCTACAAGCGAGGCTAACCGCGCCAGCTTCCCGACATCGCGTCGGACCTCAATGTGCCCATTTTCTATAACTGCCAACCCTGCTGAGTCATATCCACGGTATTCCAATCGCTTCAAGCCGTTTAAAATAATTGGCGTAGCGTTTCGCTCTCCAATGTATCCAACAATTCCGCACATGATTTACTCCTTTTGTCCAGTGATCATCGTGCTTCAAGTACGCTAATAGTGTCAAAAGATAAAGCTCAGCCATTATCATAAAGGCTGTTACCACAGAAACAGATTATCAATTTTGATTCGAAAGGAATGGATTCTTAATCCGGAAGGCTTCCGCTGATCTCTCGATTTTCCTAGTAGAATTCACTTTCTACTAGTTAGCTCTATCTTGCGATAGAGAACCTTCCTCCTCGTCACCCGATAATCGCCCACCTGACGGGCCATGCGCTGGTTCCTTTTCGAATACTCTATTTAAGCAAACCTCTTTTTTTACACCTCCGAAATAAAAGTTATCGCGCGTTCTTATTATACATCATGATAATAGACAGCAATCGCGCCAATTCGCCAATTCAAAGGCATTGAAGAAGTCACATTTAGTGTATATCTATACGAAAAATGAGCTGTTTTGCTACCACATATGATAATTTGGCTTTGTTTTTCAAGCCCCTCAGTTCGCATGCATTCACATTGCTGTCATCTGAAAGCTGGATGAAAAGGAAAATTTCAAAAATATGCATCCCAACTGATTATCCTTTTCTAGGAACAATCTAAGCGGATACGCATATTTAAGTCGAATGGTTAAGTAAAACTTAACTCGATTATAATTATACAAAATCTAACACATGTAATTGATAAAACTTAAGATTTCGGAGAAACAATATGACAACGACTAGACGCGGCATAACAGTTAAAGAGGTCATGCCTCTTAACCAGATACAAAGAGTTATGGCTAAAACAATGAAGTCCAGCATTGAGACTCAAGCACTCAGCCTGATAAGCCGCGAAATTGACATGACATTGTTGACCACTTTTATCAGCTCACGCAAAGAGCAAAAGCCTCTTTCCTTAAACACTCTCTTAATGGCAGTCATAGCTAGAACACTTTCGCAACATCCATATCTAAACTCAGAGCTTGTGGACCAACAGATTTACATCTACGAGCAAATTAACTTGGGAATGGCTGTTGCAACTCAAGCTGGTCTGGTCGTTGTTGTTATTCACGATGCAAACCTGCTTTCGCTGAATCAATTATCAGAAGCTATAGAGACAAAAGTCCAGAAAGCTCGTACTGGCAATCTTTCGTTGTCGGACATTGAGGGCAGCACTTTTACGGTAAGCAATCTGGGTATGTATGGTGTAGATGCCGGCTTTCCAATTCCGCGAGCACCGGAATGCGCAATTTTGCTTATTGGTGCAATCCGACCCCGCCCTGTGGTAGTGAATGGTCAAATCGTAATTAGGGACATTGGAACATTAAGTTTGACCTTTGACCACCGCTTCATAGATGGGGAAAAGGCAGCCATCTTTTTAGGCAGCCTCAATCATAATATCCAAGAACCCCAAACGATATTAGGACAAGATGTTTTTTCATAAGGAGGTGTTTAAATGACAAGTACATTAATAAAAGACGGGGCAGTTCTTCCCTGCAATCACGATTTCAAAGAGGTTCTAACACCCGGCTATGTATATATTCGCGGAGAAGTCATTGAAGCTGTCGCTTCTGGAGAGCCGCCAGAGAGATTTGTCAACGAGAGCGATGAAATTATCTCTGCACGTGGCTTTGCAGTTATTCCCGGACTAATTAACGCGCATACTCACCTTTTTCAAACGTTCATCCGCGGTTTGGCAGACGATAAACCGTTGTTGCAATGGCTAGCGTCAGCAACGTGGCCTGGGGCCCTGGCAATGACGGAAGAAGATTTTTACCTCTCGGCGCTCATTGGTTTTGCTGAAAACCTGAAATGTGGCGCGACATCTGTGCTGAGCCAGGATTACGTGCAGACTTCCAAAAGAAATATGGACCGCGTCGCTGATGCTGCCTATGAAATTGGGGTCCGAGCCTTGTTGGCACGCGGCTATGCTGACCGTGACCCATATAAGCCAGAGTTTCAAGAAACACCAGAAACTGTCATCCAGGAAACAGAACGTTTGGTCAAATATTGGAATCAACGCGAAGACGGCAGAATACGCGTCGAGTTTGGGCCTTTGATCCCTTGGGGATGTCGCTCAGATACGTTGCGAAAAATCAATCAACTTGCTGAAGAATGGGACGTAGGAATTCATATTCACGTCAATGAAACGCAACCTGAAGTGCAAATGAGTCTTGACGAGTTTGGTGTACGCCCGATTCGGTGGCTTTATGATTTAGGGGTTCTGAATGAGAGGTGGCAACTGGTGCATTGTGTATGGTTGGACGAGGAAGAAATGGACATTATTGCACAGACTGGTGGCACCATTATTCATAATCCAGTAAGTAACATGTACTTAGCATCTGGGATTCCAAAGGTAACCGAATGGCGGAAACGTAACATCCCAACTGCGCTGGCAACAGACGGTCCAGGGTCAAACAATTCTCAAGATATGATGGAGGTCTTGAAATTCACTGCCTGCTTACAAAAAGTTGGAACGCTGGATGCCACAGCACTATTGCCGGAAGATGTCCTGGACATGGTCTATCGAGGTGGTGCCAGAGCAATGCGACTGCACGAAAAAATTGGTCGTCTGGCACCGGGCGCTTATGCAGATGTCGTTCTCCTCAATCTGCAACGACCACATATTGCCCCAGTCCATTCCCCAGCATCGGCGCTTGTCTATAACGCCAACGGAAACGACGTGGACACAGTTATTGTGAACGGGAAAATCGTTGTTCGTAATGGAAAGCTGATGACCATCAACGAGGAAAGACTGATTGCTGATTGTCAACGAGCAGCGGAGAAAATGGCTGACCGCGCAGGCATCCAGTCCTGGCGTTCAAAAAACTGGTTCTAAACTAAGCTGGATTTCTCCTTACCCATAAACAAAAATGGCTCTTCTAGTGCCTCATCAAACTTACAGTAATACTTAAACAAATGATCATATAGTTCTACAATTTCAGGATCTGGTTCAGTAACGACCGGATCCTGAAGCCATTTTTGATTAATTGCCGCAAAATCCTTTTTCAAACCCGTTGCGTAACCAGCAAGAAAAGCAATTCCCAAAGCCCCGCTTGATTTCGGATGAAAAAGCAACCGTGCGTTCAATACATTGGACACAATTTCCCGCCATAAAGCACTGCGCGCACCTCCAGCAGTTACAACAGTCCGCTCAATAGAATCCCGTAAAACATCATATCCTTGACGAATATTGAAGGCAAATGCCTCAAGAAGACTGCGGTAAATATGTGCAGAGGTATGGAAGGGTGTCAAACCCAAAATTGCTCCTCGTAAATACGGGTTTAACCTAGGCGTTCTTCTTCCCAAAAAATGTGGGAGGATAATCAAACCATCAGAGCCTGGGTTGACAAGTCTAGCTTGATCCTCTAATATCAAAAATTCGCTTACTTTTGTCCGTCCCGCCACTAAGCGTTCAGCATGTGCAAACTGCTCACGAAACCATTGAACCATGCGACCCGCAGAAAGCACATTTGCACCCCACTTTACCGCTCCTAAAGACGAATCGCTTTGGAAATGAGGACCTTCAACGGCTTCTACCAACGGACGAACAGTTAACGTTAATAAACCAGTAGTTCCAAAAGAGATCATAGCATCACCGGGGTTGATTGCTCCACACCCCACAATTGTAGGAAAAGTATCCCCTGTTCCGGCAATTACAGGGGTTCCGGACTTCAAGCCAGTTATTTGAGCTGCTTCAGCCGATACCCCGCCGACAATTCCTGTAGCAGGAAGAGGTGGCGGCCAAATTGACACGGGTAAATTCAGCACTGTGAGAACATTTTCTTTCCATTGATGCGTTAGCGGATCAAAAATTCCTCCCATGATTGATGCATTATCATAATCCATGGACAACTTGTTAGTTAATCGGTACACCACATAACCATTTGCTGTGACAGTCACCGCCATTCGCCTAAACTCTTCAGGCTCGTGACGCTGCAACCAAACTAGTTTGGGGACAACTGCCTCTGCGCTTAGATTCAGTCCCGTATTTTGATTAACCCAGTCCAATTCACGAATAGCGCGATTATCTGAATACAGAATTGCGGATCGTAATGGCCATCCATACTCATCCAGTGGACACAAACAACATGCCAGCGCTGTGACACCAATAGCTCGTATTGAGTTCGAAATACCCTTATTGCTTGCTAACAACTCGCGAATGACACGTACACTTGCAAACCACCAGTCCTGCTCAGCATCCATTTCCGTCCAACCTGGTTGAGGGTGTTTAGGACTGCGTTCGACGCTAGCTTCACAAAGCACTTCCCCTTCTACACTAACTAAAATTCCCTTAACCGCCTGAGTGCCCAAATCTAACCCTAAGAGTAACTCCGAAGCCATTACCCAAACCTCCACTTGATATAAAAGAACACGGTCTGCAAGTCAAAATCGCTACAGACCGTGTCACTTCTCAACGCTTTCATTAGAAAGTCACAATAACCCGATAGGTATCCGGACTGATTGCGCGTTCAAATGCATACTCAACATTTGGAAACGGTACACGCTCGCTGATAAAAGACGCAACATCTATCATCCCCTCCGACAACAAAGAAACTGCTTGGCGAAAACTATTTTTTGTGTGAGAAAAAGTCCCCGTTACAATCCATTCATTATAGTGGATGTCATTCGGATCAATTTGATAAACCCCTTTGGGGTGTACAGAACCATAAAGACACAGCCAACCGCCTTTAGAAAGAAGCGGAAGCGCTTGTTGGATAGCAGGAATTCCACCAGCGGTAAAGAATATTACTCTGAACTTTTTACCTTTGTTAGAGTCCTGAATAGCTTGCTCAAACTTCGCATCCATCGGGTCTACTACTGCATCAGCGCCAAGAGCAACCGCCTTTTCACGTCTGCCTGAATCTGGTTCACTGATGATGACGCGAACACCACGCTGCTTCAAAAGCAGCAAATGAAGCAGCCCCATTAACCCAGCGCCCTGAACAAGAACATAATCGCCAAACTCTAATTCGGGACGATTGACACTGCGTATTACGCATGCAACCGGTTCAGCTAACGCCAGATGCTCAAAGCTACTTCCAGCATTTGCTTTGTATACTTGATAGTCTTCTAAAATCACGTAATCGCTCAAGCCACCCGGACCCCAGGGTTGCCCGGGTAGATGTCCTCCGTCATCAGCCTCGCAAAAATTATCCATCCCGCGGCGGCAATGATCACAAACGCCGCAGCGTTTCATAATCGCAAGTGCAACTGGATCCCCAACCTGAGCAGCCCCCATAGCTTCTGCTCCAAGTTCCACAACCTCTCCAGCAACTTCATGCCCGCCTCGGAAGGGATAATCTTCTGGAGAAGAGCCCTTATAAAAACGCTGCTCCCACGTGCATAATGCACAGCTTCTAACTTTGACTAAGACCTGACGTGGTCCCAAGGGCGGTAATTCGACTTCGCGAATTTCGATTTTCTTTGCCCCAGTAATAACTGCAGTTCGAGTTTTCATAGCTGTACCTAAATCACATTAACACATGACCATACCACCATCTACTTCAATCGCCTGCCCCGTAATATAGCGTGAGTCTTTGGAGGCTAAGAAGGCAATGACACCTGCTATTTCCCAAGGTTCTGCCATGCGTTTCATTGGGCAATCATTCGCACGCATTTTCAACCACTCTTCAGCAGTCATACCATCGCGAGCCCCCACCTGTTCCGCCACGCCCTTGACCATTTCAGTCAATGTGTTTCCCGGACAAACTGCATTGACAGTAACACCATAAGGCGCCAGTTCCTGCGCCACTGAACGCGTTAAACCAATGACGCCACTCTTGGATGCAGAGTATTCCATTGTACCGGGCCAGCTCGTTTTTCCCGCCATCGAGGAAATATTAATAATGCTGCCAGATCGCTGTTGCATCATTATTGGAGCTGCTGCCTGGTTGCAAAGAAATACTCCTGTCAAATTGATGTCAATTGTCCGTTGCCACTGATTTAAGGTCACATCTGTAAGTGGCGAACCAGTATAAATTCCTGCCGACGTAACGAGAACATCAATGCGTCCCCAACGTTCAAAAATAGTCTTAAATACAGCTTTGACGTTTTCTGCATTCATCACGTTACAATGCAAGGCAATTGCATCCACGCCGTGTTGACGCAGACTTTGTGCCGTTTCTTGGTTCACGGCATCGTCAACATCCAAACAAGCTACATTTGCACCTTCTTCGGCAAATCGTATCGCGGCTGCTTTACCTATTCCTTTTGCTGCCCCCGTAATGACAGCAACCTGACCAACAAATCGCTTCAGTTCCATCTTAACCTCCATAAATTAAAATTATTCACTAAGTTCCTCTGCAGCTTTAGCTAGCTCTTTGACCGTCATTGGCTCTAACGGCGGACGAATAGAGTATGCGCCGCCTTTATCCATATCCAGAAAACTTTGTCCAGTGAATGCCATTACCGCGTTTCTTACTGACAGCTCGCACATTCTACCCTGACAATTACCCATTCCAGTTCTTGTCAGCATTTTAACTTCGGTTACTGAGCGGGCTCCCATTTCAACCGCAGAACGTATCTCTCGACGGGTAATCTCTTCACAACGACAAATAATCGTATCATCTGTGGACAAATTGAACAGGTCCAAGCCCCGTAAAAAGACTTTCCCTAGCATTTCAGCAAAACGCTGTTGTCGCCTCAAGAGCGAACGCAACTTGCCATATTCCCATTGAGCAGTCGCATGTCCGAGCCTCCCTAGACGACCAGCAACGGCAACACCAGCTACACGCCCTTCCAGCCTCGCCAGTTCTGCACCGCCAATCCCCGCAGCGTCTCCAACGACATATACATTGGGCATGGATGTTTGCATTGTATCATCGCGCTCAGGAACAAAACCCCCCTTCTCAGGCAAATAACTATGTTTGCAGCCAATCATGCGGCTCAAGTAGTTATTGGGTACAAGTCCATATCCTGAAACAATGGTATCAACTGAAATCACTTGTTTTGAGGACAGAACAGGGCTCAAGGACTTGTCCAACCGAGCTATCACTGCCTCTTCAACTTTATCTTTGCCGCGTGCTTCTACCACCGACCATCCAATTCGATACGGTGAATGAGCCTTCAGAATCGTGCTGAAATATTTGATACCTTCTTCAATTCGATGGGTTTGTCCCAAAATAGTGGGAAGATACGGTATCGCTCTCCAAAAAGGTCGAGCGGCTTCACAAACCCCAACTACTTCTGCGCCGCCTTCAATAAGATGAGCAGCTACAGACAATAACAAGGGACCGCTTCCAGTAACCAGCACGCGCGTACCAGGAAGAATGCGTTGGGTTTTTAACAAAATCAAAGCCGCCCCAGCACTGATCACCCCAGGTAAAGTCCAGCCAGGAAAAGGCATTGGGGAATCATACGCTCCTGTAGCCAAGATAACGGAATCTGCAACAATTAATTTAGGTGCATCATTACTCGCCAAAGCGATTAGCCACCGATTGTCATTCTCTTTTGGAAAAATCCCCCATACCAACGTATTAAAGTATTGCGTCAACTCCACACCGCTTAACAGCCTGATTAACATATCCCCCTCTGTTTCAGCCTTGGTCCGGTGATGCGCAGAGAACTGCATTGGAAGTTCTTTGTAATATTGACCGCCGGGACGTGGATACCGATCAATCAGCACCGTATTGACACCCGCTTCTGCGGCGGTAATAGCCGCCTCTATCCCCGCAGGTCCACCGCCGATAACCGCCAGTTCATAATGCACTTCCTTCATGCCATGCCCTCCTCTCGTGTTTCCACCATCATCCCATCAGCCACGGGGGTTAGACAGGCACGCACATTTCTGACACCATTAACAGTAACCAGACATTCAAAACAAACCCCCATGCCGCAGTACATCCCGCGTGGTGTTTTGTGCTTTGCTGTAATACGAAATACTCTTAATCCAGCAGCCATCATTGCCGCAGCCACACTCTCTCCCTCAAATGCCTCGATTGGCTGTCCATCAATGAGAATTTGCACTTTCCTTCCCCGTTTAACCTCAGGAAGCAAAGAGGTGTTTTTTTCAATGCGCATGGCTCATCTTCCTTTCTGGAGAAAATTTCTCAATATCCAGTTCAGACTTACCTTCAACAACTAGCTGAGCAACTGTTTCGCCAGCCAGCGGAGTCACAATTACTGTTGAACGGAAAGCTGTAGCTAAGATCACCCCCTTTATGCTCTTAAGTGGACCCAGCATTGGACAACTATCGCTAGTGTGTGCCACTGCCGCTGACCACCCGCGTAAAACCCGCAGCTCCGACATAGATGGAAAATGACGAATGAAAGCTCTGGAAACGGCAGGAATAGAGGGGTATGGAACATCGGTGCAGAAATGATCCGCTTCATACATCGCCTCACCAAGCAAAAAATGACCATGAGGAGATTGGCTGATAGCAAAATTGGCTAAAATCTGTCCAGTTTTTTGATTGGAAGTACGCTCAAAAAAAGATGCTGAAGCAATATGATTCTGTAAGCATAACGAGACTGGTTCCGTAACTACCGCCTGCCCCAAAACATAGTGAATATCTAAACTCAACCCCAATGACCTGACTAAATCCCGCGTCCTCGCTCCAGTGCAGAGAACGATTACGCCAGCAGAAATATCTCCCTGCGATGTTCTTACACCTGTCACACGATCACCCTCAACTAAAAAACCACTGACTTCAGTGTAATAGAATTCACTTATCCCCTTTTGCCGAGCACGCAATAAATACGCAGATATAAACTGGAAAGGATCTACCTGCCCCTCGTGAGCGTGATATAAGGCGCCCAACAGATGAGTGGGATCAATCTCTGGCTCAACTTCTTTCAGCCGATCAGCCGGTATCAACTCAGACTCAATCCCAACTTCTCGAACGACAATCAGACGCTCTTGCATCATCTGCCATTGGGCTTGATTTTCAATCAACAATAATCCTCCAATTTTTCTATATCCAATCGGATAACCTAGTTCTTCTTCCAGATTCTGGAATTTGGGAATCGCAGCCTTAATCATCGCAGTACTCTTTTCCAGTTCCATGTCCTGGATTTGAATATTGCCATAATTCGCACGTGAAGCTCCCGCTGCTATACTGCCGCGATCCACCAATGCCACCTTAAGCCCTGCTAAACAGAGATGATAGGAAACAGAGCATCCAATATAACCAGCACCGACAACAACCACATCAAACGCCTGTGTCATTAATGCCTCCTGTCGCCAAAACGATCAGGGGAGAATGAAGCCAAAGATATCATATCTTGTCCTAAAATCATTTCAGCAGATCGTTCTGCCAGCACCGGAATAGTCGGTATCGCCAGATGTAAACCTGCCAGCACAAAAAGATTGTCAAATCCCGGTAACCAGCCAACAGCAGGTAAGTAATCCGGTAAAAAAGGGCTAGGAGCTGCCCAAGTGCGCATCACACGCACTCGAGCTAGTACAGGGAAGTATTTCTGCAAGGCATCGGATAATGCCGGCATTCCCCAAACAGTGCTAGCTTGATCAATTTCTTGAGCTTGTTGAATGGCATTCGAAACTACCAATGTCCCGTTGGGGTGTTGACCAACCCCTAATGTCACCGTTGCTCTCCCACCATGAACCGTCTCGTAAAACCCAGCCATGCCAACATGATGGTGAATGATTCTGGGTAAAGGTTCGGTAACCATAGCTTCTGCATGAGTAAAACGGATCGGCAAATAACTTCCTGCTTGCTTTGCCAACCTCCCCGTCCATGCTCCCCCCGATAGAACCACAACGTCTGCTGTAAACCTATCTCTAGCACTTAAGACAGACACAACTCTTCGTTTCTCTGTCTCAAAACCGATCACCGGTGTATAGATCAAAATCTTGGCGCCCAAACGCCCCGCTGCGTTAGCAAACCCAAATAAAAACTTAAAAGGATTGAGGTGTCCTTCTTGAGAATATACTGCACCCAGTATTTGATGGCTAGAAAGTGCCGGCTCATATTTCTTCAAAGCTTGAAGGTCTAGAAACTCTGCCGGTACGTTTTTATTGCACAAACGTGCCACTTGAGCTTGGTAGATAGACCAATGGTCAGAATTGTCAATCACAGTCAGATGACCTGGAAGTTCCCATTCGAGATCAGTATCTAATTCTGCACCCAAGTCTGGTAAACGCCTAAAACCTGCCAAAACCAGCTCCAGATAATCTTCGGTTTCGCTCTCAATAATCTGAGCACGCCCGGCACAAGCACCCGAAGAGCCACAACCAAGAGAGCGCGCTTCTAACAAAATAACTTTAACACCAGCTTTACTCAGATAGTATGTTAGAAGTGTGCCTGCAAAACCACCGCCAATTACAATGACATCGGCCGAAACAGTCAAAAATCACCCTGCCTCGCGTTTGAAGGGATTGCCATAAGAAGCCGGCCAGCTTGCTCGACCAACAACAGATATTAAAGCAATCATTGTAACCACGTAAGGCAACATCACAAGGAACTGATAGGGAATACCCAAATTCAAAGCCTGGATACGTAACTGCAACGCGTCTGCAGCCCCAAAAAGCAGCGTCCCCAGCAACACCCCAACCGGTTGCCATTTACCGAAGACAATTGCCGTATACGCAATAAAACCGCGACCGGCTGTCATGTTTTCCATATAAGAACCCAGTAGCCCAATGGAAAGAAATGCCCCTGCCAAACCACTGCAAGCTCCTGCAAATAAAATGGTTGCGTAGCGCACTTTTGCAACGCTGATTCCTACAGTATCTGCAGCGTGCGGGTGTTCACCTACAGCACGAACTTTTAGCCCCCATGAAGTGCGATATAAAATAAACCATACCAGGGGCACAAGCACGTAGCCAAAATACACGGGCGGAAGGTGATTAAAAAACACTTGCCCAATAAAGGGAATATCCCCCAGCAGGGGTATCTTTACCAACGGCAAGCTTGAAACTTTAATAACAGTTTGGATAACTTCTTCTCCTCGTGTAAAAGTGAGCGCATATAGCACGGCCGATAAACCCACTGCGCCAAGATTCAAACCCACGCTGGTCACAATCTGATGTGCTCCAACAGATACTGCCATAACAGAATATGCAAGACCCACCAATAGCCCAAAAACTATAGCAAATAAAATGCCCATCCACACATTGCCAGTAATCCCGCTACCAATAATACCGCCCAAAGCTCCCATTAACATCATGGCTTCCATGCTAAAGGTGACCACACCGGAACGTTCCGCTAGCAAGCTGCCCACAGCAGCTAACAACAATGGCGTAGTCATACGCACAATAGCCACATAAAACTCGACATTTAAAAAAATGGACGATAAATCATTAAGCATTGGAGACCTCACCTTTTACGTGTTGAAGTTTACCGCGTTCTTCCATTTCACGGGCAATGCGCTTCTTCTTTAGCGTAGAGCCAATATCCACTGTGGTTCCAGCAATCGCAAACACAATGGCTAACGCTTGAATAATATAAACAACCGCCACTGGTACAGAGGTAATAACTTGCATTTTGTTTGCACCAGCCCGCAGCGCGCCAAAAAAAGTTGCGCTCAACAAAACACCTAGTGGATTCAACTGACCAATCAAAGCCACCGGAATACCATCAAATCCAGCATTCACCAAAAAGTTAGGAATCACCCGATGTTGCGTACCCAACACCTCCATACCACCTGCAAGACCAGCCAGCGTACCACTGATCAAGGCAGTGATAAAAAGTGTTCGCGGTACATTAATTCCCATGAACCTTGCGGCTTCAGGGTTGATGCCAACTGCCCGTGAACGGTACCCCGTTACTGTTTTAAACATCAAGAAGTATATGAAGATTGCAACTAGCACGCCGAGTAATGGAGCTAATGATATTCTCCCCAGAGCAGTAATATTAAGCAGTTCCTGGTACCAATCCGCTCCACCAAACAAATTAGCTATTAAGTTGCTTTCTAGTAAAGATTTTAACGAAGGCAAGTGAGCTGACTCGACAATAAAAGCCGATTTAGGATGTGGCTGAGTCGCATCTTTGATCCCTAACCAATTTTGAAAAGTCCAGACAGGTTCAACACCACCAAATAATAGAATACCTTTTTGAATGTGGTCAACTCGAATCACCCATTCAAAGTACTGAATAGCAATATAATTCATAAGCAAGGTACTTAAGACCTCGTTGATACCTCTACGGGCTTTCAGATATGCGGGAAGTAAAATCCAAACTAGCCCCATCAACCCGGAAGCAAGAACACAAAACGGTACCAGCAACCATCCAGGCAAATCAGGAAACGTAATGGCTACCCATACAGCCGCAATTGCACCCATATAGAGCTGTCCTTCAGCACCAATATTGAAAAAACCGCCCCGATACCCATAAGCCACCGCAAGACCTGTAAAAACTAAAGGGGTAAGGCGTTGCAAAGTTGTTGCAATTGCATTAGGACTTCCAAAAGCACCGCTGAAAAGCGCCGCATAAGCAGCAAAAGGACTGCTTCCCCAAGCTAAAATGATCAAGCCACTGAACGCAAACGCCGCAAGAATAGCAAGAATGGGTATGGTAACGCTAAACGAACGCTCCAAATATTCTTGCCAGATTGCTCTTAACTTATTTTGTTTGCTCATCTTGTCTCCTCATCCAGCACAGCACTCGCGGTTAAGTCGCCTACACGCTTTACGCCAGCCATCATTTCACCAATTTCATGAACATCCGCACCCTTCGCTGAAACAATCCCTACAATCTCACCTTCATACATAACAGCGATACGGTCAGATACGGTTAGGATTTCTTCTAATTCAGTAGAAATAAGGAGAATTGCCGCACCAGAGTTGCGCGCCGCAACCATTTGGTTGCGAACATATTCTGTAGCTCCAACATCTAAACCACGCGTCGGTTGTGAAGCAATAATCAAGTCAGGTTTACCGCTAAACTCTCTGGCTAAAACCACCTTTTGTTGATTGCCGCCTGACAATAACTTGGCTTTCAAATCTGGACCGGGAGTGCGAATATCATATTTTTTGATAGCATCAAGTGCAAATTCATCAATTGGCTTTTTACTAAAGATACCATACTTGGATAATGGTTCCTTAAAGTATGACTTCCCGATTAAGTTTTCTGTAATCGTAAAATCCAATAATAAGCCGGTATGTTGCCGATCAGGAGGAATATAAGCTACTCCCCTGTTCATGATTTCAAGCGGCGTCCGATTGGTTACATCATATCCCAGTACACTTACTTTACCCCCAGTAGCCTTCCGCATGCCAGCTAACACATCTGCTAACTCTGTTTGACCATTCCCATCCACACCTGCGATTCCTAGAATTTCGTACCTTCTAACCTCAAAACTAACATTCCGAACTGCTGGCAAACCTCGGTTATCTTCCGCTGAAAGCTCTTGCACCCTTAATACCACCTCGCCCGGTTTTAATTCTGGCTTCTCAATCTTTAGGAAAACTTCGCGCCCGACCATCATCTTCGCCAGTTCGCGCGTATTTGTCTCAGCAGTATTTACTGTTGCCACCTTGCGTCCATCTCGCAACACGGTCACGCGATCACACAGAGCCATTACTTCTTCCAGTTTATGAGTGATAAATATAATGGATAGTCCTTGCTTAACCAGAGCTCTTAAGACTTCGAACAATTCATCTACTTCCCCCGGAGTAAGCACTGCTGTAGGTTCATCCAAAATAAGTAACTCAGCCTTACGATAAAGTGCTTTGAGAATCTCAACTCTTTGTTGCACGCCAACTGGCAATTGCCAAATTTGAGCTTTTGAATTCACTATTACCCCATAACGCTTACCAGTCTCTTCAACCTCTTTCTCAATCGCTGCTAAATCTAGCAATGGCTCACGCGGCAGCGGCAATCCTAAAACAATGTTTTCAGCCACAGTCAGTGGTGGAACCAACATAAAATGCTGATGAACCATACCCATTCCTAATGCAATGGCATCCCGCGCCTGATGAATAGTGACTTCTTTGCCTTTCCAGAAAATTTTTCCACTATCAGGACGATAAACGCCATAAACACAATTCATCAACGTGGTTTTGCCGGCGCCATTTTCTCCTAAGAGGGCATGAATCTCGCCCCGTTCAATGGTCAAATCAACATCGTCATTTGCCAAGACACCAGGGAATGTCTTTCGAATCTTCTCCAGACGCAAAAGCTCTGTCATGATCGCTCCATAAGCACATTTTGTAAGCTGTTGTTCAATTCAATAATTTGGGTGTCTCCTCCGTACGAGGAGAGAGACACCCTTGTCAAAAAACGGTCAAGATTTTACAAATCGGTACGCACAACCAGATTGGGAATGGCGCTTTGACCTTCCTGTTGATACTTGTGGAAGAGGTCGAATACTTGTTTTTCCACTTCGGGGGGCAACAGTCCATAGGTTGGATTTAGCGTAACCACGCCATCTGCCACACCTTGCGGCATACCCTTGCCAACGGGCTTTCCATTCAAAGCAAAGGCAACTGCGCCATTTTCGATCTGCTTCCAAACGCGCTCCTCCCAACCGCCAAGCACAAACTCAGGTGCCAGATAGTTCTTATCCTTTACCCAGGAAATTCCCCAAACCTCTTTACCAGACTCACGAGCTTCTTTCAACGCTTCAACAGTGCCGACGTCACCTGCATCGGCAAGCAGGACAAACACATCATATCCTTGCTCAATCAGCGCCTTAGTGAGCTCTTTTGCTTTGGCGGGATCATTCCATGAGCCGACTGCAACCTCATCAATTTGAACATTCTTGCCCAAATCTTTTACAGCCTGTCTCGCCATTTCAGGCTGCCAGTCCAGGTTCGGGTAGGATTGTCCCACGATAAAGGCAGTCTTACCAGTTTTCGTCAATGCCGCCATCTGCATACCAATAAAATAGCCGCCCTCTCCAGTGGAATAGCACAAGCCAACTACGTTTGGTTCCTGCCCAGAACAACGGCTAGTTTGCAGGAATTGGATATCTGGATATTCTTTTGCCACAGCATTAATTTGGTCAGCATACTCAAAACCGTGGGCAAAGATGATATTACAACCAGCTTCCGCGTACTCGCGCATGACAGCCTCTGCCTCTTCTACCTTGGTCTCCTCACGATAGGCGATCTCCATACCCCAGTTGTCGCGCAGATTTACCAAACCATTGTACGCGCTGGTTGTCCAGCCGGCGTCATTGACAGGACCAGGCAAGACAGCACAAAATTTCTTGCCTTTTAGGAACTCCTTGGCAACAGTCATTGGATCCTGCACTTCTTTCTCGACCACCACCGTCTTCTCGACAACCTTTTCGACTTCTTTCTCAACCACTACGGTCTCAACCACCTTTTCAGGTGCTGCAGGGGCCGGCTGACAGGCTGCTAGAACAAGAACAGCAAGCGCCAACACAGAAAACAAAACTAACAGGAAACGGCTTTTCATTTTCTCTTTCTCCTTTCATTCATAACAAAATTTTTTAGCAAGCTTTACTCTTTAGTCATAAGATACATTTGGCTTTCTTAAAATTACCAATCACCTCCTTTCCAGCAATAGGATCACATTAGACTTGCAGTTTGCCTTCCAGGATTTTCACCGCGTCTTCAACAGAGGCATTTCCATGCAAAATTGCCGCTACTGCCGCCGTCATGCGGCGCGGATCATCCGCCTGAAAAATATTTCGCCCGATTGCAACGCCTGCTGCCCCGCTGTCCACCGCCTTCTTAATTTCAGACAACATATCATGTTCCTTGCCGCGTTTTGCACCGCCCAGAATCACAACAGGAGCATAAACCACGCTGGTGACCTTATCGAAGTTATCACAATAAGGGGTCTTGATAAAATCAGCGCCTAACTCTATGCCCAAACGAGCGCCGAGTGCTATATTTTCCAATGTTCGAAATTCTGGTCCGCTATCGAAACCACCCGGCACCATTTCAGCCAGAACAGCTACGCCCCAGGAATGCGCATTCCGCACAGCGGTGGCAATATTCTCCAAAGAGGCGATCTCCCGCGGTGACCCCGGATAGCCAGACACTGCTAACGCATCTGCACCCAGCCGTAATGCTTCTTCGACATCAAAAAATATCGGGGTTGAACTGTCTTTGTCACCAATTTTAGTTGCTGCACCATCCGAACGCAAGATAAGCCCCAATGGCGCCAGCTCTTTCGCAAAGCGTCTTGCCAACCCGTATGAAGTCAGCACTGCATCGGCACCGCCTTCAATGATTTTTTGGATTGTTTCAGCAGGTCGCTCTAATCCCTTACAGGGACCATCAATCAACCCGTGATCCATTGCTACGATCAAGGCACGTCCATCCGGTCGAAATATTCGATTCAATCTTCTCTCAATGCTCATCTTTTTTCCTAGTAAAAAACCATGCCGCCATCAATATTAATGGCTTGCCCATTAATAAAAGCCGCCTCTTCCGATGCCAGAAAAGCCACCAAAGCCGCTACCTCCACAGGCAAACCAAAACGGCGTACAGGAATAGATTGTCTGATCCTCTCTCGCCATTCCTCCAAAGTAACGCCAAACTCATCCGCCAGCTTCTGATAGGTGTTTTTCAACATCTCCGTTTCAATCGGTCCCGGGCAAACGGCATTCACCGTAATCCCGAATGGGCCCAACTCAGCTGCCAGCGATCTGGTCAACCCCAGGACGGCCGCCTTGCTCGAACAATACGCAGCCTCCTTCTCAAAAGCAACTTTCGCTGCCATTGAAGATATATTGATGATCCTGCCCGATCTTTGAGCCACCATCGTTGGGATAACCGCCTTTGCAGATAAAAACACGGCTGTATAGTTAATTTTGGTAATATACTCCCACTGATTTTCACTCAATTCGACGGTTGCGGTATTATCAAACACCCCAGCATTATTGACCCACACATCTACGCGTCCCCACTTTGATAACAATCCCTTTACCCCCTTTTCAATATCCAACGATGAAGCAACATCCATACGCTGAACAAGAACTGCAGCGCCAGCATCCTGGCAAAGCGCAACGGTCTCATCGGGTGTCTTCACATCAAACACACCCACACTTGCTCCTTCCTGGGCAAAGCGGAGCGCAATTGCTCGCCCAATACCGCGCCCTGCACCGGTTACAGCAATGACTTTGCCCTCAAAACGTCTCATGCATTCCTCGCCGAAATCCATTTGCGTCTTAACCGTGCGTTTGATCCACAACGCTCTGCAAGACGTAAGGCAGCGTGTTGACACTCGTCAATCAATCTTTTTTCATCAAAAAACTGGATAACGCCATCCTTCATTAAGACTTTTCCATCCGCAATGGTTAGAACGACATTCTCTTCGCCACAGGAATAAACCAGGCTGGCAACTGGGTCGTGAACCGGTACAATCTTCGGGGTATTGATGGCAATTGCAAATAAGTCAGCTCGCTTACCCGGCTCCAATGAGCCAATTTCGTTTTCTAAACCAAGCGCTCTTGCGCCATCGCGTGTTGCCCAATCCAAAACTTGCTGAGCATCTACAATAGAAGCGTCTTTGGCGCTAACCTTCTGCAGCAAAGCCGCCACTTTCATCGTCTCAATCATGTCTTGGGAATTGTTCGACCCTGCCCCATCCACACCAAGTCCAATCGTCAACCCTGCGCGCTGCATTTTGACGATAGGTGCGATGCCCGAGCCTAGATACATATTACTAACTGGATTATACAATATTTTAACGTCGTTTTGTACAAATAATGCAATATCATCATCATTGGTAACCACGCAGTGAACCGCCAATAAATCTGGACGCAGAAATCCCACCTCTTGCAAATAAGGAACAATATTCTTGCCATGTCGCTGCTGGCTCAATAGATTGTCTACCTCATTTTCATTAATGTGCATAACCAGGCGCGTGTCGGTACGATTGGCATATTCTATCGCTCTTAATAACCCCTCATCCGAAATCGTCCATGGGGCTCCAATCGCCATCCATATTGCCATGCGGTCATTGGATGGGAAGCGCTCCTGAAGCTTTGCATAGACATCCAGAAACCAATCTATGGGTCTAATCAGTTGTGGTAAAACCCCATATTCCTCGCCAAAGTCGGAAATAATGGTGGTGTAACGTCCACGCAAACCGCTATCCCGAACTGCTCGAATATTCTCCTCATGTAATTCAAAGGTATGCGCCATGTAGCTCATGTCCACCAGTGTTGTAACCCCGCAACGTATATGCTCCATGCACCCAATGAAGCAAAATAGGTACATCTCTTCAGGTGTAATATGAATGGCGGTCGGCGCAGTTACAACCTCTACCCAATCCTGAACAGACATATCTTCACCAAGCCCTTTGGTGGCAACCTGGAACAAATGTGTGTGAGTGTTGATTAAGCCCGGAAAGACCACATGATCGGTTACGTCAATCACTTCCTTCGGGTGATAATCAGACAGCAATTGAGCAGCCGAATCAACCGCCAGAATTCTGCCGCCCTGAATAGCGATTCCGCCATCCGGAATAATCCGTCGCTGATCATCTTGTGTAACAATCAGCCCATGAACCAATAGCAGATCCGCAGTTTTCGTTTCCATTCTGCTTACTTACCCAGCTTCACGTTTCCGATGTCCGTAAAGCTCACCGCCATCTACAATGATTGTCTGACCAGTAATATAGTCAGAGTCAATCAGGAACATCAAGGCTTTAACAATATCCTCCGGTGTACCCCACCGATCCAAAAGCGTTTTCTTTGCAGTGCGCGCAATCCTTTCTGGACTGTAATCCAGCGGAGGCAAGACTGGGCCTGGTGCAATTGCATTGACCCGAATTTTCGGGGCAAGCTCCAAAGCTAACTGACGCGTCAAAGCAAGCAGCGCTGCTTTGCCAACACTGTGGGCGGAAAAATTGGGCCAGGGTTCCCAAGCTGATAAATCCACAATATTCACGATCACCCCCTGCCCATACTTCAACATACCTGGAGCAAAAACACTCGAGCAGTAGTATGACCCATTAATCAAAATTCCTGTTACCCGATGCCAATCTGTAAAATCCACTGTTGGAAAAGGCGTTTGTTTGAATATGGAAGCGTTGTTAACCAGAACATGAACGGTCTCAAAACGCTCAAACACCTGATCTGCCATGCGCCTGACCTGCTCAACATCGGACACATCCGCCTGAACAGGCATTGCCTGAACACCTAACGCTTCAGCCTCACCGGCAGTTTCCATTGCCTGTTCACTGGAGGAATGATAGTTTATCACTACATTCGCACCAGCTTTTGCCAATCCCAAAACCATTGCTCTTCCAACTCGTTGAGCGCCACCAGTAACAAGCGCCGTTTTACCTTTTAGTTCCATCCTGTTTTCTCAAAAGTACTACACAAGCGAACGACCACCATCAACAAAATACACTGCGCCTGTGGTGAAATCATTTTCTATGAGGAATGCTGCCATCCTGGCTACGTCCATGGGATCACCAACCCGCTTCAACAAAGATTTTTCTTCAGCCCATTGGCGTTTCTCAGGCGGAGCATTCTCAGGCAAAAGGACAGTGCCCGGCGCAATCGCATTAACACGTACGGACGGCGCTAGCTCAACTGCCATGCTCTTCGTCAAAGCCACCAATCCGGCTTTACTTGCCGAATGATGCGCATATCCGGGCCAAACCTGAAAAGCCGACAAGTCGGCAATATTAATGATTACCCCGCGTTGTTTTTGAAGCATAACTGGCGCAACAGCTTTGGACACCAAAAAGGCGCCCTTCAAGTTAACATCCATGGCCAGATCCCAATCTTCTTCGCTGATGTCCAAAAATAATGATTTTAGCCAGATAGAGGCGTTATTAATCAACACATCAATTTGTCCAAACATTTCAAGCGTTGACGCGACAAGATGTTGAACTTGCTGCGAAGAACGAACTTCGGTCTGGACTGCAATCCCCTTTACACCATAGCTTTCAATGTCTGCTAGAGTTTGCTGCCAGGGCTCATTGTCAAGATAATAACTAAATGCAATATGTGCGCCTTGAGAGGCAAGATACAGGGCTATTTGACGTCCTACCCGGGTTGCAGCTCCTGTGATCAAAACAACAGAGTCTTTTAAGATCATATTCTCCTAGTACGAAACTTATATTTTTATCCAAACCGATGCGAATACAACAAGATTGGCCGCTCAATCAACTGTACCACACGCTGCAAAAAGCGGGCGGCTGGAGCGCCATCCAAAAGGCGATGATCGAAAGCAAGGCTTAATATCATGGTTTCTCGTATAGTCAGTTGTCCGTTCACCACAAATGGACGCTGCGCTATGCGCCCGACCGCCAGAATGGCAATTTCAGGGGGATTAATAATGGGCGCAAAAGAATCAATGCCATATGCGCCCAAGTTCGTAATCGTAAACGAACCATTGGTGAATTCATCAGGCAAACTCTTGCCCTCAATAGCCCGCTGAGCAGCCTGTGCAATTTCCCGATCAATTTCTAACAATCCTTTCTGATCTACGTTGCGCAAGACAGGAACCAGCAAGCCGCGCGGCGTATCTACCGCCAGCCCAATATTAATTTCTTCCAATTGAATCAGCCCTTTATCGGTCAATCGAACGTTGACCTGCGGTTGCTCAACAAATGTTCGAGCAACTGCAAGCATGAGAAAAGCGTTGTAGGAGACTTTTCTACCTGTTTCAAGTTCAATTTGCTTTCTAGCACTAACCAGATTCGTCGCGTCCAGTTCAACCGATAAAGTTGCTTGTGGTCGTTCACGCCAACCAGCGGTCAACCGTTCGGCAATCACTGCGCGTAAACCGGTTAAAGCCAAACCAGCTTGAGGTCTGGCAGCAAATTCGTGATGCGGCTTTGCTGCCGGTTTTGCTTGATCAAGGTCAGCCGCTACAATCATTCCACGCGGACCGCTGCCCTTAATTTCTGAAAGAGAAACTCCCAACTGACGAGCAAGTACGCGCGCCCGTGGCGAAGCCGATACAGATGGCGCATTCTCTTCTGGCTTTGTCATTTTGCCTTGCACATGCAGAGGTTCCACATCCGGTTTTATTTTGTTTTCTTCAACAGAGAGCGGCAAAGGCACTTTGTCTGTTAATGTTGGCTGAATGATCGCGATCGGCGTTTGCACCGGAACAACTTCGCCTTCAGGTACAAGAATACGAACGTAGCCGCTGGCGGGTGCTTCAATTTCAAGAGTGGATTTATCGCTCTCAAGTGTAAACAGCACTTCTCCTTTTTCAATCCATTCGCCATCTTTACGCCGCCACTCGACTAGTAACGCCTCGGTCATAATCAAACCGAGCTTTGGCATGACAACAGTGTAGCCTTCGGCAGCTTCTGACATGTTACTGTTTCACTCCAAAGAGTTTCTTCACGCGTTCAAAAGCCAATTCCTCATTGTCTGATGGACGGAATTCCATGCCAACCAAGCCATCAAATCCAAGTTCGTTTAGCTTCTTGACCAGATTGGGGAAGTTAATCTCACCAGTACCTGGCTCCTGACGTGTAGGCACGTCGCCGATATGAAAAGTAGGATATAGACCATAGTATGCCTCAATGCCGTACATCAGGTTGCCGGCGGTCCTTTGTTGATGATAACAATCGAACGCCAATCTGAGCTGCGGATGATTAAACCGCCGCACCCAATCAGCCGCCAAATCATGATCATGCACCAATACACCCCCTTGAATATGAAATTCATTCAATGCCTCTACCCACACTTCCACTTTGGTTTGCTCAACCAGTTTGAGAATGCGCTCAGTTTGCCGCAATAGATTTGCATATTGCTCTGCTGGGGTAACATTGCGAGACAGACGGCGAGTCCACTCCTTGCCATTAACAATGTCCACTTGGTTGGAAAAAATAAAAAGATGCTCAATGCCAAATTGTTCAGCCATTTCGAGACTTTCCTGCCACGTTCGGAGCGTCAGATCATTGTCTCCCGGGTCAACCAGCGAGCCCATCGCTTCATCGAACGTGGAATTTAGAACACAACCATGTCTCTTACATTCAGCGGCTAAATCAGCCATTGGTACACTGCGCCAGCACCATACATCCAGCCGCTTAATCCCCAACCTTGCAAACCTCTCAACTCGCTCAACGAGTGGACGATCCGTGAACCAAAAATCGAGGTATCCGGTAAATTCCATGATGGTAACTCCTCACTTCCTTCCTGGCCAAAACGCTTTCGCAGCGTCAACGATATCACCGGCATCCGGAAGAACATAGTTTTCTAAAACTGGACTATAGGGTAAAGGCACATTTTTAGCGGCTACACGCATAATTGGACCATCCAGATATTCCACCGCCTCTTCGGCTAATACAGCGGCAATCTCCGCCCCAGGTCCTGCGCGCTTGTGTGCCTCATGTGCAATAATCACGTGGTTGGTTTTTGCCACAGATTTTATGAGTGTTTCCTTATCTAAAGGGACCAACGTCCGTATGTCAATCACTTCAGCTTCAATGCCTTCCTTTGCCAGTATATCTGCTGCCTGTAGTGCTTTCTTGACCATGATGCTAACACCAATAATTGTTACATCCTTCCCTTCCCGCAAAATATTTGCCTGTCCAAAGGGAACAAGGAAATTTTCACCCTCCGGTACCGGTCCGACATCTCCATAGAGCATTTTATGCTCCAGAAAAATCACCGGGTCATCACCACGAATTGCAGTTTTCAATAACCCTTTTGCATCTGCTGGAGTAGACGGGACAACGATCTTCAAACCGGGAATATTCATAAACCATGATTCAGGGCTTTGAGAATGCTGCGCTGCTGCTGAACCAGGCGCCCCACTGGTTACACGGATGGTTAGCGGCACTCGAGCTTTTCCGCCGCTCATAAAACGTGCCTTGGCAACCTGATTGACAATCTGGTCGCCTGCGCACATCAAAAAATCGCCAAACATGATCTCAGCAATGGGGCGCATTCCCATCATTGCAGCGCCAAGCCCCGCTCCAACAATTGCAATTTCACTAATAGGCGTATCGCGGACTCGCTCTTCACCAAACTCAGCCAACATATCATGCGAAACCCCCCAAACGCCCCCAAAAACCCCAACATCTTCACCCATCAAAAAGACCGATGGGTCTCGACGCATTTCTTCACACATCGCCTCACGAATCGCTTCAGAATAGCTGATTTCGCGCATCATCAAAATACCTTTCCATCATGTATATCAGCATAAACGCCAGCAAGAGCATCTTCAACTTTGGGCACTGGAGAAGAAGAAGCAAAAACAACTGCTTCATCCAATTGACGTTGAACTTGCTCTTCTATTTGTTTGATCTGAGATTCACTAGTCCCTTTTTCCAACAACCTCTTGCGAAATGTGGGAATAGGATCTCTCTTAAGCCATTCTTCCATCTCGCCAGGCAAACGATATACCTGCGGATCTCCTTCGTAATGCCCTCGGTAACGATAGGTTTTTCCCTCTATAAGTGTTGGACCTTCACCTTGTCGAGCGCGTTCAACTGCGTTTTTGGTTGCCTCATACACAGCAATCGGATCGTTTCCGTCAACCACGATGCCAGGAAAACAATAGGAGGCACTACGATTTGCCAGATCACAGAGAGGAGCCTGTTTGCTTTGCGGCGTACCTTCACCGTATAAGTTATTTTCACAAAAGAAAATGACCGGCAATTTCCACACTGCCGCCAGATTGGCAGCCTCGTGAAAAGAGCCTTGATTGGTCGCTCCATCGCCAAAAAACGAAAGTGCGACTCGTTTTTCCTTCCGCAGTGAAAAAGCCAATGCGGCTCCCACGGCAGCAGGTATTCCCCCACCAACGATTCCATTAGCACCCAGAATACCAAGGTCAAAATCGGCAATGTGAAGCGAGCCGCCGCGTCCTCGGCAGTAACCTGTTGAACGTGCTGCCAGCTCAGCCATCATAAACTTTGGATCGCCGCCTTTTCCAAGCAAATGCCCATGCCCACGGTGTGTGCTGGTGATTACATCGTTCTGATTCAACGCTAAACAGGCTCCCACAGCAGTTGCTTCCTGACCAACACAGGAGTGAATAAAGCCCGGAATTAAGCCACGTCTGCGCTCTTCAATTGCACGCAGCTCAAACTCCCTAATAAGGTACATTCGGCGATATATTTCAAGAAGAAAATCGTGGAAATACTCAGTCATTTTCTCACCAGTTTATAGTAAATAGTGGTTCGTTAATTACAATGTTTTAAGAAAGTTTTTTCGGCGTAATCACTCAAAATGTACAATGATTACAAAAGTTTGTCAAGTATTATTTGACATTATTTGAGTAAAACTTGACACCAGCATATTATTTGGTGAACTTTGTATACTATTGTTACTTATTGAATTATCAATAACTCAACAAACGAAAAGGTTGCTCAAATAGCTCAACGATTCGGGTCAACGCTCTCCCCGCCAACCAATAATCAATGAACTGTGGATTGAAACGTAGAATAACCGGTAAAGTATGCAGAAGACAAACCTGAGAATCGCAATAAAATGGACGAGGCATAATTCCTGCGAATCCAACTGAGACAGCAAATGGGGCAAACAGGGTAGGGACAAACCAATCCACACGGTATTCTGTTAGATCTGTGATCATCACTGAACAAGCATCCCAATGCTTATCATTAATAGCTGCTTCAGATTTTCGAGCCATACGGTCTGTAATATCAGGCAATGAAATCTGCTCCTTCTTAACATCATAAACCTGAATGTCTTTTGTTTCTTGGTGAAACAGAGCTAATTTCAAGGGTACATCCAAATTGTCATGTTTGCTTCCTCGAAACTCTGGAATTCCTGCCAGTGCATAAGCTACAATGTACATCAGAAGACCGCTTTTCTTGAGCGATTGGTTGCGTCGGTCATCCCAAAGTGTCTGAAGCGAATCCAACAGATTCAGGAATTCAGCGGCATTTACAGTACTGCTCAATAACGCAAATTCATCCGCAACTTCTGATGTTCTCCTCTGCAATAACCTTGCTTCAGAAATTGCAAGATGCACATCATTTTTGGTCACACATCCGCCCACTCCTGTTCCACGAATTTTTGCCAGATCAATTCCAGCTTCAAGAGCCATTTTTCGAGCTAAGGGAGTAATCTTTATCAAGGCAACCAGCTCCTTGTGCTAACAACATCCACCAGAAACTGCAGGGAAAATTTGGATTTCATCTTGATCAATAAGCGGAACATCCAGATTCACAACCATTTGCCCATTACGAAAGATGCGCACTCGATGACTGATTTCACCCTCATCAGTAAAAACAAGGCGACGGAAACTTTCATTTTCCATAGCAAGCATATTCATTAGTGAGTAACAAGTGGCACCATCTTCCAAAAAAAGCTCTTCTGCTTTACGTCCAAAATGATCAGCTACCAGGTTGTAATACTTAACAATAACTCTCATGGGATTAAGCCAAGCCGTTGTAAAGTTTGCTGAGTGGGAATTCCATCTTTCGACCAGCCTCTCAGCTCGTAATAACGGTCGAGCATTTGGTCTAGGTTTTGGATCACTGCGCCACTGCGAATAGGCTTTTCGGAGGGAATCCCCATCCCTGTCTCAGGATCAATTGTATATTCCCAAACATCTACCGGCTCGTTGACGAAACGCTCGGGCAACCGATCATCCTTTCGGTTTAACCCATGTCGCGCATTATACATTCGCTCAAGGTTAACAATGCGCTCTCCAATTGTTAGTATCTGTTGTACAGTAACTTCTCTCCCCCACAAACCGCTCAATCCTTCTGCCAAGTCCTCTGGCGTAGTCGCATAGTTCTCAGCCGAAACAAGTTTGCAAATTCCCAAAGAATCCACAACCGCGCAAAAATGCTCGCTGTGCACTATAATATCCGGTTTATACTTCTCGTTGCTAGTATCCATTAACTCATCCAAAATTTCCCCTGGAAAATAACGGCGGGCAGCATCCCAAATTCCTGCCGCATCCATGGTTGGCAAGGCATACAAATGATCTGCACCGCGATTACCGGTAGCATGAGCCAGGCCAAAACTCTTAGCCACGCGCGGATCTTGACGCGGAAGCTCCAATCCTTTCACCTGCATCGCAAAACGTTCTGCTCCGTGGCCGATGCGCTCTGCCGCTCTCTTTGTGCCATCAGCAAGAATGTCCCCTATGCCCTCGCGACGTGCAATTTTTTCGATCAACCCCAAAACAGACTTCTCATCTCCCCATTCCAGAGAAAGTTCAGGGTCTTTGAGTAAACCGTGTTCAGCACATTCTAAGGCAAAAGCAATTGTAACGCCGGTGGAGATAGTGTCCAATCCCAATTCATTACAACGCAGATTGGAGTAAATGATAGCTTCCATGTTTGAAATCCAAGGCATTGGACCCAGAGCAGAAATACTTTCATATTCAGGGCCTCCAGTGCCACAAGCATATTCTCCATCAGGCACAACACTTTCCCGTCCACAATGCACTGGACAGGCATAACAGCCTTTATGACGGGGTACATACTGGTCCAACGTCTTTGCACTAATCTTTTGAACAAAAGGAACCTGTACGCGCTGATGATTCCTGGAGGGCATTGCTCCAGACATGTTCTGAATATCTACAAGTATCGAGGTCCCATATCGCCTCAAATCCTCTAGCCTTGGATCTGAAGACAGGCGCTCCATCATCTCTTTAGCTTTTCTCTTGAAGGCTTCCGGCAAATCACGGCGGCTACCTTGCGCTTTGACTACCACAGCCTTCAATAGCTTACTACCCATCACTGCGCCGCCGCCGCCTCTAGCAGCAGCGCGACTGCGGTCATTAATCACCCCTGCAATTAAGACACGGTTTTCTCCGGCGGGTCCTATGCACGCAACGCGCCCAAGCTTTTCTAATTTTTCACTGGTTGGGGTAATTTCTTTTCCCCAAAGATCATCCGCAGGGCGAATCTCGATTCTGGAGTCGGTTACAAAGACATAAACGGGATGGGACGCTTTGCCAGTAATCACCAAAGCATCATAACCAGCACGAGCCAGTTCAGCACCGAAATACCCTCCCGAATTTGCATGTCCATATGCACCTGTTACAGGGGACTTGAATGTAATGTGCCCGCGAGAGGAAGTCGGCCATGTAGTACCACAAAAAGCACCTGCGGAAAAGATTAAGACGTTTTCTGGTGATAAAGGATTAACATCAGGACCAACAAGCTCATACAGTAACTTGCTACCATAGCCACGCCCCCCGATAAATAGCGACAAGTCTTCTTCGTTCGTGGTCTTAACGACAATTTCACCGGTCGTCAAATTGATAAAGGCTGTATTTGCCATAGATCATCTCCAGTTTCATTGAACAATTACCGAGTAACAAATAGATAACTATGTTGATTATATTTTAATTTTTGTAAAGTGACAATTGACATTCGTCATGCTTAAGGCTAGAATAATTTTGTCCACTCGTAATTGTGTTCTTTTGATAAAGAAGACTATAACAAATTGTTGGGAGAAAATACAACCATGATCAGCGTAAACCAAGAAGCGCTAAAGATCGTTCAGACTATCCTGAGCAATACGGAAAGATTAGGCGTTTCGGCATCAAAACTCAACAATGGCACAACTGTGATTGACATGGGACAGCGCGTTCCTGGCAGTTGGTTAGCCGGAAAGTATTTTGCTGAAATCACAATGGGAGGAATGGGAGAAGTGACCTTTGGAACGTTTGACCTGGATGGTCATTTGCTTCCCTCAGTGATTGTAAATTCGTCTAATCCACTCATCGCTGGTTGGGTTTGCCAAAAACATGCAGAACCAATCCCTGGTCCTGAGCATCAACCTATCCTGACCGGACCTGCTAAAGCATTGTTATATCCCCCAGACTTCAGCATTAGTTATGTGAATTACCAGGATAACAGTTCTTACGCAGTGGCTCCACTCCAAACTAGTTATCCAATCACTGAAGAGATTGCTTGGTCTTTTGCAAAAGCATGTCAAATTCATCCTGAAAACCTGTTTATTCTGGTCGCGCCTTCAAACAGTCTGGTCTGTGCAATTCAGGTAGCAGCAAGGCCACTGGATAACCTGATGCACCGGCTACAGGAGGAAGGATTTGACATCAGAAAAACGCGTTACGCATACGCGAGTGCACCATTGCCGCCCTTATCCAGTGACGAATTGGAAGCGATGGGAAGAATTAACGATAGTCTGCTATATGGCGGCCATGTCGTCATCTATGTAGAAGCAAAAGATGAAGAAATCGAGCAGGTCTTGGAGAAACTGCCCACTATAGCATGTCCCGAATATGGTAAGACTTTTCGCCAGATTTTTGAGGAACATGATTGTGACTTTCATAAAATTGATTTACGCGTCCATTCTACTGCTCGAATACAGTTCAATAACATCACCACTGGACATAGTTTCATTACCGGCAAAATCAATTATGATATTTTGAGAAAATCGTTTTTTGGAAACCCATAAGTTCCCATTCAAAAGCACTGCTTCAAAAAATGGCTCCAGCGCAAATAGGCTGGAGACATTACATCAAAAAGAGCGCTTAGTCCCAACTATAGGGTGCGTTTCTCACGATCGTAATTCTTGCCCAGAAAAGCCGGGGTTGTAGACCGTTTAAAGGTTAACATCATTACCAGGATAGTTGCCACATATGGAAGCATTAACAGGAACTGATATGGAATCCCTACACTCTGCACTTGAACACGGTAAGAAAGCACTTCGATACCGGCGAAAAACAATGAACCGAGAAAAATGGGCAAAGGACGCCAACCGCCAAAGAATGCCAGTGCACTGGATAACCAGCCACGTCCGCGTGTCATCTGTTCAGTAAATGTGCCTGTATAAACCATCGGCAAATACACACCAGCTAATCCAATTAACATACAACCAATAATGACAGCAATATACCGTTGAAGACTGACATTGATACCCAGACTATCCGCCGCTTTGGGATTTTCGCCCACGGAACGCATTTCAAGCCCCCAGCTTGTTTTATACAAGAAATAGTACAAAAGCAACGAAGTCAAAATCGAAAGATAGACCAGGATGTTATGATTGAATAAGATATTACCAATTATAGGAATTTTTTGTAAGATGGGAAAAGGAACGTCTTGCAACGTTGGAATCAGTGGAGGCGTTAGGGTCACTCCGATGACGAGTTTTGGGATCAGGGTTGAAAGCCCCACCCCAACAAAATAGAAGGACAACCCAATCACAAACTGATTCATCTTCAGCGTGGTCGTCATGTATGCAATCAAGACCCCATAAATTCCCCCTATCACTAAAGCAGCCAACATACCGTACAAAAGACTTCCGGTTTTATAAGACACGATGAAACCCACCGACGCGCTGGTAAGCATAATGCCTTCTTGAGCCACAATAAATACACCCGTACGCCCGGCAAACATTGTTCCCTGTGCAGCCAAAACAAAGGGAACCATGGTTAACAGCAATGATCTTAGGAAGGTAACAAGACCTTGTGAAATATCCATGACAATTACCGCCTCCTCACCACATCAGACAAGAGGACAAACAACAACACAAGAGCTTCAACAATGTAAACAACTTCAATCGGGATCATCAGCGTGCGCTGCATCGCGCTGGCACCAACTTCAAGAATAGAGATAAAAAAACGCCACAAAAGGGACCACCAGACTGCTCCCGCCAGATATCAGTCCAATGATGATTCCAAGAATTTTGAAATTAGAGTGCATTCCTTCAATCAAGTGATGTTGGATACCAGCTACTTCAATTGCTCCACCCAAACCCGCCAAAGCGCCTGCCAGTAACAATCCCAAAACAAACATCACGCGCGTGTTGATACCATAGACTGAGGCTGCTCTTGGATTGGCACCAGTAGCAACAATATCATAACCCAATGTGCTTCGATCTGTAAAATAATAAATTCCTACAGCTACTATCAGCATAATGATAATGCCGAAATGTAATGGGGGATTGCTGATCAACATCGGTAAATGCCCACCATCACCAATTGGTAATGTGGTCGGGTGGCCTGCTGTTGGATCTCCCCAAACTGCAGTAGCAATGTAATTCACCAGAGCAAAACTGATAAAATTGAGCAGCACCGTGGTCAGGATTTCGCTGATCTTAAACTGGTAAAGCAGCCAGCCGGGTATTAGCCCCCATAAACCACCCATCACTATTCCTCCCAACAATACCATCGGCAAGAGTATGTATGCCGGTAGGTTGGCTCCTAAGATGCCAACAGCCGTTGCACCAATCGCACCCATTAAGAATTGGCCTTCACCACCGATATTGAATTTGCCAGTCTTATAAGGCACCGTAAAAGAAAACGCCAATAGGGTCAAGGGAATAAATTTCAAGAGCGTTTGGGTAAAACCATTCACTGTCCGAAAAGACGTAAACAAAATAGTCTGATAAGCCTTCAGTGGGTTATAGCCCATTGCTGCAATGAAAATGCCGGCGGCAATGAACGCCAGCACAATGGCAATCAAATATGAAACAAATGTGTTAGAAAGTATTTTTTTCATGATTTCAAGAGACCGCCAGTACTTTAAAAGTTTCGCTTAACACCACTCATCATGCGTCCTATTTCATACTTTTCAAACTGATCTCGGCTAAGAATACCAACTAGCTCCCCGCGATACATAACCCCAAGACGATCACACAGTAACAATAACTCATCTAAATCTTCCGACAATAGCAAGGTAGAATATCCCTGTCGCTTTCGCTCAAGCATTTTGTGATATACAAAATCCATAGAAGGAATATCCAATCCGCGCGTAGGGTTATGGGCAACAAGAAGAGTATCACCTGCATGAGCAAAAGCGCGAGCAATCATGACACGTTGAATGTTACCACCAGACAGATTGGCAGCAGTATCTGCTGGCCCAGAAGTCTTTATGTTGTATTCCTTAATCAGTTTTTTGGATACCTCATAAACTTTGCGCCAGTTAATAAAGCCTTTTCTACTGTAAGGCTCCCGACGATGCACTCCCAATATCAAATTGTGAGCAACGGTTGCTTTGGGCAGGTAACCATCCTCTAGGCGGTCTTCAGGGATATAGGTAATGCCTTTTCGGATAATGTCAGAGGAAGTCATCTGCGATGACTTTCCATACACTTTGATCTCACCAGCACTGATCGGGCGTATCCCGACAATAACCTCAGCAAGTTCAAGCTGCCCGTTACCCGCCACTCCGGCGATACCAAAAATTTCCCCTTCATGAATTTCTAGGGAAATGTTCTTCAATAGCGCTATACCCTGTTCGGACACACAATGTACATTCTCTACCTTCAAAACAACTCGTTCGCTCAAAAACCGATTAACTTGTTCGCTGACACCTTTTGAAAAGATCACGCTTTTATTCACATCCATCGTCTCGCCTACCATGCCGCGAACAAGTTCCTCTTCAGTAGCAGCACTCCGATCTATCGTTATCACATTCTGACCATTGCGCAAAAGGGTAATACGGTCACAAACACTCATCACTTCACGGAGTTTGTGGGTGATGAATACAATGCTTAGTCCTTCGTTGACCATGACTTTGAGCGTTTGAAACAAGGCATCTACTTCTTGGGGGGTTAGATTGGTGGTTGGCTCGTCCAAAATCAAAATATCCACACCCCGATAGAGTGCTTTCAGGATTTCTACCTTCTGCCGTGTCCCCATAGGTAATTCATTGATATTGGCAAACGGGTCAACCTCAATTGAAAACCGCTGACACAGCTCTTTGATTTTTCCAGCCTCATAGTCGAGATTCAATGACAGGCGATTCTTAACCGATGTACCCAAAACAATATTTTGCACAACCGGAAAACTTCCAATTTGCAGAAAATGTTGGTGAACCATTCCAATACCGTAACGAATGGCATCTTTTGGAGAGTTAACGGCGATCTTTTTACCTTTCAAAAAAATCTCGCCAGAATCTTCCCGATAAAGCCCATATAACACATTCATCAAGGTTGTCTTACCTGCACCATTTCCCCCTAAAAGACCATGAATCTCCCTAGCGCGCAACTCAAAATTGACATGATCGAGCGCTTGCAGTGTATCAAATCGCTTGCAAATCTCCCGCATTTGAAGGATGACTTCGTGTCCAGATGTCATTAGTCACCCTCCCTAGATGATAAAAAAGCAGCTTCTGGTTTCATCAGGACAGTCAAAATAACCTCGAAATTCACTGGGGAATAAGAAAAGCAAGGGACAGCCACTTTCGTGACTGCCCCCGTTCACGCAAACAAACTACTTAATCTCGGTTGAATCCCGGTTCACAACAATTTTCCCAGATTTAATATCTTCAACCAGCTTAGTCACTTCAGCATCCAGTTCAGGCGCCACGTTCTTGAGAGGTTGCTGAATATTTGTACCTTTGCCAAACTCAATCGGAACGTATCCACCCTTCTCGCCAGCCATGACCCTAGTCACAACTTCTACCAGTGGTGTGGCAAAGTCATACAGGCTGGAGGTAATGTAATTATCCTTGGCAAAGTTAGTCTTGTCGGCTGATTGACTGACAAATCTTAATAAGAGAAGGCTATCGGCATTCTTCCTTCTATGGCAAACTTATGTTCCCACACATAACCAGCCGTAGGAAGGAAGAAATGAACAATAGCCTCACACTGTATCGTATCATAAT
>DAOTYY010000153.1:0-2855 GCA_034434695.1 Anaerolineaceae bacterium
GAACTGCTCAAAGGCAACACCAAACTCAATCACTTTGCTCTCAAATCAAAATTGTACGTACGCGCTATCCAATCGGCTTACGCTGCTCTTCGGGAACTCAATCCCGTTCAATTGGCTGCGTAAGGTGAGTTATTAAACTAGCGTTTCCGGATGTGTTCTTGAATAAACGAGTGACAGCGTCGAGTGCCGTCAAATTGGTGATCCCAATTGCCAACATGCTGGCAACACCCAGAATGATCCCAAAAGCGCTAAGAAGAACGCGCATGGGTCTGGACCGCAGGGAGCGAAACATTAGAAGTCGTGAAAGGATCATAAAGTCAATACCAATATTTTCTATGGCACTTAAGATTCAAGTTTTGCCATAGTTTTCATCACCACTTGCAAACGCCGTGCAGATGTTTGATTGCGTTCTAATTGGATTTCAACCTCGATTTGCCCGTCTTTCAGAAACACAACCCGATCTGCATAGGTCGCTGCTCGTGGGTCATGTGTTACCACAATAATTGTTTGAGAAAGTTGATCACAGGAGCGCCGTAACAATTCCATAATCAGAGCGCCGGTTTTTGAGTCGAGATTGCCAGTTGGCTCATCAGCCAACACAATAGTTGGTTCGGTAATCAGGGCGCGCGCCAATGAAACTCGTTGCTGTTCTCCTCCCGAAAGCTGGTCTGGTTTGTGATGACGACGGTCGGATAATCCAACCAGTTCGAGTAGTGCCTGCAAACGTTGTTCATACTGGCGTGGATTTTTTCCATCAATCAAAATTGGCAGCATAATGTTCTCTTCAGCGGTTAAGGTCGGTAGTAAGTTGTAAAATTGAAAGACAAAACCGACATTGTGGCGACGAACTAGGGTTGCTTGTCCATCATCTAATACAGAAAGTCGCTTTCCTGCCAGAACAACTTCGCCATCAGAAGGTTTGTCAAGACCGCCCAAAAGATGCAATAGGGTTGATTTGCCGCTGCCCGATGCACCCATAATGGCGACAAATTCGCCCTTTTCCACACAAAAATTCACCCCGTCCAGCGCCTTCACCACATGTTTTCCCAACTGGTACTGTTTATGAAGGTTTTTAGCTTCAACAACAATCATCCAGACCTCCTGAAACAACCCCTAAGCCGCCGATTCAGAAATCAATTCAGGAGAAGTTTCCGAATCGTCATGAACGATAATCTCCCCTTTATATCCGTCAATGGTAACAACCATGTCGTCTGTAAGGCAAAAAGCATCAGCCACTGAAACAACTGCCGGAATTTTGTACTCACGCGCAATGATCGAACTGTGCGAAAGGATCCCCCCTGACTCAGAGATCACCCCGCCAGCTCGTGCAAAAAGCGGCGTCCATCCAACATCCGAGAAAGGTACTACTATAATATCACCATCCCTGACCTTGTTAAAGTCAGCAATACCTTTGACCAACCGTACCGGTCCGGTGTAGTATCCTTGCGATGTTGGTACGCCAATTAGTTTTTTACTCATGGAAATTCCTACCGGCGGCGGTGTGTCACCATATATGATACCCGGCAAAACAACGTCGCGATAATCTTCCATCTCTTTTTTACGCTGGTTTACTTTCTCTGCGAATTCACGGCCCCGTTCAGGATTTTCAACAATCTGACGCACTTCGTCAAAGGTCAGATAGAAGATGTCATTCCTCTCTACCAGAAATCCACTCTGTACAAATTGATCGGCTAGGGCTAAAAAATATACCCGGAACAGACCATATCCATAGGTGTACAGAGAACTGATCTGTTCACGATGCAGACGGAATCGTTGTGCACGGCGATGTAGGATTTTGAGCGCTATTCGACGTCCCAGAGGCGCTTGCACGTCGGACACTTTGATAGATTTTTCCTTGGTCTCTGCTTTTGGTTGTTTGAAAGAGGCGATCATACGCAGGATCAAATCCGGATTTTCTCGCCATGGTACTGCCGAAATATCTGTGCCAATATCACTCAAATGGCCAAAGCGTTGAATGAAATCAGCTACTGCCCGCTGAAATTCTCTAATTTGGGGAAATTTCTGAAATTCAGCATAGCTACTATTGAGAATCCATGATTGCAAGTGTTCGTTGAACTGACTGAATTGCTGATGTAGTTGCATAAGGAATACATTTGGGTCAAATTGCTTGAGTTCTTCTACACCGTACATTACATCCACTTTATCCGGATCAACATTAGCTTTTTTTAGCTGGCTACGCAGGATCATGTTGTACATGGACATGAGAAGCGGGGTGACGATTGTGTAATAAGCGGTTTTCTGGTTGAGGCTAAAAAGGCGGTCAATAGTTTCGATCAGTTCGTGCTGACTCAAGGATGAGGCTTTCTCAATTGAAAACTTTTGGTACTCCTGACGGACTTCATTCAGGAACCTCTGAATCTTGGGCGAGAAATTCCACTTGTCCCACATCATTCGCAACAGACGGGGGATTTTCGGGAGCAAGGTGTGGTTTGGCTTAAAAGCCGGCATTTGGACACCTGCTGGTCCAATCCCCATCATCATCTCCAAAACCTCGCGCGGCAATCCCAGACTGTTGAACAACTGACCCAAAACCTGCATATTGAAATAAGCGCGGTAATAGAACGGTCTGGCAAGACTCATTACATCAATGTCGTTCTTACCAATCATTTCTGTAATCAGGATTTTCCAGGCACCACAAACCAATGGAATATTCAAAGACCAGACCAGTGGTTTGATCATCCCTGGCATCATTTCTTTTGCGTGTCTGTAACATAGATGGTTGGTTTTGACAAATAGGCGAGCTCCGAGTAAGATGATAGATACCACCATCACAACGGAGATCGCCATGTCGATTGTTGTCCTGCAGCTGCCAGATGTCAAGCGCAAAACAGAAA
>DAOTYY010000154.1:0-45742 GCA_034434695.1 Anaerolineaceae bacterium
CCCAGCCACCTCTCCCATAGGAGGGAGAGGGGGATTCTGACCCTCACCCCCAGCCACCTCTCCCATAGGAGGGAGAGGGGGAAGTTTTGACCCTCACCCCCTGCCCCTCTCCCATAGGAGGGAGAGGGGGAAAAGCGGCGCAAGGCGAAACGTTTTTCGCCTTCATCCTTCTGCCTTCTGACTTTAGCAGCGCGGCGGCTTAAATGATTTGGACACGGGGCGGCGGCGTCAGCGCGCTTTGCCCTTCGGTGCGCGCTTTGCCGCGGCAGGCTTCACACAAAGTATAGATGCGCAGGCTGTCCTCTTCTTCCCGCAGAACTTTTTTCACCCGCTTGAGCAGTTTATCCAGCTCGGCGTCGCTCAGCCAGGCTTCAAAGACGCTGCCCTGCACGCGCTCGCCGACCGCTTCCATCTCTTTGGCAATGCGCAGACGGCGCCTGTCATCGGCAATGTCGTAAGCTAAAACGTAAAATTTGCGCTGCATCAGCGGAAGCCCATGCCTTCGTAATGGGGATCGTCATTCAAAATGCAGGCGGCGATTTGGCGCGCCTGTTCCAGCAGACACTGGCGCAGGGTGAGCTTTTGCCCGCGGCGGGGATGGGTGAAGGTCTGTTCCATACGCTGTTCGTAAGCTTGCAGGAAGCGGCGCTGTCCGCTTTCGCTGAGCAGCACCGGGCGCTCCGGCGGACCGGGGGAGAAGTCCGCCGGGCTGAGCTGACCGCTGCGGCAGACCCACAGGACAATGCCATCCACCACCGGGCGGAATTCCTCCAGCAAATCCAGGGCGAGCGCCGGGCGGTTGTAGACCACCTCGTGGAGGAAACCGGCGTAGGGGTCCAGCCCGACTGCGCTGACAGCGCCCGCGGTTGCCTGCGTCATCAGCGTATAGCCGAAAGAAAGCAGGACGTTGACCGGGTCGGCGGGGGGACGGCGGCTGCGGTCATGGAAGCGCCATTCGGGGGCAAAGAAGCGGCGGAAAGCGCCAAAATAGGCGGCGGTGGCAGCGCCTTCGGCGCCGCGCAGGCTGGAAAGACGGGCGCGCCGCGGCAGGCTTTCGATGACCTCGCCGAGCTGGGCGGCGGCATCTTCGACCAGCGGGTCTTGCAGTTCACGGTTGTGGCGGCGCAGGAGGACGCGCTGGTGGTTCAGCTTGGCGGCGACAAAGCCGCAAGCCATCTTGAGCGTGAAGGCGGGGCTGGCAAGGCGCTGATACTGGGCGCGGCGCAGGGGGACATGCGGGGTGATCTCGCCGCTCAGCCGCCCGCGGTATTCGCCGTTTTGGGTGAGGAAAATCACTTCACACTGGCTGGCAAGCAGGGCGTCTATGGCGGGCGTGGTCAAGCCTATGTTGCCGAAAATGACCACCTGGTCCACATGCGCCAGCGGCAGGCTGACCAGCGTTTCTTCAGGGTCGTCCCCGCCGGCTTCGCGGACGACGGTCAGGCGGCGGTTCTGCACGCGCACTTTAGCGCCCTGCTGGATAAGGTACAAAGGGGGCATGGCGGAAACCTCTTTGGCACAAGAATTTGCGCAGAACGCTGAAAAAAGTGTAGCACACCCCCGCACAAAGCGCAAAGCTGCACCGGCGGCTGCAAAAACCTGCACAAAATGCTGCAAAAAATTGCAGCAAAAACCCCTTGACAAAACAGAAAATATGTTCTATAATGCAGCAGAATGTTTGTTCTATCCATGTAGCGCACAGGAACGTCTATGCCTCGACCGCTCAAGCCGCCACGCGGCATCTTCATCGCCACTCAGGTCATCTTTCACCCAGCACTGTCCCCCGCATTGAAGGATACGCTGCTGCGGCTGATGGCGCTGGCTTGGGCGAGCGGCGGGCACTTCACCCCGCCCCTCTCCTATGCTCAGTTGGCGGCACTGACCGGGCGTTCGCTGCGCAGCCTGCACGCGCATCTTTCCGAGCTCCGGGACACCTACGCTGCACTGCGATTGCAGCGAGCCGGAGACGGGAATTTTATTATTGTCTTTAATGATGCCGTGCTTCCCCCTCAAAAAATGCCTTCCAACTGCAAAAGTTTGCACCAGCCTGATCAAGAAGAAGAAGAAGAAGAAGTTAATATCCCGGGAGAGGATCTTCTTCTTCTTGATGATCATTATGATCATAGCGGCGCAAAAGTGCAAAATTTTGCACAAACGCCGCCGTTTTCGCTGCAAACTTCTGCACAAACGCCGCTTTCGGCGCAGTTTCTGGACGAGCTGCAAGCGGCGGGGGTGTTTGCCTCGCTGCTGGACGAGGTGGCTGCCAGCCGTCGCAGCGAGGAGGACCTGCGCGCTCTGCTGGCTTGGGCGCAGGCGGAACAGCCCGAAAACCCCGCCCCGCTGTTCATCGCCCGCCTGCGCGCCGGCGCCCGCGCCCCCGAAGCGTATTACCAGCCGCCCTGTCCGCGCTGCGGTCAATACGGCAAACACAGCCCGGAGTGTTCCAGTTCCAGCCGCTATTTGAGCGGACCTTACGCCGAGTTTATCGAGCATTGAGGGATTGAGATGACTTCTGCCTGCTCCCGCCCGCCCCGCGCCCTGACGCCCTATCAGCGTCAGGTGCTGTTTTTGCTGATGCAGGGGCTGACCACCAAAGAGATTGCCCTGCGTCTGAAGCGCCATCCGCGCAGCATCAACCGCCTGATTGGCGAGATCAAGCGCCGCCTGCAAGCGGAGACCCGCGCCCAGGCAGCCGCCCGTGCTGCGGCAAGCGGCTTGCTCCCGCCGGACTGGTAAGGCAGGGTTTTCTTTTGCTTGCTTTGCCCGAAAAATCAGGCTGCGCTGTGGGTGCGCAAGTTATAAACTTGCGCCACAAAACTTTGCAGGGCAAGATTCTTAAAGTCAAAAGCCGGAAGGATAAAGGCGGAAGAAAAACCTTTCGCCTTCTGCCTTTTGATTTCTGACTTTCCCCGCCTTTTGCCGCCGGGTGTATAATGGACGCGAAAGGAAAGCAAGACAATGACCTACGAACAGTATCAGCCTTTGATTGAAGTCACCCGCGGCGGGATGGTGGAATCGGTGCACTGGGGCGCTCTCGCTGTGGTGGATGTGCACGGCAGGCTGCTCGCCAGCTTGGGCGATCCGCAGGCTTCCGTCTTTCTGCGCTCCAGCGCCAAGCCGTTTCAGGCGCTGACGTTGATTGAGCTGGGCGGGGCGGAACGGTTCGGCTTGAGCGATCGAGAAATCGCCATCCTCTGCGCTTCGCATTCCGGCACGGATGAACACGCCCAAACCGTGGCGGGCATCCAGGCGAAAATCGGTGCAACCGAAGGCGACCTGCTCTGCGGCGTTCACCCGCCGATGGACGAAGCGGCCCGGGTGGAGCTGCTCCGGCGCGGCGAAGAACCCACCCCCAATCGTCACAACTGTTCGGGCAAGCATACCGGTATGCTGGCGCAAGCCAGGCTGCGCGGCTTTTCCTTCGGCCATTACCTGGATTTCGACCATCCGGTGCAGCAAGCCAACCTGAAGGCGTTTAGCGAGATGTGCGGGCTGCCGCCGCAGGAGGTGAGGCTGGGCATTGACGGCTGTTCGGCGCCGGTCTTTGCCTGCCCGCTGTACCATGCGGCGCTGGGCTATGCCCGTCTGGCGGACCCGCTGGCGGCTGGGCTGGCTGCGGCAAGAGCGGCTGCCTGCCAGCGCATCAGCGGCGCCATGATCGCCCATCCTGAGATGGTCGCCGGGGCGGGGCGCTTCGATACCCTGCTGATGCAGGCAGGGGCGGGCAAAATCCTCGCCAAGATGGGCGCGGAGGGGTATCAGGGCATCGGACTGCTGCCCGGGGCGCTGGGCGAAGGCAGCGCGGGCATCGGCATCGCCATCAAAATTGCCGACGGCGACCTGAACGGGCGCGCCGTCCCGCTGGTGACGCTGGAGGTGCTGCGCCAGCTCGGCGCGCTCAACCGGAGCCAGCTCGCTGCGTTGCAAGCCTTCGACCGGCGTCCCATGCGCAACTGGCGCGGGCTGGAAGTCGGCGAGATGCGTCCGATCTTCAAACTGGAGCGGAATGGACAGCCCGCCTGAGACGGAGTTTGACCAAAAGCACAGAAAGGAAGGGAAGGTATGACCCGTTACGTAGGCGTCCTGACCGCCGGGGGCGATACGCCCGGCTTGAACGCTGCCCTGCGGGCGCTGGGCAAATCTGCCCATTCGGCTTACGATATGCACATCATCGGCTTTATGGACGGCTTTCGCGGTTTGATGCAGGACCGCACCATCGTGCTGGATGAGCGCGTCCTCTCCGGCATTCTGACGGTGGGCGGGACGATTCTGGGCACCAGCCGCGATAAGCCGAACAACATGCCGGTCGGCGGCAAACTGCTGGATATGACCGATGCGATGGTGGATACGTATCACCGCCACCATCTGGACGTTTTGGTGTGCATCGGCGGGGGCGGCACGCAGAAGAACGCTCATCTGCTGATGAAAAAGGGCTTGAACATCCTCACCCTGCCCAAATCCATTGATAACGATGTTGCCATGACCGATGTGACCCTGGGGTTTGATACGGCGCTGGGGGTGGCAACCGAAGCGATTGACCGCCTGCACAGCACCGCCCACAGCCATCACCGCATCATCGTGGTCGAGCTGATGGGGCACAACACCGGCTGGCTGGCGCTGGGGGCGGGCATTGCCGGCGGGGCGGATGTGATCCTCATCCCTGAAATTCCCTACGACGTGAACAAGGTTGCCGATGCCATCCTGCGCCGCAGCCGCGGCGGCAAGCATTTCAGCATCGTTGCCGTTTCCGAAGGCGCTTTATCGGCGGAGGATGCCCAAAAGTTGAACGCGCTGCTGGAAGAAAAGCAAAACGCCAAAGATAAAGCCGAAAAGGAGAAAGCCAAGGCGCGCCTGGAGGAATTTCAGGCGGCTCATGCGGGCAGCACGATGCGGCTGGCGGCGCAGCTGGAGCAGTTGACCGGGCTGGAGTCGCGCGTCACCATTCTGGGGTATGTGCAGCGCGGCGGGACGCCTTCGGCGGGCGACCGTCTGCTGGCGACGCGGCTGGGGACGGCGGCGGCTGAGCTGATCGCCCGGGGCAAGAGCGGGGTGATGGTGGCGGTGCGCAACGATGGGACGGAGCCGGTGCCGCTGGAGGAGGTGGTCGGCAAACGCCGCACAGTGCCGCCGGATCACGTCTGGGTGGAGACTGCCAGACGGGTGGGCACCTGCCTGGGGGATTAGGGGGGCGGGAGGGGTTATCCCTGCCGTTCAAACTGCCCGGCGGCTGAAGCAGGGGGCGTTCAGGCGCGGGCAGGGAAAAGCAGGCGGGTCAGGTTCAGCTTTCGGCGGGCGGCAAGCCCTGCCATTGGGGGAACGAAAGATCGTCCAAGCCCAGCCGGGCGAGGGCGCGGCGCACGGTGTGGTCCACCATTTCCTCCAGCGAAGCCGGACGGGCATACATCGCCGGCACGGGAGGGAAGATGACCGCGCCCGCCTGGGCGGCTAAATCCATCAGGCGCAGGTGTCCGCGGTGCAGCGGCGTCTCGCGCACGACCAGCACCAGCGGACGCCCTTCCTTGAGAATCACATCGGCGGCGCGGCTGATCAGGTCATCGGTGTAACTGTTGGCGATGGCGGAAAGGGTCTTGATGGAACAGGGGATGACGATCATCCCATGAGTGGGGAAGGAGCCGGAGGCAATGGCGGCGCCGATGTTGGCGGGGGAATGACGGACGTGGGCAAGTTTTTCCACCTCGGCGGCTTTCCAATCGGTTTCCTGATGCAGGGTGATGCGGGCGGCGGCGCTCAAGATGAGGTGGATTTCCACGTCAATCTCGCGCAGCACCTGCAAAGTGCGCACGCCGTAGACGGCGCCGCTGGCGCCGGTGATGGCTACGATAATCCGCCGCATGATGGCTGCTGCTCCTTTTTAGAAGACCGGCGGGGCGAGGATGGAGAGGTAGGTCACCGGCCGGCTGCCGGCGCAGGTGATCGCTTCGAGCAACGAGCCGTTGACGTGCAGCGAATCGCCGGGGTGGAGGATGATCTCCTCATAGGTGAGGGCGATGCGCAGGTCGCCTTCGAGGACGTAGAAAAGTTCTTCGGTTTCGACCGGCAGGCGGCGGACGGCGTTTTTTGCGCCGGGCTGAAGGCGGACGAGGACGGCTTCAAAAGCGCCGCTGAGGTTGGGGGTGAGCAGTTCGTAGGATGAATGGACATCTTCAGCGGCGATCTGCAGGCGCTCGCCGGCGCGGGTGAGCTGGCGGTTTTCGGCGGTATCCTCGGCGATGAAGTACATGATGGGGACGTTGAGGACATCTGCGAGTTTTTGCAGGGTGGTCAGCGAAGGGGAATTGACGCCGCGCTCGAGCTGGCTGATGAAGGAGGGGGTGAGGCTGGTTTGTCGGGCGAGGGCGTAGAGGGTCAGTCCGCGTTCCAGCCTGCGCCTCCGCAAGCGTTTTCCCAGGTAGTTGCTCATCGTGGTTCTCTCCTTTGGCGCAATTATATCATTGCGGGTAAGGAAAGGGGGGTTTGACCCTCACCCCCTGCCCCCTCTCCCATAGGAGGGAGAGGGGGGAGTTTTGACCCTCACCCCCTGCCCCTCTCCCATAGGAGGGAGATGACCCTCACCCCCAGCCCCCTCTCCCATCGGAGGGAGAGGGGGGAGTTTTGACCCTCACCCCCTGCCCCCTCTCCCATAGGAGGGAGAGGGGGAAGAGGGCGGGGCGGGGAAAGGTTTTTGCGGCGCAGGGGGAAGGTTCACCTATGCGCAAAAAACCGTCCCTTTTTGACCGCTTGCCGCAGGGGCGCAAAAGCCGCATACTGGGGCGGAAAGCAGCACATACGTTCTAACCACTTTGGGTTTGACCATGTCCGCAAAATCCACTTCCCCTTCCCCCGCTTCCCCGCGCCGCCGCAGGGAGCCGCCGGCTGAAGAGAGCAGCGAACTGCGCGAGGCGGTGGCGATGCTGCGGCTGTTGATGCGCCGCGCTGCCGAGCTTGCCGATGAGTGCCGTTCGCTTAACGATTTGCTCAAGCTGCTGGATGCCTACGGCAAGACCAGCACGCGGCTGGGGCAGCTGCTGCGCGCCGAGCGGGCGCTCGACCAGAGCGCCGAGAGCGGCGTCCTGCTCAGCCAGGCGCTGGCGGAGGCGCTGGAAGAATTACGGAGCGCCGGAGATGGCTAAACCCGCTGCTGCTCCCCGGCGGGTTCAGCGGCTGACAGCGCCCGCTGCACCGCCCAATGCACCGGACGAACCCTGCTGCAATGGTCAGCGCGCCGACCTGCACGGCGCGGCTGCGCTCTGGGGCGGGTAGCGCCCCTTTGATCGTCCGGGCTGTCAGCCGCTTGCCCTGGCGGCTTCGCCGCAGCCAGCAGCCTTCTCCGCTGCCCGCTGGCTGCGGCGGGGGTTTTGCCGCCAGAAGGAGAGCCGCCGCTGGCGGCTGCTGCAAACCGCCCTCAATCAGGCGCTGGAGGAGATGAGCGTCCGCAATGAATGACGAAGAAGCGCGCATCGAACTCATCGCCGAGCAGCTGCGCCACGCGGTCAGCCTGCTCAAAGCCGAACTGGCGGCGCTGCGCGAGCAGCAAACGTACACGCTGCAACTGGTGAACCAGCGCCTGAGCCAGTTGGAGCGGCGCGCCGACGACCAGGAGCTGCGCCTGCGCGCTGCCAGCGACGGGGTGACCTCGTTCAAGGTCTGGTCCGGGCTGGCTTCGGGCGGGTCGTTTCTGGCTGCGCTCGGCGCTTTGCTGAAGTCTTTTCTCAGTCCGCCCTGATGAACGATGGGAAGGAACACGCCTGTTTCACCCGCTGCTGCAATCGTCCACCTGCTCAAGGACGTGAACCGCTTCTGCGAACACGCCTCCGGGCTGCGCCTGCGCAGCTATCAGCAAAGCGTGGCGCAGGCGGTGACCGCTTCCGTTTTGCAGGGGCGCGGGTTGTCGTTTGTGGTCATGTTCCCGCGCCAATCGGGCAAGAACGAACTGCAGGCACAGCTTGAGGCATATCTGATGCTGCTCTTTTCGCAGACGCCGAACGAGATCGTCAAAGTTTCGCCGACCTGGAAGCCGCAATCGCTGAACGCCATGCGGCGGCTGGAGCGGGTGCTGGAGCGCAACCTGCTCACCCGTTCGCTCTGGCGCAAGGAGAGCGGCTATATCTACCGGCTGGGGCAGTCGCGCACGCTGTTTTTCTCCGCCCAGCCGGAGGCGAACATCGTCGGGGCAACCGCTTCCACGCTGCTGGAGGTGGACGAGGCGCAGGAAGTGAGCATCGCCAAATACGATAAGGACATTGCGCCGATGGCGGCGGCGGCGAATGCGACGCGCGTCTTTTGGGGGACGGCCTGGACGGCGCAGACGCTGCTGGGGCGCGAGCTGCGCGCTGCCCAGCAAGCCGAACAGCGCGACGGCATCCGCCGTGTTTTCCGCTTGAGCGCGGAGGACGTGGGGCGCGAGGTGGCGGCGTATGCCCGCTTTGTCGCCGAGCAGACGGCGCGGCTGGGACGTGCGCACCCGCTGGTGCGCACGCAGTACTACAGCGAGGAGATTGACGGGCAGGGCGGCTTGTTTCCGCCCGAACGCATCGCCCTGATGCGCGGCGGACATCCGCCCGCCGAAAGCCCGCAGGCGGGGCGGCGCTACGCCTTTTTGCTGGATGTAGCCGGGGAGGAGGAGGACGGCGGCGACCCGCTGCGCTCCGCCGCTGCCAGCCGCCGCGATGCCACCGCGCTGACCATCCTTCAGGTGGACTTAGCCACCTTGAACGACCCGCTGCTCAAAGCGCCCACCTACCGCGTTCAGCGCCGCCTGCTCTGGACGGGGGTGAAGCACACCCGCCTGTATGCCCAGATTCTGGCCCTGGCGGAACACTGGAAGCCGCAGGAGGTGGTGGTGGATGCTACCGGCATCGGCGCGGGGCTGGCTTCCTTTCTGGAAAAGGCCCTGCCGGGGCGGGTGACCCCGTTTATCTTCAGCGCAGCGTCCAAATCGGCGCTGGGCTGGGAGTTTCTGGCAGTGGTGGAAAGCGGACGCTGGAAGGAATACACGCCCGGCGATGACCTGCAAGCGCTCTTTTTCAGCCAACTGGAACACACCCAATATGAGATTCAACCCGGTGCGGGGCGCATTCTGCGCTGGGGGGTGCCGGCGGCTGCCCGCCACCCGCTGAACGGTGAGCCGCTGCACGACGATCTGGTGATCTCGGCGGCGCTGGCGGCGGTGCTGGAGCGGAAACGGTGGAGCCTGCCCGCTGCCCCGCTGCTCATCCCGCGCCCCGACCCGCTGAACGAACTGGACGAAGGATATTGAGATGGCGAACAAATTTTTCAAGCGGTTTTCGGCTTTGTGGAAACGGCGGGCGGCGCAGTCTGCCCCGCCGGAGCGCGAGGCAGCCCTGCGGCTGGGAGCGTTTGCCGCCGCACAAAGCGACCGCGACCGCCTGCCCCCCTCGCGGCAGGAGGTGCTGGCGCAGTGCCTGGAAGCCTGGCGGGTCAACCCGCTGGCGCGGCGCATCGTCAGCCTGACCTCGCAGTACGTCATCGGCGGCGGGCTGGCGGTTTCCTGCCCGCACCGTCCGACCGCAGCGTTCCTCGAACGCTTCTGGAACCATCCGCTCAACCGTATGCCCACGCGGGTGATCGAGTGGTGCGATGAGCTGACCCGCAGCGGCAACCTGTTCGTGCTGATCAGCACCGACGCGGCGGGGATGTCCTACGTGCGCGCCGTGCCGGCGGCGCAGATTCGTGAAATCGAAGCTGCCGAGAACGACATCGAACAGCCGCTGGCGTTTTATCCGCAGGCTTCGCTGAGCGATCCCGACCCTGCGCCCTGGGCGGCGTTTTCGCCGCTGCTGCCGCCGCAGACGCCCGCCATGCTCCATTACGCCGTCAACCGGGCGGTGGGGGCGCAGTGGGGCGAATCGGATTTGGCGCCGCTGCTGCGCTGGCTGGCGCGCTATGCCAACTGGCTGGAAGACCGCGCCCGGCTGAACCGCTACCGCAACGCCTTTCTGTTCGTTGTGCGCGGGCAATATGCCAGCGAGGGGGAGCGCGCCGCCCGCCAGCACGCCCTCAACCTTCAGCCGCCCCCGCCGGGCAGCATTCTGGTCACCAGCGCTGAAGAGAGCTGGGAGGTGCTGGCGCCGCGCCTGGAATCGCAGGATGCCGGCGAAGACGGGCTGGCGCTGAAGAAGATGATCGCCGCCGGCGTGGGGCTGCCGCTGCACTTTCTGGCAGAGCCGGAAAGCGCCACGCGCACCACTGCCGAAGCCGCCGGCGGGGCAACTTACCGCTACTTTGAACAGCGCCAAATGTACTTCCTCTGGCTGATCGGTGACCTGCTGCGGGCGGTGGTCTGGCGGGCGGCGCAGATGTTGGGCAGCCGCCGCAGCAGCCCCGACCCCGAGGCGCCGATCCGCGTCAGCGGATGTGATATTTCCAGCCGCGATAATCTGGAACTGGCACAGGCAACCGCCGCCATCCTGCCGGCGCTGCTCAGCCTGCGCGAGCGCAGCCTGCTGGACGATGCCGAACTGCTGCGGCTGGTGTACCGCTTTGCCGGTGAATCGGTGGACGTGGAGGAGCTGCTGGAGCGCAGCAGGCAAACCGACCGCCGGGGCAGCCATATCGAGGAGGAAAGATGAACCATACCGATACCTTTCAGATGCAGGGCAGCCCCAACCCGGCGGGGGAATTTGAAATCCTCGCCATCAGCGCCGGACAGGGCAACGGCTGGCAGTTTCCGCCGCAGGCGCTGCGGGCTTCGCTGGCGCTCTGGGACGGGCTGCCGTGTTTTATTGACCATTCGTTTGGCGGGCGCTCGGTGCGCGATTTGGCGGGGGTGGTGTATGCGCCGCAGTGGGATGAAGAAGCGCAGGGCATCCGCCTGCGCCTGCGCCCGCTGGGTCCTTCGGCGGACATCCTGCGCCGCTTGGGGCAGGAGATGCTGGCTGAGATGCCCAAGCCGCAGGTGGGCTTTTCCGCCGATGTGCAGTTCACTGCGCTGGGCAAGGAGGTGCAAACCATTCTCAAAGTGTATTCGCTGGATGTGGTGGTCAACCCTGCCCGCGGGGGCGCTTTCCTGCGGGCGCTGGAGTCGTATTCGAGAAAGGAGTTAAGCATGTCTGAACAAGTTGTTGAAGAGCGCGCTGCGCTGACCTCTGCCGGCCCATTGCAGCCGGCGCGGCTGGAGATGTGCCGGGTGCTTTTGGAGACGGCGCTTTCGGCGGCGGCGCTGCCGCCTGCTGTTGCCGAGATGATCCGCAGCCAGTTCAGCGGGCGGGTGTTTGAAGCGGCGGAGCTGAACGAGCAGATCGCCCGCGCCCGCCAACTGGTCGCCGAGCTGACCGCCGGGCGAGTCGTGCAGGGACCGCGGCGGATCAGCGAGATGGTCACCACGGAGGAGCAGCTGCAAACGGCGGTGGATGACCTCTTCGGTGCGCCGCGCGACCCGGATAAGCAAGCCCTGCGCGTGCATCAACTTTCCGGCATCCGTGAGCTGTATTTAATGCTGACCGGGGATTACGAGCTGCGCGGCGGCTATGACCGTTCGCGGGCGCTGCTGGCTACCACTGCCGATTTCAGCGGGCTGGTCAAGAACGCCTTGAACAAGATCGTGGTCAACAAGTGGGAACAGCTCGGCAGGGCAGGCTATGACTGGTGGAGCCGCATTGTCACGGTGGAACATTTCAACTCGCTGCAAGCCATCACCGGCACGCTGGTCGGCACGGTGGGGTCGCTGCCGGAGGTGGGCGAAGGGCAGGAATACCCGGAGCTGGTCATCGGCGATAGCCCTGAAACGGCAAGCTGGAAGAAGTACGGCGGCTACATTCCGCTGACGCTGGAGCTGATTGACCGCGATGAGACGCGCAAGCTGGCGCAGTATCCGCGCGAGCTGGCGGCGGCGGGCTTGCGCAAAATCTCGGCGCTGGTGGCGGAAATTTTCACCCTGAACGGCGGCGTCGGTCCAACGCTGGCGGACGGCGGGGCGCTGTTTAACAACACGCCGGTCACCAGCGCCGGCGGTCATGCCAACCTGCGCACGGCGGCGCTTTCCGCTGCTGAATGGGATACCGTGCAGACGGCGGTGTATAACCAGCCCCTGCTGGTCAAGAACGCCGCCGGCTATTACGGCACGGGTGCAAAGCTGGCGGTCAACCCGCGCTATCTGCTGGTGCCGCGCGCCTTGCAGTTGACGGCGATGAAAATCCTCTACCCTTCGCTGGAGAACGCCGCCAGCATCTACAGCGAAAATATGCAGCGCGGACAGCCGGGCGATGTCATCACCGTGCCGGAGTGGACGGATGCCAACGACTGGGCAGCCGTGTGCGACCCGCTGGTGGCGCCGGCGATCTTCGTCGGCGAGCGCTTCGGGCTGATGCCGGAGATTTACATTGCCGGCAACGAGCTTTCGCCGGCGGTCTTTACCAATGACGAACACCGCTTGAAGGTGCGCCATTTTCTGGCGGTGTGGGTGAACGATTTCCGCCCGCTGCATAAATCGAACGTGGCATAAGCGGCAAGTTTCTTTGGGCGCGGGCGGGTTCAGCCCCCGCCCGCCGTTCCAGATCAGAAAGGAGAGTAAGAGGATGTTCACAGTTTTGCTCACTTCAAGGCGTTTCTGGACGCTGGCGCTGGCGCTGCTGGTCTTTGTGGTTCAGTCGTTTGTCCCCTCGTTTCACCTGGACAGCGAACAGGCGGCGGCGCTGGTGATTCTGGTGGTTTCCTACCTGCTCGGCGTGGCGGTGGACCCCGGCGCGGCGGGCTGGCGGGGCGTTTTGCGTTCGCGCAAGTTCTGGGCGGCGCTGATCGGCTTGATGGTGATTGTGCTGGAGGGATTCGGCGTTGCCCTGCCTTTTGCGCTGACTTCTGAACAGTTGGTGATGATGGCGGCGGCGCTGGGCGGTTACATCGCCAGCATCGCTCTGGAAGCGCCCCGCCGCGGCTGGAATCAGACCCATTTTTGAAACGGAGGCAATAACGATGACGACCAACCAAGAGATTGACTTTCTGCGCATTGACCTGCCGGCGCTGTTCCGTGAACTGGTCGGCACGGGGGCGCTGGGCTACCGCCGCCACCCGGACGGCAGCCTGACGCTGATCGATTCGCAGGGGCGCAAGCACACCTTTACGGCGGAGGAGGTGCGCCGTGCCCTGCAGCGGGTGGAAGCGCCGCGCAAGCCGCAGGAGGGACGGCGGTGATCACCCTGGCGGGGCTTAAGCCGCGCATCCTGCAGCTGCTGGGCGACCCGGCAGGGCTGCGCTACAGCGACGCTCAGCTCGCCGAAGCCTGCCGTCAGGCGTTGACCGATTACGACCACTTCGCTCCGCTGATTCTGACGGTGGTGATCACGGTGAGCGAGGGCGGGCGGTATCTGCGCCTGACGGCGCCGCCGGGCTTGCTCGGTATCCGCCGCGTGGTTTTTCCTTTTGAAGGCGAAGACAGCCCGCCCACCGACCGCTATTTCTGGTACTGGGAGGCAGGGGCGCCCTGCCTGCAGTTCAGCGGTCCGGCTTATCCGAAAAGCGGCGACCGCCTTCAGCTCACCTGCGCCGTGCGCAACCGCCTGTATGGGCTGGACGATGCCGAAGAGACCACCATCCCCGCCGATCTGGATTCTCTGCTGGTGCGCGGCGTTGCCGGTTATGCGATGATGATGCGCGCCATCGCTTTGGGCGAGACCGTCAACGCCCGTCCGGCACAGAACCGCCTGCTGGAGCGCAGTTTTACGCTGATTCAGGATTACAAGAGCCAGGTGGCGGCGGTGGCGCGTTCCGCTCATATCCCGCCTTCGCCTTTCGCTGAAAGGGGCTGGGAGGAGTGAGCTATGCCTGTCATCGGCGTTGACTGCGACATCACCCTGCAGCACCCCGCCGTCAACGGCGGACAGCCCTGCCCCTTCCTGCTCCATCCCAAAGCCGGGCAGGGCACGCTGGTGCAGGTGCATCATGAGGTCTATAGCGATACGCTGGGCGGCTTTTCGGATGTGCGCCATTTGTGGTTCGATGTGCTGATCGCCGATTCTTTGATCAACCCCGACGGCAGCACCCACACTCAAGATGCCCAGACGATGTACCGCAATCTGGTGGACATCATCACCCAGCACCGCGATATTACCCTGACCACCCGCTCCGGCACGATTACCGGGCTGTACGCGCTGGAGCACGTCATGGAACACAAGATTTTTACCGATGGCAGAATCATCGTCCGCTGTCATTTGACCACCCGCTCAACCCATTATCAGGTCAACGGTGAGCTTTACTTCGCCAGCCAGTGGGTGGATGAGGGCAGCTACAGCGGAATGATGAACTGGGATAACAGTTACTGGAGGTGATCAAGCATGGCATATCCGCTTTCCAACGATGTCAGTGCGGGGCAGCCGACCGCGTTTCAACATTACAACAACCTGCGCCGCGATGCGCTGTATTTGGGACAGGAGCCTGCCGATGCCGTGCCCCTGGGGGTGTTTTTGGGGCGCTATGCGCGCAATATCCGCCTGGAGTATCTGGCGGTCAACCGTCTGCGTGTGCCGTATGCCACCACCAAGCCGCCGGCGCTGATGGTCGGCGGGAGGATGCTGACGGCGGCGGCGAACGTAGATTTGCCGGCGGGCAGTTTTTCCGGCGCGGCGGCGCTCTGGTACGTCTTTGCCCGCGCCGCTGCCGGCAGCACTACCTTTACGCTGGAGGTCAACACCTCACCCAGCGAGACCGCCGGCACGCGCCTGATCGGCGAGGTCTATTGGGATGGCAGCAATCTGGTGCAGGACAGCATCCGTTCGTATGAAGCCGAAACGCTCCCGCCGCCGGATTACGATTCCGGCTGGTTTGCAGTCGCTTATAACAACACCTACATCAAGGCGCACAGTCTGGGGACGACGCCGCGGCTGGTCATCCTTTGGCACGCCACCAGCCCCGCGCCGGGCGCCAGCGAGCTGGTGCGCGTCAATGTGGTTTATAACGGCACCAGTTCGGTGGACGTGCTGGGGGCAGATGCCAGCAACCTTTATTTTCAAACCGCCAACAGTTCCGCCTACGGCGTGGTGCATTCTACCCGCCGCGCTTCCGGCAGCGGTTATTACCGCGCCTTTGCCTGGCGCTGACGGCTGGTTTTTTTGAACACGTGGAGGGATGAGATGATTTATTTGCTGCTGAACGCAGATGGGAGCATCAAATCGGTTGCCCAGCGCGGCGGAGATTTTGTCCTGCTGCCGGGCGAGCGGCTGCAGCCGCTGGAACAGCGCTGGGAGGAGTATCTGGCGCGCCTGACGCTTTCCTGCAATGGGGTGAGCGGGCAGACGGTCTTCGCCCGCGTTGGCAGCGGCGGCCTGACCGTGCAGGTGAGCTGTCCGGGGCGGCTGGCGGTGGAACTGCGCGTGAACGAGCTGACGGTGGGCGTGCCGCTGGAGAACGGCAAAGGCGAACTGCGGCTGAGCACGGCGCAGGCGGGGACGTTCACCATCCAGCCGGCGGACGGCAGCGAGTTTGCCCGCTGCGGCAGCGCCATTTTGACGGTGGAGGTGCGTGATGAAGCCTGAAGAAACCCCCGCCCGCCCTGTCTTTAAGGCGGGCAGCAGCGTGCGCCGGCTGGCGGACGGGCGGCTGGAGCTGCTTCCTCAGCCGAACATGGAGGAAATCCTCTGGGCGCTGTGGGAAGCGCTCGCCGAAGGCAGCAGCGAACGGCTGAACGCGCTTAAGGCGAAGCTGGCGCGCAAAGATGAACCCGTCTAGGGCAAGACTCTTAAAGTCAGAAGGCAGAAGGATGAAGGCGGAAGAAAAACCTTTCGCCTTCCGCCTTGCGCCTTCTGCCTTTCCCCTCGGGGTGAGGGTCAGAACTCCCCCTCTCCCTCCTATGGGAGAGGGGGCAGGGGGTGAGGGTCAGAACTCCTCCTCTCCCTTCTATGGGAGAGGGGGCTGGGGGTGAGGGTCAGAACTCCCCCTCTCCCTCCTATGGGAGAGGGGCAGGGGGTGAGGGTCAAACCCGCCTTCCGCCTTCTGCCTTTCCCCTGGGGTGAGGGTCAAACCCCGCCCCGAGTCGCTCTATCACCGTGCAAGCTTTGCCGCCAGCATGGAGTAGTTACTGTTCCTGAAGGATTTGCCGCAAAAGCGGCGCAAGCGGAGGGAGGTCTTCTTTGACCGTTTGCCAGATGATCCGCAAATTGACCCCGTGATATTCATGAATGACGATGTTGCGCATCGTTTGCATCTCCGCCCAGGGAAGCGCCGGATAGGCAGCTTTGACCGAGCGGGGGATTTGCCGAGCCGCTTCGCCAATAATTTCCAGATTGCGCAACACGGCGTCAACGGTGCGCTCATCCGCTTCAAACGCTTCATAGGAGAGACCAGCGGTGTATTGTTCGATTTTTGCCATGCAGGTCAGCATGTCCTGCAGGCGCATGGTCCAGTTCCTAGAGGGCATGGACGGCTTCTTGTAAGATTTGTTGGCGCAGTTCCGGGCGCAAGGCAGCCGGAGTAACCAGATCAACGCGGCAGCCAAGCAGATGTTCTAGATACAGTTTGAGGCGGGCAAACGTCAACAATCCCACCGGTCGATCGAACTCAACCAGCAGGTCTATGTCGCTGCGTTTGCGGGCGCGGTTACGAGCTGCCGAGCCGAACACCGACAACGAGGCAACAGCAAATTGCTCCCTCAGCACAGCTTCCTGGCTTTTGAGCAGGTTCAAGAGGGTCTCTCTTTCCATCGGCAAGGGTCTCCTATTGAATTGTAGCACGATTTCGGCGCAGCCGCTCTGTTGTTTCTCGTTTGGTTAGGATTTCACCCCTGCACCCCAAAACCCCTGTGGGGCAAGATTCTTAAATTCAGAAGGCGGAGGAATGAAGGCGGAAGAAACCTGTAGCACGGAAACCCAAGCTGCTCCATAGCTGCGCAAGTTGCAAACTTGCGCCGCATTTCCCCCTCTCCCTACCTATGGGAGAGGGGGCAGGGGTGAGGGTCAGAACTCCCCCTCTCCCTACCTATGGGAGAGGGGCAGGGGTGAGGGTCAGAACTCCCCCCACACCCTACCTATGGGAGAGGGGGCTGGGGGTGAGGGTCAGAACTCCCCCCTCTCCCTACCTATGGGAGAGGGGCAGGGGGTGAGGGTCAAACCACAACCAACATGTAACCTTTTGCCGTTCCCCGCATCTAATCAGGGTGGTAAACGAATGAAACACAACGGAGGTGTACCCCTATGATGGATAACTTCTCGCAGGCTCTGCCGCTCAACCTCTCCACCGGCTTTGAACTGCCCGTCTATGACGTGGTCATCATCGGCGACGGACCGGCGGGCGTCTCTGCCGCCATCTACACCGCCCGCGCCGGGCTGAACACCCTCATCCTCGACCGCGGGCTGACCAGCGGTGCGCTGGGCATGACCGCCAAAATCGCCAACTACCCCGGCATCCCTGAACCGCTCAGCGGGGCGGAGTTGCTCGAACGCATGCGCCAGCAGGCGCTCGGCTTTGGCGCACAGTTCATCAACGACAAGGTGATCGGCGTGGATTTGCTCTCCGACCCGAAAACTGTCTTCGGCAATGCGGGCAGTTACGCCGCCCGCGTCGTCATCATCGCCAGCGGCTCGATGGGGCGCGGCCAGCGCGTCAAAGGCGAAGATGAACTGCTCGGACACGGCGTTTCCTACTGCGCCACCTGCGACGCCGCCTTTTTCAAAGACCAGGAAGTGGCGGTAGCGGGCAGCAGCGATGAAGCCGTCGAAGAAGCCCTCTTCCTCACCCGCTTCGTCCGCCGGGTTCATTTCCTCTCGCCCACCCCCGACCTGAAAGCCCCCGCCCATCTGGTCGGAGAGCTGACCCATCACCCCAAAGTCACCCTCTACCCCGGCGCGGCGCTGCGCGAAATCATTGGCGACAAGCAGGTGCAGGCGGTGCGCTTCAACCAGCGCGGCGCAGGCGAAAAGGTCATCCCGGTCAGCGGAGCGTTCATCTACCTGCAGGGCGGCAAACCCATCACCGACTTCCTGCAAGGGCAGCTCCCGCTCAATGACGGCGGCTGTCTGATCGTCGACCGCGAATACCAGACCAGCCTGCCGGGCGTCTTTGCCGTCGGCGATGTGCTTTGCAATCACGTCAAACAGGCAGTGGTCGCCGCCGCCGAAGGCGCCATCGCCGGAATGGCGGCGGACAAAGTCCTGCACCAGCGCAAACAGCTCGCTGTAGACTGGTCATAATTTCAGATATATTGTATAATATTAGGAGAAAATCATATGATAAGCGAACCCATTCATGTCACCGATGCTGCATTTGAAAAAACCGTTCTGCAATCCACCCTGCCGGTGATTGTGGACTTTTGGGCACCATGGTGCGGACCCTGCCGCATGGTTGCCCCCGTTTTGGACAAGCTGGCGAAAGAATACGCCGGCAGGCTGCTCGTCGCCAAAGTCAACACCGACGAGCATTTCCAGTGGGCGATGCAATACGGCGTGCGCGGCATCCCGACCATGCTCTTCATTCACAACGGACAGGTGGTGCATCAGCAGGTCGGCGCGCTGCCCGAAGCTGCCCTGCGCCGGCTGGTGGAGCAGTTTCTGGAACAAACGCAGGTTATTCTGAATTAGTCTTCTTTTTCCTTTCCTCCTCCTTTCTCTGCCCCCCTGCATGTTGCGGGCTTGCAGGGGGGAATTTTTTGCCGCCCAATGGACCTGCCCATCAACGCTGCCACGCCGGCCGCCGCTATCACGCTTACCCGTAAAGCAGTTTTTAGGGCGGTTCATGTTGAACCGCGCGGGCGTTTTCGAGTGTACACTCTTTTTACCGCCCATCCCTGCCCGGGCGCGGATGTGGTACAATGCGCCCATGTTTTCCCCAACGAGGTGCTGCCTGCATGTCTGCGCCGTCTGCTCCTGACCCTGAACTGCGCCGGCGGGCGCTGGAAATTCACCGCCGCCTGCTGGAAGTCTATGGCGAACCGCGCTGGCGCACGCCTCTGCCCCCGCTGGATGAGCTGGTCTCCACCATCCTCTCCCAGAACACCAATGACCGTAACCGCGACGCCGCCTTTGCCCGCCTGCGCCGGCGTTTTGCCAGTTGGGAAGCCGTGCGCGACGCCGACCCGCAGGAAGTGATCGAAGCCATCCGCCCGGCGGGGCTTGCCAACCAGAAAGGCGCGCGCATTCAAGCCGTGCTGCGCCAAATCACCCAGGAACGCGGCGGGCTGGATTTGAGCTTTCTGAGCGCACTGCCGCCTGAGCAAGCGCACGCCTGGCTGATGCGCTTCAAGGGGGTGGGACCAAAGACCGCTGCTATTGTCCTGCTCTTCTCGCTGGGCATGCCCGCCTTTCCGGTAGATACGCACATCCACCGCGTCAGCGGACGGCTGGGGCTGCGCCCGCAGGGGATGAACGCCGAACAGGCGCATCCGCATCTGGCGGCGCTCTTCCCGCCCGAAGCCTACGGCGCGGCACACCTGAACCTGATCCGTTTGGGGCGCGAGGTCTGTCATGCCCGCAAGCCCGTCTGTCCGCGCTGCCCCCTGCGCGGGCTGTGTCCCTATCCCGCCCGCCAAAGCAGCAGGGAGACTTCAGCCGCCTGAACGACCCCGCGCTGCATCATGCCGCCGGAATGCGCCGCAAAAGCAATCCTTTAATGGCTGTGGCATCCAGAAAGGAATCCCCTGCAAGCCGCAGATAGCGGCGTTTTTCCGCCCCGGCGGAAAGGCAGGCAATCAAAAACACAGGCGGAAGAAGCCTTCGTCCTTCCGCCTGTTGATGTCTGCCTTTAGAGACCTGCCGCCTGGCGCAGAAGCTCCGCCTTATCGGTGCGTTCCCAGGTCAAATCGAGGTCATCCCGTCCGAAGTGACCATAAGCCGCCACGCGGCGGTAAATCGGCTTGCGCAAATCGAGGTCGCGGATGATCGCGCCCGGACGCAGGTCAAAGTGCTGGGTCACCAGTTTGGCGATCTGCTCATCCGGAACAACGCCGGTGCCAAAGGTTTCCACATTGATACTCAGCGGGCGGGCTACGCCGATCGCATAGGCGACTTGAATCTCACAGCGTTTTGCCAGCCCGGCGGCGACGATGTTCTTCGCCACCCAGCGCGCTGCGTAAGCCCCCGAGCGGTCCACTTTGGTCGGGTCCTTGCCGCTGAAACAGCCGCCGCCGTGCCGCCCCATGCCGCCATAGGTATCCACGATGATCTTGCGCCCGGTCAGACCGGCATCGCCCAGCGGTCCGCCGATGACAAAGCGCCCGGTCGGGTTGACGTAGATTTTCATGCGGTTATCCACCATCTCCGGCGGCAGAACGGGCTTGATGACTTCCTCGATAACGCCCTCGCGCACGTCCTCCTGAGAAACATCGGGGGAATGCTGGGTGCTGATCAGCACGGTATCCACCCGCACCGGTTTGCCGTAGCGGTATTCCACCGTCACCTGCGATTTGCCGTCGGGCCACATCCAGCCCAGCGTCTGGTTTTTGCGCACCACGCTCATCCGCCGGCAGAGCTTATGCGCCAGATAGATCGGCATCGGCATCAGGGTGGGCGTCTCATCACAGGCATAGCCGAACATCATCCCCTGATCGCCGGCGCCGATGGCTTCGATTTCAGCATCGGTCATGTTGCCGGCTTTGGCTTCCAGCGCCTTATCCACGCCGAGGGCAATATCCGGCGATTGCGAGGCGATGGCAGCCTGCACGCCGCAGGTGTAGCCGTCGAAGCCTTTTTTCCCGCGGTCGTAGCCGATGTCCACCACCACCTTGCGCACCAGTTCGTCAAAATTGACAAAGGCGCGGGTGGTGATTTCGCCCATGATGATGACAAAGCCGGTCTTGGTGGCGGTCTCGCAGGCCACGCGCGAGAGCGGGTCCTGTTCCAGACAGGCATCCAGAACGGCATCGCTGATCTGGTCACACATTTTATCGGGATGTCCTTCGGTGACCGACTCCGAGGTGAACAGATACTTCTCGGACTTCATAAAAGTAGTGCTCATCAGTGAACTCCTTTAATTTGGATAAAAAATATCCCCTTCCGGATAACGTCAGGGGGCGAGCGGTACATCGGCTGCCCTCCTATCTTCCAGATTTCCTCTGACGGAATTGGCACCTTCGGGGTTTACCCGGGTTGCCGAGGTTTCACAGGGCCGGTCCCTCCACCTCTCTGGATAGAAGCGCCGCAAGGGGCGTATGCAATTGTTGAAACGAGTGTATCACAGCTTGAGCGGAATGTCAAATCAAATCCGCCGCACCGAGATCAGCGCAATGCGCAGGCGGTCCATCTTCTCTACCTTCAGGCGCAGGTGGTCATCCTCTACCGTATCCCCCTCGCTGGGGATGCGTCCGAGTTTTCCCAGCATGTAGCCGGCGATGGTATCGTACTCCGGGTCAGAGAGATTCAAGCCGAAATACTCGTTGAACTCGTCAATGGTGACCATGCCGTCCACCAGCACACTGCCGTCCGGCTGGGGGCGGATGGGCGGCGGTTCGGCATCGAAGGGGTCCTGCACCTCTCCGATAATTTCCTCCAGCAGGTCTTCCAGCGTGACCAGCCCATAGGTGCCGCCGAATTCGTCCAGCACAATGGCTAGATGGACGCGGCGGGCGCGGAACTGCTGCAGCAGTTGACTGACCGGGATGCTTTCCGGGACAAAGAACGTCTCGCGCACCAGCTCGCGCACCCGGCGCTGGGAGAGCCTGCCCTCCTGCATGGCAATCAGCAAATCCTGTATGTGGAGAATGCCCAGAATGTGGTCCAAATCTTTCTCATAGACCGGCAGTTTGGTCAAACTGTTTTCCACCAGCAGATGCACCGCCTCCTCCAGCGGCTCATCAGCTTCGATGGCGACAATTTCGGTGCGCGGGATGCTCACCTGCCGCACCACCAGGTCGCCAAAATCCATCACTGCCGAAAGCATCTCGCGTTCCGGCTCTTCAAAAATCCCCTGCATCTCCGGACCGGAGACCATTTCGCGCAGCTCTTCCAGCGTATAGGGTGAGCCGTGTGCGCTGCCCTGCGGCAGTCCCAGCAGGCTGAGCAATTGATGGGTTGCCCAGTCCAGCAGGTCAATGAACCCTTTGAAAGCGGCGCTGAAAGCGCGCATCAGCGGCGCGGCGGCGAGGATGAACTTTTCCGGCGCGCGCAGGACGGCAATCTTGGGCGTCTGCTCGCCCAGGACGACATGCAGGGCGGTGACGACAACCAGCGAAAGCACCAGCGGCAGGACGCCGATCAGACCGCTCAGAAACGACAGTTCCGCCGGCAGCCGAACCTGGGCAAAATAGGGCGCCAGCAGCAGCTCAAAGGTGTTTTCGCCGACGGCGCCGAGCGCCAGACTAATGATGGTAATGCCGAGCTGGGTAGCCGCCAGGATGCGGTCGCGGGCAGGCGGGCTTTCCAGCCAGCCGCGCACGATGCGCCCGGCGTATCCGTCCGACTTGGGCAGGATGTCCAATCGGGCGCGCCGCGCCGCCACCACCGCAAACTCCATTGCCACAAAAAAACCGTTCAGCGCAATCAGGAAAAAGAGCAGGAGAATGTTGGCCAGAATCATACCGTCTTCAAGACCGCCGCCGCGCCGTAGCCCACCACCGAAGACGGATCGCCGGTCTCATCTGCCGAAGTGGAATGATGCAGCACCTGCACCCGGCCGGCGCCCAGCGCCTTCGCCGCCCAGAGCACCGCCGCCACCGCCGGCGCCCCGCAGGCGAAGCCGCTGCCTTCCTCTTCGGCTTTCAACACGCCTTCGGGCGAGAAGCTGGCAAATTGCCGCAGCATGTGTTCATCCAGCTTTTTGGCAGCGGGCAGGGGGTAAAAATGCGAAAGGTCGGTGCTGGCGACCAGCAGGGCGCGGAGCGGCTTGAGCAAATCGGCAAGGATTTCGCCGACGGCTTTCAACAGCGCGGCGTCGTGCGTACGAACCATCAGCGGCAGCAGGCGGAATTCCCCCGCCAGCGCCCGCTGAAGAAAAGGCAATTCGATCTCCAGCGAATGCTCTATATCGTTGGCGATGGCAGCCAGCCCGCTTTTCCCCTGCCGGCGCAGGCGCTCATCCAGCGCGGCAATCAGGTCGCGGTCAACCGGAATCGTACCCAGCGGCGTGGCGTAAGCGCGGTGGGCAGTAGTCAGCAGCGGCTCGCGGGCGAAATCGTGATAGGGTGAAAGCACCGCCGCCAGCTCCGGCGATTGCCCGCGCACGGCGGCGAAAGCGTAGCCGGCGGTGCGCCCGGAATAGCGGTGTCCGGCGTGCGGGGCGATGACCGCCACCACCTCGCCTTCCAGCGGCGGCAGTTTTGCCTGATTGAGGTAAGCATCCACCTGCCGGCTCAGCCGCTGCGGGTCGCCGCTGTACCACGTGCCGGCGATCGGGGAAGGACGAACTTCAGCAACCGTCATGACGCACCTCACCTGGGAAAAATAAACGGGTTGAGAAAGTCATTAAAATCATTGTAGCACAAACCGTCGGGCGGGAAAATGCCCAAGCAGGTGTGTCTTTGCGGAGCGGTTTTATCCAAATTCTTCGAAAGCGCCGAAGCGCAGACAGGGTTGTTCAGCAGGCTGCTTACAGGCTGATCTCAATCACCACCCATGAATGGCGCAGCAGTTTGTTCAGCAGGTCGAAGAAGGTCTTGCGAAAGCCGTATTTCTGCCGCGCCAGCCGGCTGATGAACTCCGCCTCGCTTTCGCTGAGCACACGAGCCCGTCCTTCCACCCACCCGCCCAGCAGTTTGCCCTGCACATCGCAAGGCGCCGCGCGCACCTGAGGATTGCGGCGGATGCGTTTCACCTTCCAGGCGTCGGCGCGCGTGCGCACGTAGAGCCTGCCCTCGTGTTCAACAAACCAGACCGGCGTCCGCACGCCTTCCCCATTGCGGCGGAAGGTTTCCAGATTGAGATATGCCTGTCCTTTGAATGCGTCTAATTTCGAGTCTGTCATCGTGATCCAACCAACTCCTTTTTTGCAGTACGGGTTTGTCCATTGCAGTGCAGCGAGTTTGCAGCTTGCATTGTAGCGCAAGTTTGTAACTTGCGCAGGCAGGTTTGACCCTCACCCCCAGCCTCTCTCCCATAGGAGGGAGAGGGGAAAATGCAGCGCAAGGCGGGGAAAGGCAGAAGTCAAAAGGCGGAAGGCGAAAAGTTTTTATTCTTCCGCCTTCATCCTTCCGGCTTTTGACTTTAAGAATCTTGCCCTGCATGTTTTGCAGCACGCATCATCACTGCTCGGCATCTGCCGGCAGTTGAATATTCCGCTCCAGCGGCACGGTCGGCGCTGAGCTGGAAGCCAGCCGCCCCTTCTTCTTCCACTTATCCCGATACATGTTCCGGTCAGCCTGCTCAATGGCTTGCTGGAGCGAGCAGCCATTGAGGCAGGTCGCCGCGCCGATGGAAATGTCCAGTTGAAAGGGATATTGTCTGCTCTGGTTTTCCTGCTCAATTGCCCGGCGGATGCGCTCGCACACCCGCCGCACCGCCCGTTCGTCCGAGCGCGGCAGCAGGACAAGAAACTCATCCCCGCCGTAGCGGGCGATGATGTCATCCGCCTCGCGCAGGGAATTCCTTAGGAGCGCCGCCATCTGCCGCAGAAGCTGATCGCCCGCCTGATGTCCCAGCGAATCGTTGACCGCCTTCAGATCGTTCACGTCCATCATCAGGACGCTGACGGGCAGCGGCGGGTCGGCTTCCAGCTCTTTCAATTTCTTTTCCAGAAAGGCGCGGTTGTGCACACCGGTGAGCATGTCATGGCTGCTTTCGTATTCCAGCCGGCTCTCGCGCGCTTTGCGCCGGGTGATATCGCGGAAGGTGGCGATGGTGCCGATGAACTTATTACGGTGGCTGCGGTAGGGCACGGCGGTAATCAGAATCGTGCGCTGCTCGCCGTCCGCCCGCACGATCTCCAGCTCATAGACGCTGGTAAGCAGACGGCGGCGCTTCTCCATTTCCTCCTCAACCTTCTTCAGCGATTCGGGGGGGAGAAACTCGCGCAGGCTGCGCCCGTCCAGACTGCCGGCTGGGACGCCCAGCAGCATCTCCGCCGCTGGATTGGCGAAAATAAACGTCTGATGCTCATCTGCCACGACCAGCCCTTCGCCCTGCTGCTCCACCAGCTCGCGGTAGCGCTGTTCGCTCTCTTCCAGCGCCAGCTTTGCCAGCTTTTCGTCGGTAATATCGCTCAGCGAAATGCGCCAGCCGCTTTGCTCTCCCTGTTCTTCCCTCCAGTGGATCAGGCGGCAGGCGTGTTCCACCCAGCGGATCCCGCCGTCTTTGCGCCGGATGCGGTGCTCAATGGTCTGCACCTTTCCGGGAACGGCGGCGGCTCTGCGCCGCAGTTCTTCAACCAGCGGGCGGTCTTCCGGAATGACGATCTGCTCCAGCAGCGCCGGGTTTTCCAAAAACGCCTGCAGCGGGTAACCGCTGATCTCTTCGCAGGCGGGGGAAAGATACCGCCAGCGGAAGGTGCGGTCCAGCCAGCCCTCAAAACTGTGCGAGTAATCGGCAACGATGCGGTACTGCTCCTTGAGCTGTTCCACTGCCTTCAGGTCACGGCGGTTCTGGTCAATCATTCCATGAATCATATGCAAAACCAAAATGTTCCCTCCAAAAACCAGCAACACAGCGAGCAGATGCGAAACGCCGGCCATCGCACCCGCCTCAGCCCTGCACCATACCGTCACTGCGAAGACCCATGCCAGCAGCGCAAAGCTGAAGCGCCGCGAAAAATGAAACGCGCTCCAAAGCGGCAGAATCACCAGTAAGTAGGTCAGGCTTGGCGACGCCCGCAGCGTCACCAAGCTCCCTCCAAAGGCAAGCGAAAAGCCGCCCAGCAGCAAAAAGGCGGTGAGCGGATGCCGCCGCGCCAGCCAGTCATTGAGGCGCATCAATGGGGGATAGGCGGTTCGGAAAGAGGCTTTGTCTTGCCGGCAGGATGGTTCTAAAGACGACATTTTTTACAAACTTAATCAATGAAAATATAGCAGCATTATAGCAAACCTCCAGTCGGATGGGTACGTTTGTAAGGACAATAAGCCTATACACCAGCGCGCTTGAAAAAAGCGCTGGGCGGCAGTCTTCCATCCGCTCTTGACCTGCCGGCAAGGCTGGGGGATAATCGAACCAAGGCTTTCGCAGGAGGTGACGGCATGATTGACCCGCATTTGCCCTTGATTGATCTGCACCGCCATCTGGACGGCAATGTGCGCCTGGAGACCATCCTGGACTTGGGACGCAAACACAACCTGCCCCTGCCCGCCGATACGGTCGAGGGGCTGAAACCGCACGTTCAGGTCACGCAGCCTCAGCCGGGCGTGATGGCTTTCATCGAAAAGTTTAAATGGATGATCGGCGTGCTGGTGGATTACGAAGCGGTGCGCCGCGTGGCGTATGAGAACATCGAGGACGCCCGCCGCGAAGGGATTGACTACATTGAACTGCGCTTCAGCCCGTGGTTCATGGCGCAGCCGCATCAGCTCGACCCCGCCGAATTGACCGCCGCCGTGATTGACGGCGTGCGCCAGGGAGTGCGCGACTTCGGCGTGCGCGCCAACCTGATCGGCATCCTCAGCCGCACCTACGGACCGCAAACATGCGGGAAGGAACTGGCGGCGCTGCTCAAACACCGCGACGCCATCACCGCCCTCGACCTGGCGGGTGATGAAGCCAACTGGCCCCCCGAACACTTTGCCGGCCACTTTAAGAGGGCGCGCGACGCCGGCTGGCACATCACCGTGCACGCCGGCGAATCCGCCGGTCCGCAGAGCATCTGGCAGGCGCTGCGGCTGGGCGCAGAGCGCATCGGGCACGGCGTGCGCGCCATCGAAGACCCCAAACTGATGTCCTATCTGGCAGACCGGCAGATCGGCATCGAATCCAACCTGACCAGCAACGTACAGACGATGACCGTGCCGGACTACGCCAGCCACCCCCTGCGCACCTTCCTGGAGAACGGACTGGCGGCGACCATCAACACCGACGACCCCGTCATCAGCGGCATTGACCTGCGTTATGAGTACGAAGTGGCAGCGCCGGCGGCAGGGCTGACCGCGGAGCTGATCCGGCAAGCCCAGCGCAACGCCGTCGAGACGGCGTTCCTCTCCAATCACGACAAAAAAGAACTTCTGCGCAAAAGAGCGAGGTAAGACGATTCTTCATGGACTTTGACGCTTCCTTTTCGATTCCGATGTCCGCTCCCGATTTGGGAGAAGCCGAGCGGCAGGCGGTGCTTTCGGTGGTCAGCACGCCGCATTTGAGCATGGGACCGTACCTGAAGGCTTTTGAAGAGGCGTTCCGCCGCTATACTGGCTGCCGCTTTGCTGTTGCGGTGAGCTCCGGCACGGCGGGGCTGCACCTGTGCGTGCTGGCGGCGGGGATTGGCGAGGGCGATCTGGTGATCACCACGCCTTTCTCGTTTGTCGCTTCCAGCAACGTTCTGCTCTATGAGCGCGCCGTGCCGGTCTTTGTGGACGTGGACGAGCGCACGGGCAGCCTGGACCCGCAGCAGGTGCAAAGCGCCGTGCAGGATTTGCTGGCGGGCGGCGCGGCGGCGCGGCGCTGGCTGCCCCGCCGGGGCGCGGCGGAAAACGCCCGGCTGAAAGCCATCCTGGCGGTGGATGTCTTCGGACAGGCGGCGGATTACGACCGGCTGGCGCCGCTGGCGGCAGAACACGGACTGCGCCTGATCGAAGATTCCTGCGAGGCGCTGGGCGCAGAGTACCGCGGGCGTCCCGCCGGCACGCTGGGCGAGATGGGCGTCTTTGCGTTTTACCCGAACAAGCAGATCACCACCGGCGAAGGCGGGATGATCGTCACCGATGATGAGCGCGCCGCCCGCCTGGCGCAGGCGCTGCGCAATCAGGGACGGGCGCCGGGCGATACCTGGCTGCAGCATACCTATCTGGGCTACAACTACCGCATGGATGAGCTTTCGGCGGCGCTGGGCACGGCGCAGATGGCGCGGCTGGAGGAGCTGCTCGCCGCCCGCCAGCGCGTGGCGGGCTGGTACGCCCGCCATCTGGCCGGGATTGCCGGCGTCCAGCCGCCGTTCATCGCCCCCGAAACCACCCGTCCAAGCTGGTTTGTCTATGTGGTGCGGCTGGAGCGGGGCATTGACCGCGCCGGCGTCGCCCAGCGGCTGGCGGCGCGCGGCATCCCAACGCGCCCGTACTTTGCGCCGATCCACCTTCAGCCGTACATGGTCGAGCGCTTCGGCTACCGCACCGGCGATTTTCCCGTCACGGAAGATTTGGGGCAGCGCGGGCTGGCGCTGCCTTTCTCCGGCAAAATGAGCGAGGAACAGGTGGCACAGGTCTGCGCTCAGCTCCGTGCCGTCTTGTAAAGCGGAGGGGAGCGTGACGGCAAACCGCGCCGCAGAAAGCGCCCTGTCCGACGAGGGGATGGTGTTTCTGCCGCCCCGCCGCAGCGGGCTGATCGTGCATACCGCCTTGTCCTCTCTGTTTCTCGGCGGGAGCGCCTTCGCCTTCTGGTCGGCGGTGCGCATCGGCGAAGGGGGTTATTTTGTGCTGTTTTTGATGCTGGCGCTGACGCTTCTGCCGCTTTCGGCGCTGACGGTTTACCGCGGCTATGCCCTGCTGCGGGCGGCGTATTTTCTGGAACGCAACGGATTGCGCATCCGCTGGGGGCTGCGCATGGAGGATATTCCGCTGAACGAGATTGACTGGCTGCGGACGGCAGGGGCGCTGAAGCTGCCGTTTGCCGCGCTTCCGGGCGCTGTGCTGGGCAGCCGGCATCAGGCGGAGCTGGGCGAGGTGGAATTTCTGGCTGCGGATGCGCGGCGGCTGCTGCTGGTCGGAACGGTGCGCGGCGTGTTTGCCATCTCGCCGGCAGACCCATCTGCCTTCATCGGCGCTTTTCGGCGCGTGGCAGAGATGGGCAGTCTGGAGATGCTGAAGCCTTTCTCCGCCCGCCCGGCGATGTACCTGCGCACGGTGTGGAACGACCGCACCGCCCGCTGGTTGACGCTGACCGGGCTGGGCAGCACGCTGGCGCTGTTCACGCTGGCTGCGCTGGCGATCCCCCAGCGGGAGAGCGTTTCGCTGGGGTTCGATATGCGCGGCATGCCGCACGAGCCGCTCCCCGCCGTTCAGCTCCTGCTGCTGCCGACGCTGGCGGCGCTGATCTGGGGGATGGATGTCCTGCTGGGGCTGTATCTGTACCGCAGTCCGCGCCGGCGTCCGGTGGCTTATCTGCTTTGGGCGGGCGGCGCGCTGACGCCCCTGCTTCTGCTGGGGGCGCTGGCTTTTATCCTGTGAGGCAAAGCCGGCTCTGCACACGTCCAAAAGCCGCTTTCCATTGGAGCACAGGCGTTTGCTTTTTGCCCGCCAGCCCGGCGTACTCACGATATAATCAGACTACAGGCGGCGGGAAAGGGTAACTGCCCCACCGCAGGAGGAAGGGGCAATGATTGTTCAAAAGTGCATGAAAACAACGGTGGTCTCGATCAGCGATACGCTGAACGTCGCCGAAACGGCGGAAATTTTTATGCGCCGCCATATCGGCACCCTGCCGGTGGTCAACGCGGAGGGACAACTGGTCGGCTTGGTGCAACTGCGCGACCTGCTCACGCTGGTCATGCCGGATTTTATCCATCTGGTGCAGCATTTTGACTTCGTGCGCGACTTCGGCATGTTAGAAAACGTGGTGCCCGCGCCCGAGCAAATCGCCCAGCCGGTGCGCACGATCATGCAGGCGCCGGTTGCCATTCAGGAGGACTGCGGTTTGCTGCGCGCCTTTGCCTTGTTGTACCGCCATCAGCTCTCCGATTTGCCGGTGGTGGATGCGCAAAACCGGCTGATCGGCATCGTCTCACGGGTGGATTTGGGCACGGCGCTGCTGCGCAACTGGTTTGCTGGAGGCAGGGCGGAAGCGGCATGATTCAGGCAGCCATCACGGTCTTCATCTTCGGCGTCACCCTCTACCTGATTTTCTCGGAGCGGCTCAACCGCACGACTGCGGCGATGGCGGGCGCAGTGGTCATGGTGACGGCAGGGATGCTCGGCGGGTTTTACGACGGGACAAAAGCGCTGGCGGCGGTGGATTTCCATACGCTGGGGTTGCTGTTCGGCATGATGACGCTGGTGGCTCTGCTGGAGCCGACCGGCTTTTTTGAGGTTCTGGCGATCTGGGCGGTGCGCTTTTCGCAAGGCAAGCCGCTGCGTCTGCTGGTGCTGCTGGGTTCGCTGACGACCGTTCTCTCCATGTTTCTGGATAACGTCACCACAGTGGTGCTGATTGCGCCGGTTTCGATCATGGTGTGTGAGATTCTGGGCATCAGCCCGGTGCCCATTTTGATGTCTGAGGCATTGCTTTCCGATACCGGCGGCGTAGCCACGCTGATCGGCGACCCGCCCAATGTGCTGATCGCCTCGGCGGCGAAGTTCAGCTTTGTGGATTTTCTGACCCACGCCCTGCCGGTGGTGGTGGTTGCCTGGCTGGCGACGCTGGCGCTGTTGAGCTATCTGTTCCGCCGTGAGCTTTGGGCGACCCCGGCGAACAGGGAGGCGGTGCTGGGGTTGAACCCGGCGGAAGCGGTGCGCGATGGGCGCACCATGCGGCGGGTGCTGCTGGTGCTGGGATTGACCATTCTGCTGTTTTTCTTTGAAGAGCCTTTGCAGCTCAGCCCGGCGCACCTGGCGCTGGGTGCAGCGGCGGCGGCGATGGTCTGGACAAAGCCGGATGTGCGCCAGCTTTTTGCCCGCATCGAGTGGGGCGTGTTGATCTTTTTCGGGGCGCTTTTCATCATGGTGGGCGGACTGGAGGCAGCCGGCGTTTTAGCCGCTGCGGCGGCTCTGCTGGGAAACATCGGCAATGGACATCCGATCCTGCTGGGACTGGCGGTGCTGTGGGCGGTGGCGGCGTTGTCGGCGGTGGTGGATAACGTGCCGATCACCATTGCGCTGATCCCGGTGATTCAGGGATTGGGCGAGGCGGGGATTTCCATTTCGGCATTGTGGTGGGCGCTGGCGTTTGGGGCGGGGTTTGGCGGCAACGCCACCATTATCGGCTCAACCGCCAATATCGTTGTGGCGTCGCTCTCGGAGCGCACCCGCTTCCCGATCACCGCTGCGCTATGGAACCGGCGGGGTCTGCCGGCGGCGCTGCTGACCTGCGTGACCGCCAGCGTGCTGTTCGCAGCCTTTTACCCCCTGCTGGCGAAGTAAGCGAGCGCTTAAAGTCAAAAGGCGGGAAAACTGTAGGGCAAGATTCTTAAAGTCAAAAGTCAGAAGGATGAAGGCGGAAGAAAACTTTCCGCCTTCCGCCTTTTGACTTCTGCCTTTCCCCGCCTTGCGCTGCATTTCCCCCTCTCCCTCCTATGGGAGAGGGGCTGGGGGTGAGGGTCAAAACCCGCCCGGCGCCGCGGATGCGCAAGTTGCAAACTTGCGCTGCATTTCCGCCTTCCGCCTTTTGACTTCTGCCTTTCCCCGCCTTTCCCCCCTTGCATTTTTTGCCGTTCCCTGTTATACTATTTATATCCCCTATGGGGGGATAGGGGATATAAATAGTCGAAGGAGTTGTTGCTTATGGATAGTCAGGCAGTCAGTGTGATTTCCTGTGATTGTCACCCGCCGCGGCAGAGTTTCTTCACCCGTTACCGTGATTTTCTGCTCTCGCGGGATACCATTCTGGTTTTTCTTAATGCCCTCACCCTGCTGGCAGCGTTTGCGCTCTCTCTGCTGGGAAAGCCGCAAATTGCCCGCTGGGTGTATCTGCTCTCGGCGCTGATCGGCGGGACGCCGCTCTTCGTTTTCACTGCCCGCCAGATCATCGTTGAGCATGAGTTCACCTCCGGCGTGATGGCTTCGATTGCCATGATTGCCGCGCTGATCGTCGGCGAATACAGCGCAGCGGCAATTGTGGTGCTGATGATGTCGCTGGGCGAGTGGTTGGAAAACCTGACGGTGGCGCGCGCCGACCGCGCTCTGCGCGAACTTTCCCGGCTGATGCCCGCTACCGTGACCGTGCGGCGCGATGGGCGTGAGGTCACCGTACCGCTGGAAGCGGTGCAGGTCGGCGACATTGTGCTGGTGCGCAGCGGCGAGCGGATCGGCGTGGACGGCGTGATCCTCAGCGGCAGCGGCAGCGTCAATCAAGCCGCCATCACCGGCGAAGCAATGCCGGTGGAAAAGAAAGCCGGCGATGAGGTCTTTGCCGGCACGCTGAACGAGCTGGGCGCCTTTGAAATCCGCACCGAACGGGTCGGCGAGCAGACCACGCTGGGTCATATCGTGCGGCTGGTGAAGGAAGCGCAAGCCAGCCAGGCGCCCGTCCAGCGGGTGGCGAACCGCTATGCGCGCATCCTGGTGCCGGTCACCATTGCCATTGCCGCCATGGTCTATCTGCTCAGCGGCGACATCATCCGTTCGATCACCGTGCTGGTGGCGGTCTGCCCCTGCGCGCTGGTGCTGGCGACGCCGACGGCGGTGGTCGCCGCTATCGGCAACGCCGCCAAAAACGGGATGCTGGTCAAAAACGGCGGCGTGATGGAGCAGGTCGGACGGGTGGACGTGGTGGCGTTCGATAAAACCGGCACGCTCACGCTGGGCAAGCCGCGCGTCAAGGAAGTGGTTGCCCTGAACGGGATGAACCCGGATCATCTCTTGCAGATTGCCGCCAGCGCCGAACGTTTCAGCGAGCACCCCATCGGGCGTGCCGTTGTCAGCGCCTGTCAGGAGCGCCGGCTGGCGCTGGACGAGCCGCAGGAGTTTGAAGTTCTGCCCGGCTTTGGCGTCACGGCGCGGGTCAACCAGCGCGAGGTGCTGATCGGCAGCCGCGCCCTGCTCAACGAGCGCGGGCTGGCATGGCACGCAGAGCTGGAGCGGCGCGCCCAGTCGCTGGAAGCAGATGGGCAAACGGTTGTGCCGGTGGCGGTGGATGGACAGGTCAGCGGGCTGATCACCTTCGAGGACACGCCGCGCCCGCAGGCGAAGGAAGCCATCGCTGCGCTCAAAAAGCTGGGCGTGAAAGAAGTGATCATGATCACCGGCGACAACCCGCGCGCTGCCGCCCGCATCGCCCGCGAGATGGGCATTGACCGCTACTACGCTGAAGTCCTCCCGCAGGACAAGCTCAACATCATCCGCGAACTTCAGGCGCAGGGCAGGAGAGTGCTCTATGCCGGCGATGGCGTCAATGACGCCCCGGCGCTGGCGGCGGCGGATATTGGCGTGGCGATGGGCGTGGCAGGTACGGATGTTGCCCTCGAAACGGCAGACATTGGGCTGATGGCGGATGAGATCGAACGCCTGCCGCAGGTGGTCGGACTTTCCCGCCGTACGCTGGATGTCATCCGCCAAAACGTGATTTTCTCGATGGGCGTCAACGTGCTTTCGGTCATTCTGGGCGGTTTGGGCATCATCGGACCGGTGATCGGGGCAATCGTGCACGAATTATCTGCCCTGCCCGTGCTGGCAAACTCCGCCCGTTTGATTGACGTTCGCGCAAAATGACCGTTTCTCGGCGAGCAGCAGATTCGCAAACAAGCGCCTCACAGGTCTTCGTGCCTGTGAGGTGTAGCCGTTTTGGTCAGGGTATAATTGAGACAAAGGAGGTGGTTGCGTTCGAAGTGATAAAGTTTTCCGCTTGTATCGTTTTCCTGTTTCCAAATTTCAACTCTCAAACAACCAATCTTTAAAAGGAGGAAGAAAAATGAATTCGCTGCGTCGTTTTTGGTCCATTGGCTTGCTGGTCGTGCTGGTAACGGGTTTGCTGGCTGCCTGCGCGCCGGCGACACCTCAAGTGGTGGAAAAAACTGTCGAAGTTGAGAAAGTCGTCGAGAAAGTGGCTGAGAAGGTGGTCACCCCGACGCCGGCGCCGCCTGCCGAAGGCGCCAAGATGGTCATCCGCGTTGGCACGGGCGACAGCGGCGAAGGTCTCAACCCGCATCAGGAGATCATCGCCAATTTTGAAAAGGAAAACCCCGACATTCTGGTTCAGCTTGAAGCGGTTGCCGGCTCGGATTACTACGCCCGTCTGCTGACCCAGATCGCCGCCGGCGATGCGCCGGACATCATGCAAATCGGCGATGACGCCGTACCGATGTTTGTTTCTAAGGGCGCCTTCCTGCCGCTGGATGACTTCATCAAAGGTGCTGACCCGCTGGACCTGAACATTTACCTGCCCAACACGCTCAAGCCGGGTATGTATCAGGGCAAACAGTACTTCCTGCCCAAAGATTTCTCCACCATGGCAGTGTATTACAACAAGAAAATCTTCGACAAATACAATGTGCCGTATCCCAAAGACGGCTGGACATGGGATGACTTCCTGAAGACCGCCCAGCAGCTCACCATTGATGAGAACAAAGACGGCACGCCGGAAATCTGGGGTGTGCAGTTGATGGCGAACTGGAACGGCTATGAGTACTTCACTGCCTCCACCGGCGCCAAACTGATCAGCGAAGACGGCAAGAAGATCGTCGGCTACATGGATTCGCCGGAGACCATCAAAGCCGTGCAATTCTATGTGGACCTGTATAACAAGTACAAAGTGGCCCCTCCGCCGGCGGACTTCAACCAGTGGGCGGGCGGCAATCCTGAATTTGCCAACGGCACCGCTGCCATGCGCCTGTTTGGACGCTGGCCTCAGAGCAGTCTGCTCAAAAATCCCAATGTGGATTTGGGCGTGGTCAGCGTGCCGGTGGGCGACAAGAAAGCCAACATCATGTTCTGGGGCGGTTTTGGCATCTTCAGCGGCACCAAGCACCCTGAAGCCGCCTGGCGCTTCCTGAAGTACTACGTGGGCGAGGGCGGTTCCAAAGTGTGGATCAAGCACGGCATTCCGCCGGTTGCTTCAGTGGTTAAGGAAGCCGGGATGGATCAGGACCCCATCGAGGGCGTGTGGATCAAGGCGCTGGAGGATGTGGTGGATCGGGCTTATGTCTCTTCCGATTACTGGGGTGAGACGGGCGCGCCCGCCTTTGGCAAGGCGCTGGAAAAACTGCTCATTGACCCCACCGCCGATGTAGCCACGGTTCTGAAAGAAGCCGCGGCTGAAGCTCAAGCCGCACTGGATGAAAAGCTGGGGCAGTAACACAGCCCTGCCAATCCTCAGGGGGCGGTCAACCGACCGCCCCCATTGTTGAGAACATATCATGACTGCTATCACACAACGTTTTTCACCGCTACGCTTCCGCTGGAGCCTGCAAAAACGCGAGGCACTGGCTTTCTATCTGTGCATCCTGCCCTGGTTCATCGGCTTTTTGCTGTTCTATCTGGGTCCGATTCTGGCTTCGTTTTACTTCAGCCTGACCAAATGGGATTTGCTCAACCCCCCGCAGTTCGTTGGACTAGAGAATTACGAGCGCATCTTCACCCGCGACAAATACTTCCTGCAGGCGGTCAAAGTCACCACGATTTACACCTTCAGCTATGTCCCGCTGGATTTGATTTTGGGGCTGTTGATTGCCCTGCTGGTCAACCAGCGCGTGCGCGGGGTGGGCGTTTTTCGCACCATTTTCTACATGCCCTCCGTGCTGGCGGGGGTGGCGTATGTGGTCATGTGGATGTGGGTGTTCAACCCGCAGGCAGGGCTGATCAACGGCATTCTGGCATATTTTGGCATCCAGGGACCGCGCTGGCTGCTCGATCCGAAGTGGGCGTTACCAGCGCTGATCATCATGTCCCTCTGGGGAGTAGGGCGCAGCATGGTGATTTATCTGGCAGGCTTGCAGGACATCCCGCGCGAGCTGTACGAATCGGCATCCATTGACGGCGCCAATACCTGGCACCGCTTCTGGAATATCACCCTGCCACTCCTCACTCCTTCCATCCTCTTCAACCTGATTTTCAGCATTATCCTGACCTTTCAATCGTTCACCAATGTTTATATCGCCACCAACGGCGGACCGCTCGACGCCACCTTGTTCTATGTGCTTTACCTGTACCGCAAGGCGTTTGACCATCTGGCGATGGGCTACGCTTCGGCGCTGGCGTGGATTTTGTTCCTGATTGTGCTGGTCTGCACCCTGATTATCTTTGCCACTTCCGGTAAATGGGTGTTTTACCGCGGCGTGGAGGAATGAAGACGATGAAGCCTCAAGAAAAAGACTTGCTCTTTCCCGCCCACTGGCGGCGCAACATCTGGAATGCAATGATTTACGCCCTGCTGATTGCCGGCTCGCTCATGTTCTTGCTGCCGCTGTTCTGGGCGTTCACTTCCTCGTTCAAGCCGGATTATCAGATTTTCAAGATACCGCCGCAGTGGATTCCTAACCCGATCCGCTGGCAGAATTACAGCGAAGCCTGGACGTATGTCCCCTTTGGACGTTTCATGCTTAACACGCTGATCATCGCCGCCGGCGCCATCACGGGCAACCTGCTTTCCTGCACGATTATCGCCTATGGCTTTGCCCGTCTGCGCGCCCCCGGCAAGAACGCGCTCTTTATCCTGATGCTTTCGACGATGATGCTGGTGGAACCGGTGCGCATTATCCCTATGTATATCGAATTCAAAACGCTGGGCTGGATTGACACCTTTCTGCCGATGATTGTGCCGGCGTTTTTTGGCAGCCCCTTCTATATCTTCCTGCTGCGCCAGTTCTTTATGAATATCCCCAAAGATTTATCCGATGCTGCGCTGATTGACGGCGCCAGCCACCTGCAAATCCTCTGGCGCATCATTCTGCCGATTTCCAAGCCGGCACTGGCGGCAGTGGCGATTTTCAACTTTCAGGGCGTGTGGAACGATTTTCTCTACCCGCTGGTCTTTCTGCACCGCCATACCAATTTCACCATCGCATTGGGGCTGAACTTCTTCCGCAGTTCCTACTCCATCCAGTGGGGCAACCTGATGGCGGCTTCGATGATGGCGTTGCTGCCGATGGTGGTGGTTTTCTTTTTTGCACAGCGGTATTTTATCGAAGGTATCAGCTTTTCTGGAATCAAAGGATGAGCAAAATGGTGAGCGGTAAGAACGTTCTGGTCATTGTGGCGCATCCGGACGATGCCGAATCGTACTGCGGAGGGACGATTGCGCGCCTCAGTCACAGCGGCAATCATGTCAGCCTGGCGCTTTGCACCAACGGCGACCGCGGCAGCCACGACCGCGCTTTATGCCCAACCGAGCTGGTGCGCCTGCGCCAGAACGAGCAGGAAGAAGCGGCGCGGATTCTGGGCATTGAGCAGCTCTTCTGGCTGGGCTACCGAGATGGCGAGCTGGTCTCGCATACGAACGAACTGCGCGAGCGCCTCATCCGCCTCATCCGCCAACAGCGCCCGGACATCATCCTCACCTTTGACCCGTGGAAACATTACGAGTTCCACCCCGACCACCGTTCGGTAGGCTTTGCTGCTGGCGAAGCGCGCATGTTAGCCGATCTGCCCTGGATTTGTCCGGAGCTGACCCTGGAGGGCATCTCCCCCTGGCATCCTGCTGAGCTGTATCTGTTCGCTCCGGAGGAAGCCAATTACTGGGTGGACATCAGCGAATGGATCGAGGTGAAAATCCGCGCCCGCCTGGCGCACCGCAGTCAGACCGACTTCGCTCACACAGAGGCGGAGCTTGAGGAGTTTGCCGGTCAGATTAGAGCACGCGCCAGCAGAACCGGCAACACTTGCGGCTATGCCTTTGCGGAAGCGTTTCATAAAGTGGACGATACCGACCTTTTCATCTAGGAGGATGCGCTTCCTGCATGAAGTACCTCATCATCAACGCAGATGACTTTGGACTTTCGCCGCAGATTAATCGCGGCATCTGTGAGGCGTTTCAACGCGGCGTGGTGACCGACACCTCGGCGCTGGTGTGCAGTCCGTATGCGCCGCCGGCGCTGGCGATGGGCTGTGAAATCGGCTTGCCGATGGGAGTGCATATTGATTTTGTCTCGCCGTTTGTCAATGAGAAGCGCGCCTGTCTGGGCGCGCACGGGCGGCTGGTGCGCGAGCTGTTCCAGCGTGAATACCAGAAGAAAATCGGCAGCCTTTTTTCGGCGCAGGAACTGCTCCTGTTTCGGGATGAAATCCGCCGTCAGGTGGAGTTGTTCGCCAGCCTGACCGGCTGCCTGCCCAGCCATCTGGATTATCACTACGGTCTGCATTACCTGCCAGACGTCATGGCGATTTACCTGCTGGTGGCAGAGGAATATCGCCTGCCGGTGCGCTGGGGACGCCAGTACGCCGGCGAAAACCCGGCCGTCATCGCCCCCGACCATTTCTGCGACCGTTTCCGCGGGCGCAAAGAGGGCAGTTTTGAGCTGTTTGTGCAACTGCTCGACCAGCCCTGGCAGGGAGTGATGGAAATTTGCTGTCATCCCGGCTACTTCACGCCTTTCGGCTTGCCGGAAGAAAGCTATAATGTGGAGAGGGAATACGAGCTGAAAACGCTTACCGATCCGCGTTTGAAAACCGAGATTGTCCGGCGCGGCATCGAGCTGGTCAACTTTCACTGGATGAGCGCTCATTACCGCACCCTCGCGGCAGAGACCGGCGCGGCGCAGGGCAACAGCGGCGGGTTTTCCGGCGCAGAGCGGTAAATCCTTACGGAATGAAAGAGAATGAGCGATGGATGAGAATCTTCTTGAATCGGCTGAAACAAGCAGCTTTCCGCATCACCACGAACACCAGCAGGCAGTGTTGAACCGGCTGGCGCGCATCGAGGGACACGTGCGCGCAGTGAAGCGCATGGTGGAAGAGGGCGTTTCCTGCCCTGACTTGCTGGTGCAGATTGCCGCCATCCGCTCGGCTTTGAACAGCGTCGGACGGGTCATCCTTGAAGACCACGTCAAAAACTGTCTGGTTGAAGCAGCCGAGCGCGGCAATTTTGAACAATCGTTCCGCGATTTAAAAAACGCCCTCGACAGGTTTATTGGCTAACTTTTATAGAGACACAATCCACTTTCTATGGAGAGCATCATGCAAGAAACGAGCCCTGCTATTACTTATCGCGATTTATTTGTCGGGTTGGATGTCGAGACGCCGCTGTTGGATGGCAGCCGGCGGCGGTATATCAATTTTGATAACGCTGCTTCAACCCCTGCCCTGCGCGCCGTGCAGGAGGCGGTGAACAACTTTTTGCAGTATTACAGCAGTGTGCACCGCGGCACGGGGTTCAAAAGCCAGCTTTCCACCCATGCCTACGAGCAGGCACGGCAGACGGTGTTGCGCTTTGTCGGTGCAGACCCCAATGAGCACGTGTGCATCTTTGGCAAGAACACCACCGAAGCCGTCAACAAGCTGGCGCGGCGCTTTCCCTTCTCCCGCGAGCGCAATGTGGTGCTGGTCAGCACGCTGGAGCATCATTCCAACGACCTGCCCTGGCGGGCGGTGGCGGAGGTGGTGCATGTGGACATCACGCCGGAAGGACGGCTGGACGAAGCGGACTTTGACCGCTGTCTGGAACAGTACAAGGGGCGTGTGGCACTGGTTTCGATCAGCGGCGCCAGCAACGTGACCGGCTTTCTGCCGCCTATTCACCGTCTGGCGGAGAAGGCGCATGCCGCTGGGGCGCAAATTGCGGTGGACTGCGCCCAGCTTGCCCCGCACCGCAAGATTGATATGCGTCCGCTCTCCGACCCGGCGCATCTGGATTACATTTTCCTTTCGGCGCACAAGATGTATGCCCCCTTTGGCACGGGGGCGCTGGTCGGGCGGCGCGATACCTTTATGCAAGGCGACCCCGACCTGCGCGGCGGCGAGGTGGAAATCGTCACCCTTGATCAGGTGGTCTGGTCTGACCCGCCGGAGCGCGACGAAGCCGGCAGCCCCAACACCGTAGGGGCAATTGCGCTGGCGGCGGCGATTCATCAGCTTGAGGCAATCGGCATGGATGCCGTGGCGCAGCACGAAGCCGAGCTGACCGCCTACGCCCTTACCCGTCTGCGCGAACTGCCTGCCCTGCGCATCTACGGCGATTCTGATCCGGCGCGCGCCGGCGAGCGGCTGGGCGTTATCCCCTTCAACATCTGCAATCGCATCCATTATGAAGTGGCGGCGATTCTAGGCTACGAATATGGAATCGGCGTGCGCAACGGCTGTTTTTGCGCTCATCCGTATCTCCTGCGGCTGATGAACGTCAGCGAGGAAGAGGCGAAGCAGGTGCGCCACAACATCCTCAGCAACGACCGCCGCCGCATTCCGGGCATGGTGCGCATCTCGTTCGGCTTGTACAATGAGCTTGCCGAGATTGACATGCTGGTAGAAGCGTTGCAAAATATCTGCGAAGGCAGGTACCGCGGCGTCTATGTTCAGGATACCGCCAGCGGTCAGTTCTTCCCACAAGGCTGGCAGGTGAACTACGAAGCGTACTTCACTTTTAAAGCGCAAAGCGGTAGAACGTGAGCGGATTTTGTGAGCAGGAGATTGATCTTTTGCTGAAGGCGGCTGCCTTTGCCGCCCAGCGTCACCGCGCCCAAAAACGCAAAGGCGCCGCTCAGGTGCCTTATTTCAATCATCTGATTGAGGTGGCGGATTTGCTCTGGCGCGTCGGAGGCGTGCGTGAGATGGCGACGCTGATCGCTGCCCTGCTGCATGATGTGGTGGAGGATACCGGCGTCAGCCCTGCCGAGCTGGAGGCGGCGTTTGGGGCGGAGGTCTGCGCGCTGGTGCTGGAGGTCAGCGATGATAAAAGCCTGCCCAAAGCCAGACGCAAGCAACTGCAAATCGAACATGCCCCGCATCTTTCCCGGCGCGCCCGCCTGATCAAGCTGGCAGATAAAATCAGCAACCTGCACGATCTGATCAGCGATCCGCCGCCGGATTGGAGCGGTGAGCGCAAGCTGGAGTATTTCCGCTGGGCGCGTCAGGTGGTGGATGCCGGGTTGCGCGGCGTCAACCCGGCGCTGGAGGCGCTTTTTGAAGCGGCGTATGCTGAAGGAATGAAACTTTTGGAAGAGGGGAAAGCATAGCGCGCCGAAAGGCAGCTCAACTAGTCTCACGGAGAGAGTCGTCTATGCGGTCTGCCAGCAGCATCCGCAGAATGGGGATGCGCTCTCGGTACCATTGACAGGCGTTCTGCTGGTTCTCCTGGTCGGCGCGCAGGCGCAGGGTCTCGAACAGGGTCAGCGCCCGCTGCCAGCTTTTCACCGCCTGCGGCTGATTCTGCGGCTCAGCCGCATAGACCAGCCCCAGCATCCAGCACGCCGCCGCCTGCTGGTGAGAATTGACCGGGTAGCCGGCGACGGCTTTGTGCAGGTAGTCGGCGGCAGGCGTCCATAACTGCATCTGCGCCAGCAAAAAACCCAGCTCGGTGTACGTATCTGCCAGCCAGCGCGGATGCGCTTCAGCGGCGGTCAGGCTTTCCAGTTCGCCCATCAGCTCATAGGCGCTGGCATAGCGCGGCGGGTCGTTCTGGATCAGGCGCAGAATGCGCATGACGTACTGGCGGCGGATCAGCGGCGCGCTGTGCGCCGGCAGCAACTGGCGCAGGTGAGGGTCGCTGTCGCCCATTTGTGTCCCTCTGCCCGGCAGGGCAGGGCTGGGCGCCTGAGGATGATGAACGGCATTTGCCAGAGCAAGACTGCCCGCTGAGGTGAGCGTCTGTGGGGCGGGATTGTCAAAGAGGCGGCGCAGGTGCAGGTCGAGATTGCCAAACTGGATACGGCGGCGGATTTGGGGCGGCAGCGAAAACCAGTCCAGTATTCCGCTTTGCACGCGCAGCCAGACTTCCAGCGGCAGCGCGTCTCGCTCAAAACGACCTTCCAGCACCTGACGGCGCGTTTCGTTATCGAGGATCAGCCAATCCAGATCGTCGGCACGGTTCTCACGGAAGAGGTAAAGCCAGGTAAAGGCTTCCTCGATGCGTCCAGCCAGTTCTGCCTGCAATTCTGCCAGCCGCTCATGGTACCAGCGGGCGCGCTCTGCGGCGCGGCGTTGTGCGGCTTGTTGAGCCAGCGTTGCAAAGGCTCTTCGAGCTGCACACCATTGGGTATATCCCAGCAGGTTGTTGTTCAGCCGGAAATGGATGGCGCCGCCAATCCAGCCTGCGATTGCCTGCCGGTGGAGCTGTCCCGGCTGCCCGGCGTAGAGGGTCTCCGCTTCGCTGGCGAACTGCGAAGCGGTGTGCAGCTCGCCGCGCTCGAAGGCGCTCAGCGCACAGCTCAGCAGTGCTTCCCCCTGTTCAAGCGGGTTAAGCGCCTGCAGGACGTTTCGCCGCAGGGCTTGCACCTCTCTTTCAAACCCAAAGGTTGTGCTGCGCAGGTTTTCGATTTGACGGCGGGTGAGCGGGGAAAGATACGAGTGGCTGAACTGGTTCAGCCAGCCGAAGACGACCGCCGGCGTCAGGATCATTCCAGCCCTCCCGGCTGGTTGGTCTGGTCATAGATGGCGTCCAGCACCTGCGCCACGCGCATCAGGAACAGACTGCGCAGGCGGGTGTTGCCTTCGGGCTGGCGGAAATTGACCTTTTCCAGCACGCGGGCGATGCTTTGAATCAAATTTGCCTGCAACTGCGCCCGTCCCAGCTCCTGATACGCCTTGCGCGTGGCAGTGCCGCGCCTGCGTTCGGCAAGGCTGATGCGGGCGAGGCGGGCGCGCCAGCGGTCTACCCGCACCTCGTCCACCTCCGGGCGCAGGATGTCAAAATGTCCGACATTTGCCCAAAGCAGTTCAGCCGACCAGTTGCGCAGCGCCGCCCGCGTGGCTGGGGAAAAGAGCGTCTCTTGAATGCGGGCGCGCGGGTCGAGCTGATCCTGGCGCGGCGCCGTCAGCTCGTCAATGGTGTGGTCATTGACGTAATCGGTGATCGTTCCGGTCAGCACACGCTCCACTGCCTGCCGCCAGGTTTCGGCGCCGTTTTGGGTGACCATGATGCGCGCAATCATGCTGCGCAAAGCGTCTTCATTGAAGGGGTAAGGGTTGCGCAGGGTGCGGCGCAAGGGACGCCCGCGCACATCCTGAAGCAGGAAACGATAGCGGAAATGGATGTCCTGCACCGAGATGCGGATGCCGTCCAGCGTGGTGCAGGTGACTTCGTCCCGCTCGCCATGCTGATCGTCCAGATCAGCGATGAAACCGATGGTTTCAAAGGGGGACATGAAGTAGCCGCGCGAGGTGACCCGGGCGGCGGAAGGGCGGCGCAGCCAGCGGAACATCACCGCGTTATCCGGATAGATCAGCACGTAGCCCGGTCCGCCGATGGTGTTCAACAAAGTCAGGTCATCCGCATTCCCGTCCAGTCTGCCGTCATCAATGCGGGCGCGCGGGTAGCGCAAACCGAACATGGATGCCAGAACATAGCGAAAAGCCAGCGGCAGGCGGTTGAGATTATAGACATCGTTGACGAAGCGCGCCGCGGCAACAAAGATGAACACGGTTGCCGCCAGCGGGGCAATGTAGTAGCGCAAAATGCGCCAGTGGACAAGGTAGGTGACCACAGCCAGGATGAGCGGATTCACCGGGCGGAAGAACGGGTTGGTGCGGATGGCAGTCAGTACCTGCTGGACCACCTCATCCGGCACAGAAGGCTCGAATAATGCCCCGCCTAGAACGCCAAACAGGATTAACAGGGCAAAGAGCAGGGCCAGACGGGTCAGCCCCTTGAGGTTCTCCAGACGTTCGCGCCCAGCTTCAGGACCCGGCGGCGGGGGCGGGGTGGGCGGCGGGGGGGCGGCTAAGGGCGGCGGCTGGCGCGGCGGTCTTGCCGGCGGCGGGGGCGGCGGGGGCGGCGGCACGGCCGGAGGCCAGCGCGGCGGCGGAGGCGGCGGCTCGACCGGCGGCGGGGTGGGAATCTGGAAAAACCAGCGCAGGGCGCGCACGAAATTGATCCATAGCCAGCGCAATGCCCTCCAGAGCCATCTGCCAAGCCGCTGCAAGGCATCCATCACGCGCCGCAAAACGTTCATCCTGCCCTCCGACGACCAGTCATACCGCTCTCCCCTGGCAAAAGCCAGTTATGCAGATCGCGCATGATATTGAGCGCATTTTCCGGCAGCAGCACGCGCGTTTGCGGGTCGGCGGCGGCTTTCTCCAAAGCCTGCAGGACGCGGATCGCCAGCGCCTCTTGCGAAAGATGGGTATCCTGATAGGTTTCCACCAGCGCGTTGAACAGGTCTTCCTGCATGGCTGCTGTCCATTGACCCTGCAGGCGCAGCGCATCCAGTTCTCCCTCGCCGATTTCGATGTCTTCTTCGCGTCGCCAGGGTGCCGCCCAGGTTTCCAAATGCTGCTGTTCAATCAGCGGCGAAACCGGACTGATTTCGCTGAAACCGCTGGCGCTCACCAGAATACCGCGCTCGCGCAGCACTTTTGGCGTATTCATCATTTGAAACGGTGAAACCAGCAGCTCTGCCTCTTCGTATTCCCGCCCTGCCTGCAGGGGTTGGTTTTCGCGGTGGATGAGCAGGCGGTAACATAATACCCCGTTGTTGCGCATGAAGGTTGCCAGTTCCTGCCGCAGGCGCTGACGGTTGCGTCCCGGCGCGAGGTCATGCTGGAAAAATTCGTCAAAGTTGTGTTGTGAGACGATCTGGCGGAAGAATTCAGAGGCGACCAGTGTGGGCAGTTCCGTCCATGGCAGCAACTGCTGGTTGCCGCTGCGCGCCTGAGCGAAAACCGCCTCAAAAACACGGCTCCAGATGAAATCCGGGTAGGGTGGACGCTCCGGCAGGGGTGTGTAGGGGCGGTAGTCTTGCAGTCTGGTCATGGCGCGGGCGTAGCGGTGCACTTCGCGGCGGTCTGCATCGTCCAGCGTATCGGCAAAACCGCTCACCCGCAGGCGGTTTGTCCCGGCGACCGGCTCCAGCGTGACCACGCGCAGGTCTTCAGCCCGCCGTCCGCCGTCAACATAAGCAATATGCAGGGCAGTGTATTCCGGACGTTGTCCCACTGCAAAGAGCACCCAGACGTTGGCGGTCAGTTCAATGCCGTCGCGCGTATAGGCGGAGACGCTTTTGCGAACACGGAACTGCGGGCGCAGGTCCACCACCGCGCGGATGCGTTCTCTGGGGCGGGTAAAGGTAATGCCGGCGCCGCGCACGCGCGGTGACTCGTAGCGGTCGCGCAGCCCCAGCATGATCAGAATAATCTCGATGATGCGCCAGAACACCCGGATCAGGCTGGGCGGCGGGACGCCCTCTTCCAGAACAACGGCACTGTTGTAATCCACCACGACTACGCCGGCGCCTTCGCGGTCCAATTCCTCTGCGGCAGCAATGATTTGCCCATCGCGCACAAAGACCGCCATCCCGTGCCGGCGGATAATGTGTAGAAACAGATGAAAGGCAGTGCGGTATACCTCTTGAACGCGGCGAAATGGTTCAAATTGGCGCAAATCGTCCCAGAATTCATACGAAGAGGTGATCGGCAGCAATGCCTGCGCCGAGACCAGCCCCAGCCAGATGATCGCCACCAGAAAAAAGCCGCCCAGACAGTTGAACAGGATAATCAGGGTGGACTGAATCAGGTCCGGCGGAAGAGGGAAAGGTTTGCCCCCCAGCGCAGTGTAGAAGATATTGAAGATCAGAAACAATACGGCGTAAATCTGGCGCGCAAAGAACACCGTGAACAACAACAGAAAGCCCGCCGGCAACATCCACAATCGCCAGCGAAAGCGGCGGTGTTCTGTTTCTCTCAGCAGCATAGCGTCCCCCCTTTACGGAAGCCTTTGGCGCAGACAGGAAACATACATGTAAAATCAGTATATCCTTGCCGCTTGCGCTTTGTCAAGCGCAGGGAACATTGATTGCGTTTTTTGGTAAACTGCCTGTTTTGGAAAATTTTAGATAAGGGCGCAGGGGTAGTCAATGGCACAAGTTTGAGATTTCCTTGATTCTTGATGAATGTGTCTGTAACATAGATGGTTGGTTTTGACAAATAGGCGAGCTCCGAGTAAGATGATAGATACCACCATCACAACGGAGATCGCCATGTCGATTGTTGTCCTGCAGCTGCCAGATGTCAAGCGCAAAACAGAAA
>DAOTYY010000155.1:0-24891 GCA_034434695.1 Anaerolineaceae bacterium
GTAAAAGTTGACAATGGTAAGCCGTTCGTCTTGACTTCTTATATTACTACCCAAAAATAAAAAGACCCTGGGTAGACTTACGCTAGGTCTACATCTCCTTTCGGAATGCTTTTCGCGTAAATTGCACCACCAGGGTCAAAACAAGTATAGCATGTATAAGGAAAATTTTCAATATGGACAGGATAACTATTACGGGTTTAGAGAAAATCGTGGCTAAAATCGGTAAATTCACCGATTTGAATGACCGTATTCATGCGCCGATTTGGGATGCAATGGCTCAGGCTGGCAAACTGCTGGAAGAGCAGATCAAGCAAAACCTGACAGACAATGATAGCGTGGCCACGGGCGACTTGCGCGCCAGCGTTTCATCCAGCGAAGTTCAGGTTACGGAAAGGGCGATTTTTGTGGAAGTGGGCGCCGGGCGCGGGCTGCCGTATGCCAGGGCGGTGGAGTACGGAAGCAAGCCGCACACGCCGCCACTTTCGATTACCGAACCAGGTCAGCCGCTGTATGAGTGGGTGCGCATCAAACAACTGGCCGGGGTATACTCAGTAAGGACTCGGAAGCGGCTGGGGAGCAAAGCGAAACAAATATACGAGAACCGCCAAATGGCGCGGGCAATCTGGGCACACATTCGCAAGTATGGGACAAAACCGCATCCGTATTTTGAGCCGGCGATTTCGCAAACCGCTGAGCGTATCAGCAAGCTTTTTGAGCAGGCGGTTGAAAAAATTGCAGAAAATCTGTTCAAAGGGACTTGACTTGATGGGGAATTTGTTCTAAAATCAAGGTAACAATTCAGCCCGGAAGGGCTTTGTCGAACTGCGGAACGGAGAGGACGATTGGAGCGTCCTGAAAAACGGGTTCGGCGAGATTAAGAGGACTGATTTGCGTCCTGTGGTGACTGGCTTCAGCAGAAGCCTCATTGCAGGGCGCATTTTGTTTTATGGAGTGAGATATGCCTTATCCAAACGAACATGCTGCGCGGTTGATTGACCCGGATAAATTCGATGCCGATTCGTTCCGGCGGGAAAATGACAAGTTCGGCGCTGGAATCCACGCCATTTTTGGAAAACTCAAAGGTGAAGACAGCATGACCTTACAAGCAATCCGTTTCGATGCGGATCAATTCAGCCCGGATGAAGCGCGCAAATGGCTGGAAGAGCACGGCTATCATCCCATTGTTTTTGAGGAAGCGGCTGCTGAAAAGTCATTTTCTTATTTCCTGCCGCTGAATAAGGTGGACGAGGTGCGGCATGAAGTTTGGGGAATTGCAGCCGTTGAGCAGCCAGACCAGAGCGGTGAGATCATGGACTACGAAAAATCCAAGCCGCATTTCTGGCAATGGTCAAAACGCGTTCAAAAAGCCAGCCAGGGCAAGAGTCTGGGCAACGTGCGCGACAGCCACACCAGCAAAGCAGTTGGAAAGGTGATCAAGCTGTTGTTTGATGATAAGGCCAAAGCCATTCGGGTTGGCACAAAGATAGTTGACAGCGAAGCCTGGCAAAAGGTGGTTGAAGGCGTATTTACCGGTTTTTCGGTTGGCGGAGTATACGGCAAACGTTGGCCGGATCCGGAGAACAAGGGATTTATCCGCTACGAGGCCATTCCAACCGAAATCAGTCTGGTTGATCTGCCCTGTATTCCAGGTGCAGTGATTGAGATGGTCAAGGCGGATGGTTCACAAGTGATACTGAGTACTAAAGGAGTGGCAATGAAAAACAAAATCCGATCTGTTTTGAAAAAGCAGCTAGAAGATTTGACCGAGGAGGAATTAGCCAATCTGGTTGAGGAGCTGGCTGCTGTGTTGGAGGAAAGCGGTGAAGCCAATGATGAGAGCGCATCGGAAGAAGAACAATCCACAGAGAGCGGTTCAGAGGAATCGGAAGAAGAAGCGGCTGAAGAGCAGCCAAAAGGGTTGACTGCTGACGATGTGCGCGAAATCGTGTTGGCTTTACTGCGCGAGCTGGGCTTAATTGAGCAGGTTGGCGGCGAATTGACATTGAGCTCGAAAATCAAAGGGCTGGCAAAAGCCGAAACTGCCGATCTGCGCAAGTCGCTGGAGAAGATCGTCAAGGACATTGCGCAACTGGCAGTTGCAGTGGAGACACTGGAAAGGCGCGGCGGTAGCGGTCCCGTACTGCGCGAAATTGGTTCATTATCGCCGCAAGCCGGCGCGGCATTGCAGAAAATTGAGCAACTGCGCTCTGCACTGGAATCTGTGACTGATCCATTGACGCGCCAAAGTTTGCAAAACGAAATTGCCCGGCTGGAAATTCAGGTCATTCAGAAATCGAAATAAGGAGACGAAGCATGATTATTGAGAATCTATCTCAATTGACCCGCGAAGCGGTGCGAGAATTTTACAAAGCGTTAGGTACGCCCATGCCGGTGGAAAATCTCAAGAAGGCCGGTATTACGCAGGCTACCGGATTGGTTGCGTATGATTTGCAGGCGCCCGCTAAAAATCTGTTTCCGGTTTTGACCCCGATCCGCAACCGAACGCCGCGCGTTTCCGGCGGCGGCGGGACTTCCACCAACTGGAAGCAGGTTGTGGCAATCAACGCAGCCAGTCTGCGCGGTTTTGTACCGGAAGGCGAACGCAACGGTGTGATTACTACTATCGTGCAAGAAAAGAGTGCCGCATACAAGACGATTGGTTTGGAAGACAGCATCACCTTTGAGGCGGAGCGGGCAGCGGTTGGCTTCGAAGACATCCGCGCTACCCAGGCACAGCGGCTTTTGTGGGCGACCATGATTGAGGAAGAACTAGCTGACCTGGGTGGCAATTACTCAGTGGTGCTGGGTACGCCTTCTGCGCCGATTGTAACAACCGAGTCTACAGGTGGTTCAATCGGTGCTGGAACGTACAATGTCATTGTGGTTGCCCTTACCCTGTATGGCTATTTGGCATCCTCGCTTGCCAATGGCGTTGTAGGTCAGGTGTCTGTTACTCCTGCCAGCGGCGGTTCGGCATTCACCTACGGCGGTGGGTCATCCAACAAATCCAGCGCAACCAGCACCGGCGCGCTGACTGGTTCGACCAATGTCATCAAAGCCAAAGTGACGCCTGTTCCCGGCGCGGTGGCTTATGCTTGGTATGTGGGCACCAGCGGCAATGAATTGCTGCAAAAGATCACGACCATCAACAGTGTAGTTTTGACCAGCCTGGAGACTACCGACAGGCAAAATGCCAGTGCGATTACAGCAGACAATTCCAAAAATCTACTCAGTTATGACGGCATTCTGTACCAAGCATGGACAAGCGGTTCTGGCGCGTATATCAAGTACATGCCGGACGGTACGATGGGTGTTGGGACAGGGCTTACCGCTTCGGGTGATGGTGGCATTGTTGAAATCAACGAGTTATTCCGCTACATGTGGGATAATTACCGGATTTCGCCGACTCGCATTTATGTCAACGCCCAGGAAGCGGATAACATCACTAGGAAAGTGCTGCAAGCGACCGCTGCGCAAATTCCGTACGTAACCGGATCGGAGTTCGTTGCCGGCATGCGGGTCAAGAGCCTGCTCAACCGGTTTGCGATGGGTGTTGCGCCGGAAGTGCCGCTGGAGATTCACCCCAACCTGCCTCCTGGCACGCTTGTCGCCGTCACTGAGCAGCTACCTTACCCGATCAGCGGCGTTCCGAATGTGATGGAAATGCGCCTGCGCCAGGACTACTATCAAATCGAATGGCCACAGCGCACTCGCAAGTACGAGAGCGGCGTTTACTTTGATGGCGTGTTTGCGCACTACTTCCCGCCTTCCATCGGGATCATCACCAACATTGGTAATGCCTGATCAAACGGGGGAGGGGCTATTATGGTCTCTCCCCCACCAGATTGAGAAATGAAATATCGGGTCTTGGGTAATTTACACAGTGTTGGCAGGGGCGATTTTGTTGCCGTTGTTGAAAACGGTGAAATTGAACTGCCGGAAGAGATCGCAAACGATCTGATTGCATCCGGTGAAGTTGCCCCTACTGATACTGAGTATCCTGAAACGGAAAATAACGATGGCGGATTACACCACGCTGGCGGTAGTCAAACGGACGCTCGGAAGCGCCGAAAGCGCCGATGACGTTTTGCTGGCAGAGTTGATCACCCAGGCCAGCCGGGCGATTGACCGGTTTTGTGCGGGAGTGAACAGCGATAATTACTTTGCCAGGGAAATGTTGTCGGATGTGATAACACGAGGCCGAATTACTTCGGATGGTGTTTTGTTCTGCTGGCCTCCCAAGCCGGTCATTGAAAGTGTCAGCGCTTTGGCTTATCGCTTCTCGGCACGGGAAAACTGGATTGCGCTGGATGTGGCCGGTGTGGTAATCAACGGATACTCAGTATCGGGGTGGGGAGTAAATGGCAGTGGAAATGTGCAGGTGAAAATTTCTTTTACCGGTGGTTTCAATCCACTGCCAGATGACCTGGTCAATGCGGCCACGTTGTTGACAATACGGTTTTACAAAGAGGTCAAAACCGGTTTGAGTGACAGCATTGGCATTGCTGAACTGGGAATGCTGCAATATACAAAGGCATTCCCAGAGCGTCTGGCTGCTATGCTTAAACCATACAGACGGATTGTGCCATGAGCGAAATACGAGAGCGGCTGGTGGATATTCAAAAGACGGTGAGCGGCGTCAAGCGGGCATATATCTGGGCACCGCAGTCGCTGGCAGACAGTGACTTACCGGCGTTCTGCACATTTGCCGGGCCGGCAGTGATTACGCCGATTGCCGAAACGATTGTGGAGGAAACGCGCACCTGGCTGATGCGTCTGTACGTCAAACCGGTTTTGCAGGGAATTGACGGTGAAGCCGAGAAGGAGGTTGAACCGTATCTGACGAGTGTCAGGAATGTGTTTCTCTCCCATCCGCTTTTAGGGAAAGGCACGAAAGATTCCGTGTTGAATTGGGTCGAGAAAGCCACCTGGTTGGGCGATAGTGGAATTCAGGTTTTAGGTTTTGCGGGTCAGAATTACTTGGGAGTTGAATTCCGGTTGAGTTTGACCGTGATTGTACCTGTAACAATTGCATTGTTTGAGTGAGGTGAAATATGGAACAAGCAGTAAACGGCATCCCTTTGGTTGTTTTGGTGATTGCTCTTGTTGAGTGGGTTAAGCGGTTCGGAATTGAGGGGAATGTGCTGAACGCAGTCAGCATGGCAATTGGCGCGGTTATCGGCATTGCTTATTGGTATGCTCAGCAGCCACTGGTCACTTTCAGTGATTGGTTTGGCGCAGTTGTTTACGGTCTTGTGCTTGGACTGACTGCGTCGGGTGTGTATGATGCGGCCCGGAGCGCACTGCGAGGATAAGTCATGACAGCCGCGGAAGAGCGTGTCAGCAATCAATCGCTCCAGCGTCAGATTATCGAGTTAACTGGACGCGTCAATCAAATTGCGTGCGGAATAGATGACATCAAGAACATGCTTAAGCAAATGGAAGAACGTATCAGAAGACTGGAAAATAACGAGGCCGGCACTCACCCGCTCATGGAAAACAAGATAAACGCTGCGTGGCGCAAGATTGATGACCACGAGAAACGTTTGGAAACGCTGACCCAGGTGGTCAACAAACTCGACCAGTCCAACCGCCTGATAGCCTGGCTGGGCGGGATTTTGGGCAGTACTGTAGCGATCTGGTTGATTACACAAGTATTGGGGCTGATCAAATGACCGAATACGCTTTGGGGTGCGATGTAAGCCATTGGCAGGGTGAGATTGATTTTTCCAGGATGTATGCCGCCGGTGCGCGATTCGTGTTTCTTAAGGCGTCACAGGCTACTTGGACAGACCGGCGGTTTGTGCAAAATTACAATGCCGCCCGCCAAACACCGCTTCTGGTTGGGATGTATCACTATCTGGACTGGACGAAACCGGCCATAGAGCAGGCCCGCTATTTCGCCAATCTTGTTAAGGATTATCCGCCAAATCTGCCACCGGTGCTTGATTATGAATGCCGCACCAATGCGCCATGGAAAAGAGCTATTGACGAAGCAAAAGCGTTTGTGATGGAAGTCAAACGGCTGACCGGTCTTCAAGTGATGCTGTACACGTCCCGCGGCTACTGGAATGAGTACGGCAGTAATGACCGCTTTTGGATAGACGTGCTGCTTTGGTTTGCTTACTATACAAACTTGCCCATCGTGATCACCGAGCTGATACCGCCGCTGCCCTTCCGCGCCATTGAATTCTGGCAGTTTACCGAGCGCGGTGACGGCGCATTGTATGGCGCGCAAAGCAAACAGATTGACCTCAACTACTTCAACGGCACAGAACAAGACCTGTTCAACCGTTACGGCAAACCTGCAGAACCAGAACAGTCCAAACCACTGCAGCCTGTCGGTGCGGTGCGCTTGCAGGTCGCCGCTCTGGTGCTCAATATCCGCCAAGCCCCAACCACAACCGCAGCCAGCGTCGGTCAGATGGCGCAAGGTACGATCGTGAACGTCGAAGCCATACATGTAGAAAGCCCGGCGCGGGTCTGGGTCAAGCACTCAGCCGGGTGGTCGGCAATCGTTTACGATGGTTCGGTTTTGATGCGTGAGGTGAAGTAATGAAAAAAAACTGCCCAATTTGCGGAAAAGAATTACAACCGAAAAACGAAAACGGTGTTACCAAATACTATTGTGACTGCACCGGGCAATTACGTACAGTCATTGAGATTCTTCCAGACGATTCGAAAGGAGTAAAACAAAATGGCAGCACCGAATGAAAAAACTTTGAATTACGGTTTGCGTTATGCGTGTGTTTACGAGCTGGATGCCAATGGCTATCCTAAACCAACTGGCACAACGGCTTATGAAGGTATCCAGTTCAAGGGCTCGACTGCATTTGACCTGACCATACCGGATGCGCGCAAATTGACCGGTCTGGGCGAGGACGGTATTACCCAGGTGGTCTACTTGCCGCCGCAGGAAGGTGCAGATGCGCGGCTGAATGTGGAGGCGGCTGACCCGGTACTGGCTGCACTTCTGGATGGAACGAAAGTCTCAACCGTTGGAGAAGCCACTATCGTGGGTGTTGCAACCGATAAGCAGGGTTTTGAGCCGCGGGTAGCTTTGCTTCTATATCAAGCTGCGAAAGGTCTGGATACCGGCAAGACTTACTGGCACAGCTATATCATTCCATCTGCCCAGGTGGTACGCAAAACGCCGGGTATGGGCGCAGACAAAGCGGTTACTCAGTATCAGGTGGCGCCAAATCGTGTGCGAAAGCACCTCTGGGGAACGCAGTTTAGTAACACAACAGAGGGATTCCTGGAAGCGCAGCTTCTAGAGGTGTGGAGCAATTACCCTCTGCGAATTGCATCCTACTTGGGTGATGGAAATACATCGGCATTCAACTTTCCGTCTAACTTCCCGGCGGTTTCGACGGACGGCATTAAGGTCTGGAAGAACGGCACAGAGGTAACGAGTGGTCTAACTAAAGCGGTTACGGGCATTACTTTTAATACTGCGCCAGCCAATGGGGATGTCATTGTCGTCTTGCGCGAGGTTGCCGGATGAGGAAAATCGAGTTGACCGCTGAAGGCATCACAGTACGCCTGACCGTGCGCCACGCCACCGTTGCAGATGTCATGCGGCGCGGAATTTTAGCCGGCCGCACCCAGGATACTGAGTATCGAAGTGAAGCTGAGCAGGCGGTTGCGGTGATGGTCTATCCGCGCTGTTTGGGATGCACGGAAGGCGTCATTGAAACCAATGGTGAAGTAAAAGATATTCAATCGTTGTCACCGGAAGAGTTTTGCGCTTTGCCGTATGAGATTGGTGAGGCATGGTTTGCAGCGGTAATTGAGGAGAATCCAGGCTGGGCTTTGCAGCCGCTGGAGGAGCAAGACGCCGAAAAAAAAGATTAGAGATTGTCAAGCAATTACAGGCGTTTTATTGTGCCACGGCCAGCAGGGATTTTCCAGATGAGCAATTTGGTCTTGGAAATATCCCTGTTGTGGTTTTATCGCAAGCACTGGAGATTTTACTGATACTGGAAGTTGTGGAATGGAAATGGGACATCAACACAATTCTACAGCAGCCGGAAGATTTGCTTCGGGCAGTTATCCACCTCAAATCGATCGGTGAAAAATTGCGGAAGGAGTCAAATGATACTGAGTAGGATAAGCAGCCAAATGACAAAGACAATTGCTGCCAGCGGTAAACCGCACAGGGCAATATATATGCCAGGGTCTGGAACGAAAACAGCCAGTCCGATGAGGAAGAATGACACCAGAATCATTGAAACAAACCAGATCGTTCCATTGTTAGTAAAACGCAGCGTGGATAAATGGTATTCTTCTGGATTTTCCTCATTTTCATTCTTGAACCAACTGCTGTACATAACTTTATTGTAGGTGATTCATGGACGAAAAGCAACTAAAACTTTTGTTAGTCTTCGGCTCCGATGCGGCGAAGGTACAGGATGATATGAAAAGGATCCAAAGCCGCGCGGAGGAGCTGCAAAAACGTATTCAGGTACTGCGCGAAACAATGAAGCTGCACTCAGCAGTGGGGAAGGATATTACCGCAGTAGAGAGAGAGTTGCAAGAAGTAACTGAAGAGTTGATCGAATTGGATCAAAAAGCACGTCAGGCACAGACTGCACTGCGCGGTATGTCGAATGCATCACGTGATATTCGGGATAATCTGTTCAATATACGTGATATTGGTCAAAAACTCGAACGCGTTGGTAATGCTTTGGAACGCGCTGGGAGATCCATTCTGTCGCCGATTACAGGTGGCATACAGACATATCTACAGGTTGCTTCTCCATTTGATACTGTGGCGCAAGAATGGCGGCAGGCACAACAAGACATTCAAAATTCTTTTGTACGAATTGGAGCAGTAGCAACGCAAGAATTGCTCCCGGCAATTCGCGCGGCAGCAAACCTGGTAGAAAAAATTGCTGCTGTTGTTGAACGGAATCCAGAGCTGGTGAAAGCAGCAATGCTGCTTGGCGGCGGATTGTTGACGGTTGGCGGGTTTGCTCAATTGGCTGGTCAAATAGCAATGCTGGTCGGTGCCCTAAAAGGGCTCAATTTAGGCGGAATGTTGGCTTCTGTCGGCGCACTTGGCAAAGGAGCATTACTCAATCCATACGTTGGTGTTACTGCAGCAGTTGGAATAGGAGCGTATGCAGGATATAACGCACTAGCGCAAACGAAATTTGGACAAGAGCGGAATTTGGCAAATGCACCAGGGCAGTTAGCAACCATTGCAGCGTATTACGCAGGGAAGTTGTTTGGGGAGGTTCAGGCACGAAGGTGGGCTCTGTCCATTGGTGAGCTTACTGGGGTGATCGAAAAAAACGCTCAGGCAGTTGAAAAAACTACATTGGTTTATCAACAGCAATTAGACGCCTATCAGGCTTACAGACAAGCGCAGAGCCAGCGCGTTGAATATGAGCAGCGTGCACAGGCTGAACGCAATCAAATTATTCTTGAATTCGCAGCACGGCGAGTTGAAATCGAACGCAATTATGAAAACAGCCGAAATTCGCTGATAGCCCAATACGCAGAACAGCGTCAGCGGCTGATGCGTGATTTTGCCCGCTCCGAACGGCAGATAGAGCAGGATTATTATCGGAATCGTTTGAAGATTGCGCAAAATTATCAAATTGACGTCCAGCGTGCAGAGGAAGATCATCAGCGCCGCATGCGCAGCTTGCGCATTGATCATGAAGAGCGGTTGCAAGAGTTGATTGAAGAGCGCGACGCGCTGGGTATCATACGCGAACAGCGCGCCTACGAAAGGCAAAGACAGGAAGAGGAAGAAGCCTATCGTATTCAGGCAGCCCGGCGCTCCGAGGATTTCACGCGGCAAATTCAAGAATTGGACGAACAGTTTGCGCTTCAGCGCCAGCGCAGATTGGAAGAATTCCGTGCGCAAATGGCAGATCTGGCAAAACAACACCAACAACGTATGTTGCAATTGAGGGCGCAATACGTTGAAGAGTTAAGGCAACTTAATGAACAACAACGTAAACGACTGGAACAATTTGACAGGCAATACAAGAATGAACTTCAACAATTGTACAATGCTGAACAGAACAGGTTAAATATCTTACGAGCCTTGGCTTTAAATGACCAGGCAATATTGCAAAAAGCAGGGATGGAATTGACTGCGAGCTATCGCGCTTGGCTGGAGCAGCAGGTAAAAGGATTTTTGACTACCACTTCTACCAAACCACGAGGACGTGCTTCAGGTGGATATGTATTCGCTCAACAGGCATATCTTGTAGGCGAACAAGGACCAGAATTGTTTGTTCCCTCAGTAAGCGGGGCAATCGTGCCAAATTCACTGACACAATCTCTGTTGCGTGATACTCAGTATGCAGGGGGGAAGGTAATCCAGATGCAAATTGAAACATCATCGCTTACACTTAATCAGGTAATACGGGAAGTAGAGCGGCTGTTAGCGAGGCGAGATTTGAAATCGGCTGCAGTGCTTGGAGGGTAAAAATTGGCAGATTTCAGGATTGGTAACACACTAGCTGGAATGACAAACATTGAGGCGCTGGCAACACCGCTGCCTGTGCCCCGGTCGGTTTTTACGGACTACGCGGAACGGATAATGGCGGCGAGCGGTAAGTCTTATGGACGAGGTTATCCGACTTGCCGCTGGATTTTTGCATTGTTAACTTCTGCCCAGCGCGCGCAGTTACGAACATTCTGTCCAGGAGCTTCAGCCGCAGTATATATTCGCACACTGGCAAATGATGATACCTATCACACATATCAAGCAATCATGCATTGGCCTGAGGAAGAAGAAAGAGACCCATCGAAACGGCGCGACCGGCTTGAATTTACTGTTTTGTTTACTAATTTAGTGGAGGTCGTATGAGCCGGGCAGCGACACCTCAAGAAATTGCGATTTTGCGTTCGGACGGTCTGGCAGCGCGCTTGTTCGCTATCATTGACCAGCCTGTTACGGTGTATCGGTGCCAGGTCAATCAGACCTTTCCGACACACGATCGGATTGCGCAGGTTGCGTATGACAATGCCAGCGGGAATCTTTCAAATGTGTTGCCGGGGATGACCGTTTTGGTGGGGACTTCGCCGGGAACATGGGAGAGGGGGCAAGCACGAGTAAGAAAAGCATGGACGACAAGCACTGCTTATATTGGAGAGACATCCGAAATTCGTTGGGAAGACAATTTATATTTGACCGTCATTGATGAATTTGCAATCTGGCCGCGTCATCTGCGCATTGTTGGAAATACGCCTTACATAGATTACGATATTGCTTACAGCGATCAACATGCTAATTTTGCACCGGTGGTTTGCATGGGACCGGATAGGGTTTTGAAACTAACCGGCAGCAGCGTTTCGACTCAATTAGATGCTTCCAAATCATGGGTATTAGGTTCAACGATTACGGGTTATTCTTGGCAAATTGTGCGCGGAAATGCCAGTTTATCGAATGCCAATACAGCAACTCCGACTTTGACTGCCAACACACCGGGAAGGATATTGGTAAGATGCCAGATCACTGCAGCAAATGGAAAAACTTCAACAGGATACCGAACAGTACATGTTTACAATGACACTAATCCTCCTTTGGAAGTCAAGCTAACATCTTTTCGTGGAAACACCGAACGCGGCGGTTTTGAATTTTCAATACAATTGCCGATAACCCCGAATTTTTCCATACGCGACAACAGTAAAGTTATTTTATTCGCAGAGGAGTACCCCCAATCCATTGGACCAATCGCTGGCGCGGAAAATATTTTTGCAATTGGCTGGATAGATGAATCTGAATGTACGATTGATGACAAAAATGGTGTTGCTATACTCAGTATCAAGGGAACAAATCATTTGCTATCTAAAATTACCGGATTCCCTGTCGGGATTGAAAATGTAAACGGAGTTCCAACTAGATGGACGGAAATTCAGAATTTGACAGTTGACAAATTTTTATTTCATTTGCTGTACTACCGTTCTACATTGAATAATGCGGTGGACTTTTTCTTGAGTGGTGATACAAGACGGGCTAAAGCATTACAAGACGTGAGCAGAGATTTATGGCAGCAAATCAAGACAATCGCTGAAAGCAGTATTCTTGCTTCGCCGCGTTGTGATCCTTTTGGACGGTTATTCGTACAAATTGATGCAAATTATCTGGAGGAGGAAAGCCGGGCAAACATTCCGGTAATCATGACCTTAACAAAGGATGATTACTCCAGATTGGAAATACAATATCGTGAGACACAAGAAGTCGCACTGGTTGAATTGTCCGGTGTAGCGGGAGACAAACCCATAATGTCATCCGCGCCGGGCAAAGTATTTGCAAGAACAGGAAAAGTACTTGTAAAAGACCGCCTATTACTCCGTGATCAAACATCAGCCAACAAATTGGCTGGTCTAATTTACAACAGAGAAAACCGAAAATTTGATTTGTCAATTGAATTTGTCAGTGCTAATCGATTGATTACTCTGGTGCCAAATCAATATCTGGAGATTTCGATTAGCAGTAATGACAATCCCCGTAAGCTAGCTTATACAGGCAGAATTATTCCGCGTGAAGCGGCTCTTGAGCACAATCCAGAAAGCGGCGCGCTTTATATGAATATCACTGCCGAGCCGGAGGTGTTTTCATCTATCAGCACTACGATTCTTCCGCCCCAAACGGCTGTGGTCAACATACCGGCACAGCCAGAACTTGATGATAGTTGGGTAATCGAACCAATTGGAACTGTGATGCCGCTAATGTGGGCTATATCTCCTCAAGTAGATGCCCCAAGCTTGCCCTGCCGCAGCGGGACGGATACTTCGGCAAATGGACCCTATAATCAATGGATCAGCGGTGCTCTGGAAATACAGAATACTGCGTTACGATCATATAGTTTGTTCTATGCTCGTCCCGGATCGTCACCCAATCCGACGCGATACACTATCAATGCGCAGTTTTTGAGCCGCAATTATGACTCAATAGAATGGCGGGAAACAACCGCGGATGATTGGTATTCGGTTTATCTGCTGGATCGGCAAGGTAATCGAATTGCAGCGGGGATACATGATCCCGTAATAGACAGCAGGCAGAGAACAGGATATTTCAATCTGCCGGCTGGTGCAGATTGCTGGGGTGTGGAGATTGCGTTGAACAGCAGTGCGGTGCAGCCAATTAATCCGACCACAGTTACATTGGAGTATCTTGAACATCCGTGGAGCAGTCATAACAATGCAGAATTCGCCTGGGGTACATATGCAGGAGGGGGAGTATGGCTGAGAGCAGCAGGCAGGTGGAATACTGCATTTTGGTCATTTACGGGTTATAAAATCAAGCTGGACAAACCAGGAGGATATAATAACTGGTGGGTATACATCTATGGAAGAATATCTACCAGGATTGGAATAATTGAAGAGAATTGGCCGCCGAATGATCCTCGGGAAGCTCGTCTAAGTTTTCACAAAGGATCTGAGCCGGATATTGCAAAGGTCTATGGTCCGAAGGAAGGGACGATATTAGAGGGTTATGCTGTACTGCAAAATACGGTACGTACACCGTTAGCAGAAAGAGATATGTTGATTGTGTATGGTACAACATGGACAGGTACACTGACGAGACCGGCATATAATGTTGACATTCAAGTGGATTGGCTGCTTTGGCCGCTGACGACAAAGAAAATCCTTATTGATTCAGTATATCTATGGAATGTGTGCCGGCATATTAATTTGTTGGGATCGTGATGAATATAAAGCATGCAATTCAAAGAGTTTTGACGAAAAAACAAAACAAGCCGGAGATATTCCCAGCAGTTTTGGGAGATGTGTCCGGGGTTGTAAAAGTGAATGGCAAACCGGGCTATGTATATGTGCGCGTTGGAGAACAGACACTGAGTGTATTCAATGCGCGAGTAGCACCACAGCCGGGTTTGCCTGTTTTTGTTGGATACGACCCGCTGGAACCGGATTTGCTGCAGGTGCTATCGGTGCGATTGACGGATGATCGAGATGCAAGATATGGGACGACCGAACATCACAAAAATCACGAATTTCCCGGCGGGAACGATATTGTGTATATGCAGCTGCGTCAGATCATGCCGTGGCGGATTACTCCGGCAGGGGGATTGAAAATAACAGTTTACCGCGCAATCGGCTGGACGCGGAATGGATATAAACTTATAGCGGGCACCTTAGATTTAGCGCCGTACCGTCCGGTGGTAGACGGTAAAGCCTGTTATGTGCTGATTACTGTTGATAATACCGGGATTATTCGGACGACAAAAGGCAATGATGTGGATGTTTCAGCATTATCGCTTGCTCATATACCACAAATGCCTGAGGGAACGGCGTATGTGTTAGGAGCAGTAAGATTATATGCGCTGCAAACTCAAATCCAAGAAGCGCAGGTCAATACGGATATTGTGGATTTGCGTTTTCCTATGAAACATACTCACACATCTGATGAAGTTGGAGGACATGATCCTGTAACGGTTGTAGACAGCACAACGATTGACTTGTCCATCACCAATCAGCAGCTTACAGCATCGGTGATACCATCCGGCATCAAGCTGGACAGTCTTGGCGAGCCGGACGATACAACCAATTTAAATGCAACAACGCAGCGGCACGGACTGCTGCCAAAACTGCCAGGCAACACAGAAGTCTATTTGCGCGGTGACGGTACATGGGCAATCCCGCCTGGCAGCGGAGGAGGCGGAATAGCTGTTGAGGAATTGGATGGAACGCCGAGTGTATCCAGTGTGACAACCATCAGGGTATCCAACGGAACGTTGACAGATGAAGGAAACGGCGTTATCCGCTTGGCTACAGGCGGAGGAAGTTTGGATATTTTGGCTGTTCAGGTTTTCAGTTAGGAGAAAAAGGTGGCATCGTTTTCGAAACTCAAATTAAGCGGTTCAACAAATGGACGATTGATCAAGGTAACTGCAACCAGTTCGCCCGGAACCGTTATTCATACAGCAGTAAGCGGGACGATTGATTATGATGAGGTCTGGCTTTACGCGATGAATCAGGGAACGACGGATACAGCACTAACCATTGAATGGGGTGGAACTACAGATCCGGATGACAGAATCACAACAACTTTGCTGCCAAAGGCAGGCTTGACACTTGTTGTACCGGGATTGGTGTTACAGAACGAAAACAATGTACGCGCTTTTGCATCTACAGCAAATGTAATTTTGATTGGCGGATATGTAAACAGGATTCAGGCATGAAATTGACAGATGTTCTTGATCACGCACGACGTACACACACACGAACGGCGGGTTTGATCGATCCAACGCGGACAAGATCACAGTTGTTTTCTCCAGCAAATTTATCCAATCTGATTCTCTGGTACGATTTGAGTGATAACACTGGAAATGAAAGTGAAGCGATCAGTATAATCAGCGATAAATCTAATTCTGGCAGAAATGGTACGTGTACAGGGGTCATATACTGTAAACATCCGGTTACAAAGAAAAATGGTTTCCATATTTATCACCCAACCGGATATGTCAGCTATACGGCAGCATCTATCCGCACAGTTGCCATTGCAGCAGACTACTGTGGTGGTTACGGATTCTTGATCAGCGACAGCAGCAACTATAATTGGCATGGTGGAACAATCACTTGTTTACATGCCACATATGCGGCAGATGAGGTGAAAAACGGAAGTTGGCGAATCAACGGAACTACGATCACGCCGACATCATACGAATGGCGCACAGGGGCGCAGGTAATTACGGTTGTGACAACCGCCAATGTAAGCCAAAACCGATTCGGATATGATCGTACACACAACGCAAATCTTTGGAAATATTATGAGGTGATTTTTTATTCAGATGTAAAATCATCTGAACAAATTCGTCAACTTGAGTTATATCTTGCAGATAAATGGAAAATACCACTGGAATTAATATAGAGGTATGCGGTTTCCTCTGTCACTAAAGGCGACGGTCTCCACCGCTAATCTTTTATAATTCTACAACCGCCATCGGTCCACCGGACTGGCGCGGCGGTGGGCGGACTGGGTATCTGTATCAGCTAAATTGAGATAGTGTTTTACCATCTGCAAAGAATTGCGTCCAAGTAAACGCTGCAGGGTGAATACATCGCCGCCGTTGCGCAGATACTGAATAGCGAAGGTATGGCGAAAGCGATGGGGGTGGACGTTATTGACACCAGCACGCTCACCCAGGCTGCGAAGTAGTTGTAAAAGACCATTACGATTCAAACCGAAAACTTTTTCTCCACACTCAGTATGAGATTGATAACGCCAAATGGCTTTGCGTGTGATCTGACCAATAGGAATAATGCGGGGACGGGATTTGACGCCAGACCGACAGGGATGGATAGTAACCAGTCCGTTTTGCAAATCAATGTCATTGCCGGTCAGTCGGCATAGTTCGGACGCGCGGATGCCGGTGTCGAGTAGAAGCAAGATGATAGCAATGTCACGCAGAGCGGTCAGACGGCGCATGGTAAAGGATTTCCGCCGTCCCTCAGACGGCTTTGTGCGTTCTGCGGCTTTGAGCAAGGCTTGAATCTCTTCTTTGCTAAATGGCTTAATTTCACGGTAAGCGGCTTTAGGCTTACTGAGTAGTTTGTCTGGACGGTCCGACAATCCTTCTGCCGATGTCCATTTGTAAAAGGCTCGAATGGCTTTCCAGACATGAAAAACAGACGTAGCCGATAAGCCTGGTTTTTGTTGTACAGATGCCATGAAATTGCGCAAATGAGCAATGTCTATTTGCTTCAATGGCTTATCCCCCATCTCTAAAAGCATTTTGAGCGCCCAGCGGTACTGTTCCAGAGTAGCTGGACTGTAACCGTCGGCGGCACGAGCGAGCAAAAAGCCTTCGATGGCTTTAGAAAGTAAGGTGTCTGTGTTCATGGTCATTTTCTCCAAATGGCCTACCACAGACACTTTGCATTACCTGATGACAGATGTAATCTGTCTGGAGTCGGGGCGCTGGGATTTGAACCCAGGGCCTCTTGCACCCCATGCAAGCGCGCTAGCCGGACTGCGCCACGCCCCGTAACAACTGCTGAAATTATACGCCAGAATTTTCCGAATGACAACCCTTTGTTTGCCGAACTTGTGCGATAATTAACATATCCAATTTCCTTCACTTGATGAAAGCGAGTTTGCCGAGATGAAAGATACCTACCTGCAAAATCTATTGGGAGAAAATGAACACATCATTCTGGTCACACACCAGCACTGGTTTAAGCTCCTGCAGGCAATCCTGGTGGAAATTGTACTCTTCCTTCTGACCATTGTTTTGGTTATCATGTTGCTCATCACAACCGCTATACCCTTGGCTGCATTAGGATTTGCACTGCTCTTGATTCCCATTATCAGCGGTTTTTATGATTACCTGAACTGGTACAACCATAAGTACATTGTGACCAACCGTAGAGTTATTCAAATTTTGGGTATCGTCAACAAAAATGTTACCGATTCATCTCTGGAAAAAGTAAATGACCTCAAAATGCAACGGTCTTTTTGGGGACGGTTATTCAACTTCGGGGATATTGAAATCCTGACTGCCAGCGAGCTGGGTATTAACCGCTTTACTTTCATTGGCGACCCAATCCGTTTCAAGGCAGCGATGATCAATGCTAAAGCACATTTGGAAAATGGAAATACCCCGGGAGCCAAAAGTGTCGGGGATAGTATCCCTGAACTGATTGCCAAGTTAGATGAGCTTCGGCAAAAAGGTATTCTGACAGAAGAGGAATTTCAACAGAAAAAAGCTGAGCTGTTGAAAAGGGTATAATTCCCTCTATAAGTTAAGACTTCTAAATCGAGTATATTTTGTCAAACGGCTATCCTAAGTGAATAAAAACCGTATATTTTTACTGGTACTTATACTCATCACGCTTGAGAGCATAATTCCCATCCTAACGCTGGATTGGAAACCTTCCGAACCGCAGAGCGCTCTATTATTTGGCTATTCTGTACAACGATTGATGGCTATCGGTTGCACAATTTTCCTGTGCGCCAATCTGTTTTTCCTGACATTCAAAGCAATTATATCCCCTGCCTGGCGGACAAGGACTGTCTACAGGATAGAACACGAGTTATTAGAAAAACAGCATTTGCTAGAGGTTTTTCTTTCTGCCGCATTTCTATTCGTGCTCGGCAGTAGCTTACTCTTGCTCCTTAACTTGCGGATTGATGAACGATTTGGCATGTTGTTACTGGTCGATCAACGGTTTCAAGGATTATCAGTTTGGATCGTTGCCTTGTTTGGTCAAACACTGGTATTCCTGTATTTGGTTTATCGCTCAAGTTTCCGCCAACCACATTTCTTCCCATCTACTCAAATGATAGCAATTCTCTCCGCTTCTGTTGGCAAGCATGTTTCAAACACCTTGAAAGCGCTGATATTGGCAAGTATTGTCATTAACTGGCTGGGTGTCCTTTGGTGGTTTGGTTTATATTGCGGATAATAAAGCCTACCCCTGCTTGATTATTTTATTCAGCCAGTTCAACTGTCCTGAGTAAAGTCCAGTCAAAACGGTTTAAGCCGCCCGGTCCGAGTCGGAGTAATTCACTTCTCACCCGCGCAGCATCTGCCCTCAGACCTGCTACATGAATGCCGCAACATACCTCCGGAAACGGCTGCAAGCACTGTTCAGCTTTATCCAGCATCTTGAGCGTTCCAACGTAGTTGCCTCGCAACAAATGATAATACGCCACACCCACCTGTAAAATACCTCGATATAACTCTCGCAGAATGCTGGTTTCCTGCCGCCAGGCAATTTCCAGGGCTTCATGAGCTTCAAAGTATCTCCCTTCGTTAATCAATGAAATGCCCTCTAATGCTTTGGGATGCAAAGAACCAGAACATAAGTCAGACATGTCCATGCCTTCTCATCTTATCTCCAGGCTTGATTTTGTGATAGGATTGTAACAGATAGTCCTTTTGAGGTGTACATGTACGAGATACCAGATTCTCAAATTCTTCCGCTTTCGCTGGCACATAACTTTTGGACCTGGTCAGCACAAAAAAAGTCTCGCCCATTCCGGTTAAACGTGCCCAAGGTGTCTATTTCTGGGATGTAAACGATAAACGTTATCTTGACTTTAATTCAATGGTCATGTGCGTCAACATTGGACATGGGGATCAACGGGTGATTGACGCTATCATTCATCAGGCGCAAGAGCTTCCCTTTGCAGGTCCGCAAATGGCAACCCGCCCCCGCGCTACGTTGGGCAAACTGCTCAGTGAAATCACCCCACCTGGTTTAACCCGCTTTCTATACACCTCAGGGGGTGCAGATGCCAACGAGAATGCAATTAAACTGGCGCGTGGCTACACAGGTCGGCATAAAATCTTAACCCGCTATCGTTCTTATCATGGAGCAACGTATGGCGCTCTTGCCCTCACAGGCGATCCTCGCCGTGTAGCCTGGGAACCAACCGTCATGCCAGGGGTTGTTCATTTCCTGGACCCCTATCGCTATCGCTCCACCTTTCACCGCACTAACCCGGAAGTTTCCGAAGAAGTTTTTACGCAGGATTATCTCAACCATCTTGAAGAAATTATTCAGTATGAAAATCCCCAAACCATTGCTGCCATTCTGCTCGAGACAGTCACTGGAACAAATGGGATCATTATCCCACCTCAGGGTTATCTGCAAGGTGTCAGAGAATTATGCGACAAATATGGGATTGTTTTTATCGCTGATGAAGTGATGAGCGGCTTTGGGCGAACCGGAAAATGGTTTGCTGTTGAACACTGGCAGGTAGTGCCAGACATCATGACCATGGCTAAGGGACTAACCTCCGGTTATGCGCCACTCGGCGCGGTCGCAATAAAACCGGAAATTGCCGCCGCCTATGACGAGCGTGTGTATGAAGGCGGATTAACTTTTAATGGGCATCCAATTTCCCTTGCATCTGCAGTTGCTGTAATTGAGGTAATGCGCAACGATCATCTGGTTGAAAAAGCAGATGAGACAGGTAAAGTGATGAGCAAGTTGCTTAAACAACTGGAGGAAAAGCACCCATCAGTTGGAGAAACGCGCTCTATTGGGTTGTTTGGTGCAATTGAATTAGTGCGAAATCGAAACACCAGAGAACCGCTTGCACCCTTCAATGGAACTAGTCCCGAAATGACAGCATTTCGGATGGATTGCTTGGAAAATGGTTTGTTTCTTTATACTCACTGGAATATTGTTCTGATCATACCGCCATTGATTATCACATCCGAACAGCTTGCTGAAGGATTTGAAATCCTGGACCGGGCGCTCAATAAAACAGACCTGGCAGTTGAAGCGTAACTTTTGCCTGTTTGAACTATCTAAAGTAAAATTTATACCCGCAAAGACGATACATAACGAGGTGCAACATGGATTTTAATTTGTCCGCTCTTGCAAAAGACACCCAAACTACTGAAAGCGAACATGTCAAAGTTCTAATTCTTGGTTCAGGACCCGCAGGCATGTCAGCGGCATTATATGCCGCCAGAGCTGAATTACAACCGATAGTCCTGACCGGCACAGAACTGGGTGGACAGGCATCGTTAACCCACGTCATCGAAAATTATCCCGGTTTCCCGGAGGGTGTTGGGGGATTGAAATTAGGCGAATTATTCCAACAACAGGCTGAACGCTTTGGAGCGCACTTTGATTTTGAGACAGCCACAAGCGTAGATTTAGCACAGCGCCCTTTCGTGGTAAGAACCTATTCAAAAGACTATCTGGCAGAGACATTGATTATTGCCACTGGAGCCAGCCCCAATCATCTCAATGTTCCTGGCGAGAGTGAACTAACTGGCAAAGGCGTCTCTTATTGTGCCACCTGTGATGGCTGGTTCTTCAAAGATAAAAAGGTTGTTGTCGTGGGCGGGGGCGATAGCGCTCTGGAAGAGGGTATCTTTTTGACACGCTATGCCACTGACGTCAATATCATTCACCGGCGTGACAGTCTGCGTGCTGGCGCAATCCTGAAAAAACGCGCTTTCGAAAATCCCAAAATCAGCTTCACATGGAATTCTATTGTTACGGAAGTGCTTGGCGAAAACGCGGTGAACGGCGTACGTGTGCGCAATGTCAAAACAAATAATGAGACCGTCATCCCGACAGATGGTGTCTTCATCTTTATTGGACACACTCCAAACACGCAGCTATTCACCGGTCAACTGGAGATGGATGATCGCGGCTATATTGTCATAGATATGCTGATGCGCACCAGCGTTGCAGGTGTGTTTGCGGCTGGCGAAGTAGCTGACCCACATTATCGCCAAGTCATCACCTCAGCAGGCATGGGCGCTGCGGCCGCTATCCAGGCTACGCGCTATTTACAGGAAAAACAACAATAGCGAATGAATCAGGGGGTAGGCGTAATTCCCGCAACACCACCCATCCAGCTAAAGGTGCGCTGTATACTTTCCGCACCTGCCGACTGCCAGATGGGTTGGCCATCCTTTGTGCTGCCCATTTGCCGCACAGGAACCACCCACCAGCGGATGATGTGAGGAACGTCTCCCACTGGTTGAAAACTGGCAGGTACGGTGAATTTGGTATCGGTCACATAATCCACCAGTTTGCGCCCAGTACCATCGGTAACATCCTCCACATTTACCTGATAGGCTTCATTTTCCCGCAAAGTGCCAACAGAAGCCCATTGTAAAGTGATTGTGTTGGTGTTTGCCATAAAAGCCGTACCATCCGCCGGTAACAACAAATTTGGAGCCGGATACGGCGGCGGCAGCGTTGGCGTCGGTGTCGGGCCTGGGGTTGGCAAACGCTGGCATAGGGGAATAGTCAGCGTCTGACCAGAAAAGACCACATCACTGGTCAAACCATTATATTCCTTAATGGTGTCAATCGAAACGTTGTAGCTACGAGCGATGCCGCTCAGCGTATCGTTTTCCTGCACCTTATAATATTCTTTAGGGCAGGCTGCTTCGGTTGCCTCAGCACCACTCAGGGTTGAAGTGGGCAAAGGCGAAGCGGTTGGTGTTGGTTGGGGAATCAGTAGTTTCTGTCCAATGTAAAGCGTGCCACAATCCGCAGGCAGATTATTCAAAAGAACAATGCTTTGCACCGAAACCTTGAAGAACGCGGCAATAGTCGCACAGTAATCCCCTTCCTTAACCTCATATTCCAGAGGTGGAAGCGGGGTAAAAGTGGGCATTGGTGTTTCGGTTGCCGTCGGGCTGGGTGTCAATGTCAGAGTTGGTGTCTGGGTTACTGTCGGTGTTACAGTGGGCTCAATCACCCGCCCTGTCGAACGCAACAATGCAAACACAACCGCAGCGCCAATCATCAACACTAGTGCCATCATGCCAAGTGCAACCGGCAGGCTCAGCGTAATCTCCGGCATACGCGGTCCCTGAACTTTTTTACCACTGATTTCAGCCGCACTGAAAGTGCGCCCGCACACCACACAGCGAGTAGCGTTCTCGTTCAAACGGGTTCCGCAGGTGGGACAAATCTTGCTTTGGAAAGATACAGTATCAGGACTCATAGGCTTTTTCAAACAATCGAACACCGGGGAACCCCTCGGCAGTTCAGGATTATACCATAAGCCAAATCTTGTAAAGAAACTCGCTACCCCTACTCATCTGCCCTGCCTTATGCTATCCTTTTTATCATGATCAGTACACTTTACAGCATTTATATTCATATCCCCTTCTGCCACTGTCGCTGTGGATATTGTGATTTTAATACCTATGCCGGCAAAGGAGATTTGATACCCCAATATGTCTCTGCACTCTGCCGTGAAATCGAATTGGTCAGTCGCTCAGCCAAACAAAAGTTGCCAGTACACACGGTTTTTTTTGGCGGTGGAACACCTTCGCTGCTACCAATTGACGCACTTCGACAAATCCTTTCTACCCTTCATGACTGCTTTAATATTCAACCCACTACCGAGATAACGCTTGAAGCCAATCCCGGTACAATTTCCCAAACCTACTTGTCCGAATTGCATGGGCTAGGTATCAATCGTCTTAGTCTGGGAATGCAGTCTGCACATGATACTGAATTGAAACTTCTCGAACGCCAACACAGCCTTAAGGATGTAGAACAGGCGGTAGAGTGGGCAAGACAGGCAAGCTTTAAGAATCTCAATCTGGATTTGATTTATGGGCTGCCACACCAGACGCTGGAATACTGGTTACATACCCTCAAAACAGCGCTCACCCTTGCTCCGGAACATCTCTCACTCTACTCGCTGACCATCGAACAAGGTACGCCGCTTCACCAAAAAATACAGAATGGTATCTTACCTGTGCCAGATGATGACCTGTCTGCAGATATGTACGAGATTGCCACAGAGCAACTTGAAGCAGCCGGATATGCCCAGTACGAAATCTCAAATTTTGCTATACGCAATCAAAGCGGGCATATGATGGCTTGTGAACATAATCTACAATACTGGCGCAACCTGCCCTATCTGGGTTTTGGCGCTGGAGCACATGGCTATGCCGGCAATTACCGGCTTTCCAATGTCCTGCGCATTCCAACGTACATCCAACGTGTACAGAACGGCAGAAACATGTCATTTCCCCTCAGTCCCGCCACTATCCACCACACGCGCATTGACGAGGTGACTGAAATGCAGGAAACCATGATGGTAGGTCTGAGATTAACCCGTGAGGGAATCTCGAAAAGAAAATTCGTTGAACGGTTTGGGAAACCGTTAGAATCCGTCTTTGGCAGGGAAATCCAGACTCTTGCTCAAAATGGTTTACTGGAATGGGTGGGGGAAAACGGTGACACCTTGCGATTGACACGACGTGGGCGGCTGCTTGGCAATCAGGTATTCATGCAGTTTATCGGTAAATCCATATAAGCAAAATAAGCTATCAAACCGTTCTACGTATAACACGCGCTGGAAACCTTATACCCTGACGGATCATCCCCTGTTTGCGTAGCGCTTCTTCCGATTCTCTTACACACCGCGGATCACCTAGATAATGAAAATTGACAATTCGGAGATCACGCGTGAACTCGTAGAGCAATGGAATACCGGTTGGAATGTGCAATTCAGGTACCTCTGACTCTGGAATCTGGTTTAAGTAGGTAACTAAAGCTCGCAAACTGTTGCCGTGCGCTACAATTAAAACCCCCTGTCCAGCGCGCAGACGTGGTGCGATGCTCTGCTGCCACAAAATCAGTACTCTGCGCTGAGTATCCTCAAGCGATTCGCCAAGCGGTAAATCTTCTTTTGGCACTTCAGCATAGCGCCGGTCAAAATAAGGAGAACGCGGGTCACCTTCCTGCAATTGTGGCGGGCGCACATGGAAGCTGCGACGCCAAAGATAGACTTGCTCGTGACCGTATATTTTTGCTGATGCCAGCTTATCCAAACCTTGCAAAGCACCATAATGCCGCTCATTTAAGCGCCAATGCTTTTCTATCGGCAACCACATACGATCAAGACCATCCAGCACAATCCACACAGTCCGAATAGCGCGTTTTAAAACAGAGGTAAAAACAACGTCAAGTTCTATCCTGGCTAAACGCAATGTATCGGACGCCTGCTTTGCTTCACGCACCCCCTCTTCCGTTAAATCTACATCCGTCCAGCCGGTATAACGGTTCTCCAGATTCCAGGTACTTTGACCATGACGCAGTAATACCAGCTTCACAAGCCCACTCTTCATATGCAAAATTATAGTCTCAAAATCAACCAAAACCCCAAAACATACGATCACAAGCCCAGCTTCGAGACAAAATTTTATTTCTGTTGTTTTGCAGAAACAGATGATTTAAGAAAAACTGTAATGAAAGTTGTAGACTAATCCGCTGCTGACCAGCATTTACCGTTACAAGTTACATGTACATAAACAACGTGAATTCGGGTTAGGCGGGCAAGGGAAGGTACTCGTCCAAGCCCAAAGACGGTTTTGATGGACGGCGGCAGTAAGCAATCAAGCCGCACAGCACATTTACAAAGAAGTTGATGATACTGCGATGGCGAGAGTG